>JBOGOP010000085.1:0-18915 GCA_050747225.1 Pyrinomonadaceae bacterium
GCGCAGAGGGTTTGTCATCGAGTAGTGATGAAAACTCGAGTGGACCTTTCATCGGAGTGTCCACCCGGAGCAAGAATAACTCGGTAATAAATTACTACGGTATTGATCGGCATGATGGCTGGATCTTCACTCCGCTCTTCCGATAACCCGATATGGTGAGGTTCAAATTTTCAAAACTTTAGAACCTCGTCCGCTTGATAGGTAAAACGAGAGAGTAATTCTTATCGCATCAACCCCCACTCAGAGAGAAGGATCTCCAACGAAGTACCTGCTCTCTCTATCTTCCCGGAACCGAAAACACGGCGCACCTGAGTCGCTTCTCACCAATCTCAGCTGAAAATATTTTTTACCACAAGAGTAATAAGTTGTTGACATCGCGGGCGTTTGCGTTTATATAGCAAGATGTTGTGCGCCGTTTACACTAGCCCACAAGACACAAGCTAGCGCAATATCTTGTGGTCATGGCTCGAAACCTTAAAACTTGAAAAGAAGGAGTAACTAAGAATGGCAACTAAAAAAGGTGGAAAGAAGAAGGCCGCGAAAAAGGCGGCTCCCAAGAAAGCAGCCAAGAAGAAAGCAGCCAAGAAGAGATAGTTCGGACCAGGACGTTTCAACAGCAACCCTCAACTGGCGCACACAAATTTCTGAGGCCAGCATGGCCTTTCAAAAGGAACGACGAGTACTTCAAGTGAAACTCGTCGTTCCTTTTGTATTAGAAAACGAATCGACTAAACAACCGTCTCCACTTTTGCTATGACTCGATGATTCGTGTTGCACTCGTCGAACCTGAGATCCCACCCAACACGGGCAACGTTGCACGTCTGTGTGCTGCAGCCAGGGTACCTCTGCATATTGTCGGGGTCACTGGTTTTCGCCTGGATGATCGAGCGCTGCGGCGGGCGGGATTAGATTATTGGCCAGAAGTCGCGCTGCAAAAGCATCCCAACCTGGAGCATCTCTATGAATCATTACCTGGAGTTCGGTTCTTGTACCTGACTACCAAGGCAGACAGGAACTATGCTGATTGGGACTTTAACCCCAATGATTGTCTGGTGTTTGGGCGAGAAACGCGCGGCTTACCCGACCACGTTTTGCGCTCAAATTGGGAGAGGTGTCTGACAATTCCCATACGGAATCCACGTGTTCGCAGCCTCAATCTAGCAACGGCCGTGGGAATAGTCCTTTACGAAGCTCTCCAACAAACCAAAGCGTTCAGTACCTGAACACTTACGATTCCTCAAGTCCACAATCCCGTATTGTAGGTGTCATGGACTGCGGACATTCAAGCGCTGCGGGAGTAATTTTGTGCAAAGTGGTAAGATATGAGTTTCGCTGTTATTAGCAATTTGAGACATTTGAGACCTATCACATCAATGTAAGGGCAACAATGAGTCAGGAAAGACTAGACATACGTAACATCGCAATCATAGCCCACGTAGATCACGGCAAGACAACACTCGTAGACGCCATGTTGCGGCAGTCAGGGACCTTTCGCGACAACGAGCAAGTTCGCGACCGAATAATGGACTCGATGGATCTCGAACGCGAGCGCGGGATTACCATCATGGCCAAGAACACGTCCGTTCACTATCGGGATGTAAAGATCAATATCCTGGACACGCCTGGCCACGCAGACTTCGGCGGTGAGGTCGAACGCGTGCTGAAGATGGTCGACGGCGTGATGCTTCTGGTTGACGCTGCTGAAGGCTGCTTGCCGCAAACACGGTTTGTTTTGCGAAAAGCTCTCGAGGCTCGGCTTCCGGCAATCGCCGTAGTCAATAAAATCGATCGACAAGACGCGCGACCCGAAGAAGTAGTTAATGAGATATACGAATTGTTCCTCGACCTCGATGCTACCGATGAACAAATCGAGTTTCCCATACTCTATTCTGTGTCTCGTGAGGGAATGGCCAAACTGCTGCTGACGGATGAATCAACAAACCTTAAACCTCTATTCGATCAAATCGTAAAAACGATTCCGCCGCCGAAACAGATCCGGGATGATTCTTTGCAGTTGCTGGTAGCCAATCTCGACTACAGCGAATATGTAGGGCGGTTGGCGATTGGACGAATCTACTCGGGCGAGATTGCGCTCGGTGATCAGGTGTCGGTGGCGAAGCCTGATGGTTCTTTTCAGAAGGTGCGAGTCTCCCAACTTTATGCATTTGAAGGGTTGAAGCGAGAGCCGGTTCAGCGTGCAGGGTTCGGCGAGATAGTGGCCTTGGCCGGTGTCGACAACGTCGAGATCGGGGACACTATTACGTCTGTTGAAAACCCTCAAGCGCTTCCCAGCATTGCCGTAGATGAACCAACTATCTCGATGATATTCGGGGTGAACAATTCTCCCTTTGCGGGAAAGGATGGCAAGTATGTCACCTCGCGTCAGGTTAAGGAACGATTAGACAAGGAAATTCTGGGCAACGTGGCAATACGCGTGGAAGAAACGGAGTCGCCAGAGCTGTTCAAAGTTTCCGGTCGCGGGGAACTGCAGCTGTCCATACTAATAGAAATGATGCGACGCGAAGGCTACGAGATGCAGGTCTCCAAGCCGGAGGCGATCACTCGGGTCAGCGATGGCCGCACTTTGGAACCAATCGAGCAAGTGGTGATCGATTGCCCGGAAGAGTTTATTGGGGTGGTTACGGAGGCGGTTGGGCGGCGCAAGGGTCAAATGACGAAAATGGTCAATCACGGCACCGGCCGAGTTCGGCTTGAGTTTGAGACACCATCGCGCGGCTTGATCGGATTTCGCAACGAGTTTCTGACTGAGACGAAAGGCACCGGGCTACTCAATACGATGTTTCTTCGATGGGGCGATTGGCAGGGAGCGCTGCGCGGACGGGCCACCGGATCGCTGGTGGCCGACCGAACGGGAGAAACCACAACCTACGCGCTATTCAACCTTCAGGAAAGAGGAACCCTCTTCATTCGTCCTGGAGTCAAGGTCTATGAGGGAATGATAATTGGAGAGAATGCGCGCGCGGTTGATTTGGATGTGAATGCCATCAAGGAAAAGAAGCTAACAAACATGCGTGCCGCGTCTGCTGATGAAGCAATGCGACTCGTGCCTCCAAAAGAGCTGTCGCTCGAACAAGCGATTGAGTTTATCGGGGACGACGAACTGGTCGAAGTTACTCCTCAAAATATTCGCCTGCGCAAACGCGTGCTCAAATCCAATGAACGGCCTAAGAAAAAAGAGGGCTGAGACTCAGAGTTATGAGTTCCAACTTCTTACAAGCCCTGGCCGGTACTCATCTCTATCCGATCACTGACCAACATCTCTCCAGGCTCTCGCACGCGGAACAAGTCGTCCACTTAAGTAACTGTGGTGCACCTCTGATTCAGTTGCGCGAAAAGGCTGATCACCCATTGAGATTCTTTGAGCAGGCGGAAGCGGCTGTGCGGGTCGCGCGCGACCGAGGCGTAAGAATCATAATCAATGATCGGGTCGATATCGCGCTGGCGCTGAAGGCTGACGGCGTTCACCTTGGACAGGAGGATCTACCACCCGAAGCCGCCAGGCGCATCCTCGGTAACGACGCAATCATTGGCTTTTCCACTCACAGCCTGGAGCAGGCGAGTCTCGCTGCTAAAATGCCAGTCGACTATGTTGCGATTGGACCGATCTTCAGCACAACTACCAAACAGTCCGCGAATCTTCCACTCGGTCTTGAGGGGTTGGCACGCGTCCGAAAGGCACTTGGCACAGTTCCGCTAGTGGCAATTGGCGGCATTACCGGCGAAAATCAAGGGCCTGTGCTGCAGGCTGGCGCGGATGTCGTTGCCGTAATTAGCGATATCTGGCTGGCCGCCAAAGATGCCGCCAATAAGACAAAACACCCTCTCCACATCTCGTAGGTCCGTCCTAAGACCCGCAACGAAAGTAACAACAGATTTTACTTGCGTTTAGCAAGGTTATGCGCGAGAATCCTTGCGCCAAGGGTGAACTGCCATCTGGCATCCCGCCGATTCCCTTTCATCCACGTAAACTTCCCCCCGGAGTCCCAGGTAATGAGCTTCTTCGATCTGCCTCCTATCATCGAGCGAATGCTGCTCGTGTCCGATAAGATCAGCGACCTTAACTTTTCAGTCGGCCAACTCCCTCAGGTTGAAATAAATGGGAAACTCACACCCGTTCAGCCCCTGGGTATGCAGAAACTCACGCCATATCAGACTGAGATCATCGCGATGGCTCTGATGCACGGAAATCCCGATGCAGCCGAAAGACTCGCGCACACCGGGACATCAGACCTCAGTTACTCCCTTCCTTCACGAGCTCGCTTTCGCGTAAACATATTTCAGCAGCGTGGTGTTTACTCGATCGTCATGCGCGTAATTCCTACTGATATTCCCACCTTGAAATCCCTCAATCTTCCTAACCAACTCGCAGACATTGCGGAGCTGAGAAATGGACTGGTGCTGATGACGGGGCCGACTGGCGCTGGAAAGAGTTCCACTCAAGCTGCGATCATCGACATCATCAACGAGAAGAAGCATTACCACGTAGTAACCATTGAAGACCCGATTGAATACCTCCACACGCATAAGAACTCGACGATTAATCAACGCGAAGTTGGGCACGACATCAAGGATTTTCCTTCAGCCTTGCGAGCGGCCTTGCGTCAAGCGCCAAAAGTAATCCTCATCGGTGAAATGAGAGATTTTGAAACAACGGAAATTGCGCTCGAAGCCGCGGAGACAGGTCACCTGGTTCTTTCAACATTGCACACGATAGACGCCTCCAAAACGGTCGATCGAATAATTGGACTCTATCCGAAAAATGAAGAACCCGTCATCCGAACTCGTCTGGCTCAAACCTTCCGGTACATTGTTTCCCAACGCTTGATCCCGCGAGCGGACCAGCGCGGTCGCGTTGCAGCCGTTGAAATACTGCGTTCCAGCCCACGAACTCGCGAGTACATAGAAGCCGGCGAAGCTGATGGAAAGTCTTTGCTTGATGCAATGAAAGATGGAAAGCTGGACGGCATGCAGAATTTTGACAGCGTGATCAGGGACCTCATCGAAAGAGGGGTGGTTACGCTCGAGGACGGACTAGCTTTCGCCACCAATCAAAACAATTTGCTGCTGGAGTTGAAGGGAGTAACGGGCGAGGACTATATGAACCGTGAGGGAAATAGTGTTCCGTTGGCTGCGGTCTCAGATCGTGGGTCCATGTTGAATATGATTGAGTAGTTAACTGATTTCCTAAATCTCGACGCCCACGTGAACTTGCCATGATTATTGTTTGTCCAAAATGCGATTCCCGGTTGCAGGTCGACGAAGCGAGAGTCCCGTCGCGGCCTTTTGTTATTCGCTGTCCTAAATGTCATAACAGCGTGGACTCTGGCTTACCCAGTACGGCGCTGGAACAAACTGCTGTTAACGCATCGCCCTCTAGAGACGACCCTCGTTTCGAGCAACCGAACCCGGCTCCGCTTTTTGAGTTACCGGGGCACGCGCCGGAACCTCCCCAAGGAGGTTCCGCAGACAGGTTGGCTGAATTGCTCGCGGGCCTGATTCATCAGCCGGCGGCTACAGGACGTAATCTTCCCTACGCTCGTCCCTCCTGGGATCCGCGGAAAGCTTTGGTATGCGTCCCTGAAGAGTACCGCGAATCGGTTGCGCGCAGCCTGGCGGCGAATGGGTATCAAGTTTTCGTAGCCGACGATGCCAGGCAAGCTGTCGATCGCATGCGCGAAAATCTGCTGGACATAGTTTTGCTGGATCCAAGATTTGACCCGGCAGAACAGGGGCCTGTCTTTGTGACGCGCGAGGTAAACATTTTGAGGCCGGCACAACGTCGCCGGCTATTCTTCGTAATGCTGTCGCCATCGTTGCGCACCATGGACGCGCACACCGCATTCCTCAACAACGTTAATGCCATCATCAATGTGAATGAAATTGATGAACTGCCGTCACTGATAGAACGTCGAGTGCATGAATACAACGAACTCTACAAGGACTTCAACACCACACTTGGTGTTCATGCCTTGTAGTTGAGTTATCCTTATCGTCTGCACTTGCACCGCGGACAACGCATCTACAGTTCGACTCTTTTGGGCCACCGCGAGTGGCCCCTTTTTATTAGATTCGTCACGCAGACACTCTCCCACTGAACTGCAGGGGCGCTAACACCCTGTCGCCGACGTATCTAATTTGTTAAGCTTAGCCCGCCCACAAGCTTCCTAACGCCTGGAGTTTCAGAGTTTCATGGCCCCAAATGATTCAGCAAGCGATCTCAAACTATCGCCGGCCACGATTGCGGTCCATGGTGGCGAGAGAACTGAAGAACAAGAGTTTGGTGCGGTGGTTTCTCCTGTTTTCCATTCTGCAACCTTTGCTTTCAAAGACTTCGATGAGATGCGGAGATACGCGCACGGCGAATTACCTGACGCCTACTTCTACTCACGTTACGCAAATCCGACCGTTGCCGAGGCAGAAAGAAAGATTGCGGAGTTGGAGGGCGCGGAAGCTTGCGTCGTCACCTCGTCGGGATCAGCTGCCACCTTCTGCACGATGGCAACCCTTTGCCTTTCGGGCGACGAAGTAATCGCCTGCAATTCCGTCTATGGAGGCACGGTCAAGATCCTTACAAAAGTTCTGAACCGCTTTGGAATTCGATCGCGCTTTATCAGCGTCGATGAAATTGCCAACCTATCAGAAATTGCCGGAGAAAAGTCCAGAGTCTTTTGGTTCGAATCGCCCGCTA
This sequence comes from Pyrinomonadaceae bacterium, assembly GCA_050747225.1. Taxonomy (GTDB): domain Bacteria; phylum Acidobacteriota; class Blastocatellia; order Pyrinomonadales; family Pyrinomonadaceae; genus PSRF01. Next base: position 6,710 of record JBOGOP010000085.1, read on the forward strand.
ATCCTCTAAACCGCATCATCGACTTGAATCTAGCTGCTGAGGTGGCAAAAACTGCCGGCCTGTTTTCAGTTGTCGACAACACGTTCGCTTCTCCCGTCTTACAGCAACCAATCGCTCATGGCATAGACGCCGTGATGCACAGTGCGACGAAATATCTTGGCGGACATTCCGACTTAACTGCGGGAGCCGTTGCCGGAAGCAAAGACTTTATCGATCGCGTACGACACACATCCGTGATGGTAGGCGCTACCCTCGATCCCGCGGCTGCATATCTCTTATCGAGAGGCATGAAGACCCTGGACGTGCGCGTGCGCAGGTCTTGCGACAACGCGCTGCTGCTGGCAGCTGCCCTTCGCCAGCATCCGAAGGTCGCCCGGGTCTACTATCCGGGACTTGAAGACGATCCGGACCACACGCTGGCGAAGCGTCAGATGAAGGCATTCGGCGGTGTTGTCGCGATCGATCTGGTCGGTGGTGAGCAGGAAGTCGAAAAGCTTTTCAATTCACTCCGGCTAGTGCGCACCGCTCCTTCGCTCGGTGGCGTTGAAACGTTAGCGAGTTATCCGATGTATTCATCACACGCAGGATTCTCAGACGAACAACTTAAAGCCGCCGGCGTTTCACCGGCAACGGTACGTTTTGCACTGGGCATTGAGGCGGCCGAAGATATAATCGCTGATGTCACACAATCGCTGAGTGTGCTCTAGTGGGATCTGCCAGGTATCTCAGACATTAATAATTCGCCAACTCCTAATTGCCGACTGTTGCCTGTTTCAACCCTCGATGGAAATCAAACTTCTACTCACGTTGGATCTCCGCGAACAAGCTGCCCTGCAAGCGGCCCTTGTCACCCACGGCGCTCCGGATGCATTGCTTACGCTGGCGCTGACCGGTGCCTGCCGCATTTCATCCGTTGAGGAAGCTCGGCAGCTTCGCAAGTGGCTCGCCGAGGCGCGCACTGCCGGTGACACTGACTTTGCTTCACTGCACGTCATCGAGCGCGCGCTGGTCGACTTTGGCGTGTGATTCTTCCTCCACCGAGCCAATGAGCCACGCGATGACCGAAATTCAATTAGGCTACGGCAAAGGCTTTCGGAATTTTACCTTCGATGAAAACCGGTACCAGCTCCTGTCGGGCAACTCAAACGACGACAAGCCGTTGACCGATGTGGAAATTGGCGAGGCTTTGAGTGCGCCAATCCAGTCACCACCGCTTGAAGAGCTTTTTTCCGGCGGCGAATCGGTTTTGATCGTCGTCTCAGACGCCACCCGGGCAACGGCAAGTGCACAAATTCTAAATCTGCTGGTACGCCGGCTAATTCAGACCGGTGTGTCGCCCGCTGATCTCGCAATTATTTTCGCTACGGGAATACATCGGCCAGTCACTCCGGACGAAAAAGTTGAACTCCTGACTCCTTTCATTGCGCAACGTGTTAGAACGATTGATCATTCCGCTTACGATGTTGCACAGATGATCTCGTTGGGGACCACCGAACGCGGCACGCCCGTAGAAGTCAATCGTGCGCTCAAGGACTTTTCTCACGTCATCATAACTGGCGCCATTGGGTTTCATTACTTCGCTGGTTTTACTGGAGGACGTAAATCCATTTGTCCCGGACTCGCTTCCGCACACACGATCGAAGCGACTCACATGCTGGCGCTCGACTTCGAAACCGGTGAAACGGGTGGGCGCCGCGCTGGCGTGGGCACAGGACTCCTTGACGGCAACGCAGTCCACGAGGAATGCGAACGAGTCGCGGGCTTGATCGAGCCGCGCTTCAGCGTTAACTGCGTAGTCGATGAACGAGGGCGCGCGGTCCGCATCTATGCGGGCGAGTGGCGAGCCGCGCATTACGCCGGTTGTAGCGATTATCTTGCCAGTCATTCAGTGGGGATCGACAAAAAGCGCGACGTTGTTATTGCGAGCTGCGGCGGTTCGCCTCACGACCTCAATCTTATTCAGGCCCATAAAGCTCTGGACATGGCCGCGCATGCTTGCGCTGCTGGCGGTACGATTGTGCTGCTTGCAGAGTGTCGTGATGGCCTCGGTCATCCGACTTTCCTAAAATGGTTTGAGGAAAAAAGCGCAGCGGAGCTCGAGCGCCGTCTACGCGACGCTTATGAAGTTAACGGTCAGACGGCCTGGTCGTTGTTGACTAAGGCCGAGCGCTACCACGTTTTTCTTGTTTCGGACTTGCCGGAAGACAAGGTTCGTCAGCTGAGAATGATCCCAGTACGGTCGTTAACTGATGCTCTAAGCGAAGTGCGCAGTGAGCAGCAAGGCTACATCATGCCGCACGGCGCACGGTTCTTACCTCGCGACCTGGCATAGCTGTTTACGCTGTTACGCGTTCTATTTGTATTGATCGCCAGCCGTCGCGGCACTAGAATCAACCCTTCCACGTTTGGATTTCGCAGCCTCAACTGAAGGAGACGAATAGTGATGAGAGTGATTCTGATTGGCACGCTGTTTTTGATGAGTTGCATTAGCGGAGTGGCGCAGGAAACGACTGCAGGTGCGTCCGAAAGGCGCGTAGCACTTAGCGAGAAAGCCGTGGCATTGGACGGAAGCGGCGCAGCGGTACTTGAAGCAACTTTAAGGACCACCGCGCTCAACGGCTCGGAAGATTCGCCCGTAACCAACATCAGCCTGGTAGTGAAAAATTCCAGCAGCGGTTCTTATATATTTGTTTCCGGTCTCGTCACGTTTTACGATGGCTCAGGCATACGCTGCGGAGAGGGTGCCTTCAAAGCTGAGGCGCTAAGTGTGGATGAATCCTTTGAGACAGACACGCCGGGAATTCGTATTCGTTGCGCGCCGGCAGCATGGCGAATAGTTGCGAATAATTTGATCCCGAGAGTTCCTCCGATGGTGACAGGCTCTCCCAGTGCAAGGGTGAGTGGCACCGGTTTGAATCTCGTCATCAGCGTGGACGGGGAGGAGCATCCGATTCAATTACAGAAACCGATGAAGGTGAAACTAGGCGACGCGCAACGGACGATCATATTGCGCGAGGCTCCCTAAAGCGCGAACTCGATTCGTCCTTGACCACTGAACTTTTGAGTTTTAGGATAAAGTTCAAGCTCGAACCAACCAGAAAGCAGGGAAGTTTTATGGCCGAGAACGCAGAAAACAAATGTGCGCATCCGGCGTGCGATTGTCCGCCTGAACAGGGCAGCAAGTATTGCGGAGAGTATTGTCGAGAGGCCGAAAAGTCGCACGTGATGGAAATAGGCTGCAATTGCCAGCACGAAGGCTGCTAGACGACTGAAGCGGCTCAGACAGATATCACCAACCTCGTTACCCCCGCGAGCGCTTACCTACTCCTGTGATTTCTATTTGCAATAAATTTGCAAGATAGCTATCGCCGCGATCGCGACAACGCCTCCTAGAATTCACTCATCCTGCAAACAGTAAAAATTTCGCCCTTCAACTTAAGGCGCAAAAACTAAGAGGTGAAACCATGAAGAGAGCTTTTGTAATCCTCAGTATATTCGTCGTTTGCTCGCTGGTCGCAAATGCCCAAAAGGCGGAGACTAAAGCGTCCGGTGCGGCGAGCAGTCAAACGTCGGCCACAGCTAACAAGGCCGGCAAAAGTATCAATCTGGAATCAGGGACTAACTTGAGCGGTCAGCTTCAGAACACTATTGATGCACGTCACGCCAAGGTCGGCGACCAAGTCGTCCTGAAAACGACACAGGCAATTAAGTCAGGAGGGCACACGGTTGTTGGCAAAGGTTCGAGACTAGTGGGCCATGTAACGGAAGTTGCGCAGAAGAGCAAAGACAATGGTGAATCACGGATAGGCATCTTGTTTGATCGGCTTGAGCAGGGATCGTTGCAGACTCCGATCGCCGCCACGATAACTTCGGTCACGAGTGGCAGAGCCAGCGTCCACGCTAACAACGAGGACCTCTTTGGAACTGACACCATGGCCAGTGGATCTTCACAATCAACAAGTTCGACTCGTTCGTCGTCAAGCAGCAATGGTGGTTTGGTTGGCGGCGTTGGTGGAGTCGTCAATTCCACCACTTCAACTGTCGGCAGTGTTGTTGGAGGCACGACATCAGCAGTTGGCTCTACCGTAGACTCAACCACGAGAGCGGTTGGCCGCACTACAAATGGCGTCGGGCGATCGCTCAGCGGAATTCAGGTTTCTCAGTCGAGCAGTACGTCTGTTGAAGGCAGTTCAGTTTTGTCACTCCAGGGCGGTAATCTGCGATTGGAGAAGGGTACGAATTTCAACCTCGTGCTCACGCAGTCGGCAAGCGCAGGCACGACAAAAGATCAATAAACGCAACCGGGGGGCCATGGAAACGGCGGCGCGAGAAATCGTGTCGCCGTTTTCGTATTGGCTGGCCTTTGCCTGTCATGGACGAGTCTGTACTGGACGAGTTTGGTCGGCACGACCCTGCGCGTTAAAGTAGTGGGATGCTTGCGACACTGATTGAACTTCAACAATTGAAACGCCTGGAACGAACTGGTTGGACCCTGCGCGGTCTACCCAATGGCACGGAGTCAGTCGCGGCACACTCTTTCGGCGTGTGTGTCACCGCAATGATGCTGGCGGATGAGGTTGCCGCGCGCGGGCTGGAGGTTGATTGCGAACGCGTGCTCCGAATGGCTCTGCTTCACGATTGGGCGGAGACCCGCGTCGGCGACATGCCGAGAACAGCCACTGCTTATTTTGGCGCGGATGCGAGGAAGACTGCTGAGACGTCAGCCTTTGCAGACATCGTGTCTGGAGTGGGATCTGTCGAATCGGAGTACCGGGCACTCTACGAAGACTACGAAGGACGTGTCAGCCTTGAAGCGCGACTAGTCAAGGCTGCGGACGTCATCGATTTGTTGGTTCAGGCCTTTGCCCTTGAACGTTCCGGCGCAAGAGGTCTTGATGAGTTTTGGGAAGTCGCCCAACAGCCGGACTTCAAACTTCCCCAACTCGCGGATCAAGTTGTGAACGAAATTCTGCAGACACTACTGGAAGCCCGTAGCAAGATAGAATAGGCCAAGCGAACGAAGGAAGAGATGCAAACAGTTATGTTCGGATCCATTACCTGGCAGGGTGTCCTGGTTGGCGTCCTTCTGTTCCTGGTGACCTTTACGATAAGTCTGGCCATCGTGTCGTTCATCATGGTGAAGATTCCGTCTGATTATTTTCGGAAGGACACGCCGAGAGAGTTGTGGTCTGACAAGCCCCCGGTCGTACGGTTCCTTGGCGTCTTCGTTAAGAATCTTCTGGGCCTGTTACTGGTTGCGCTGGGAATTGTGATGTCAATTCCCGGAGTTCCGGGGCAAGGCATTCTGACTATCCTGCTGGGAATAATGCTGCTTGATTTTCCCGGTAAGCGCGACCTCGAGTATCGCCTGGTCAGCCGGCCACGGGTTCTTCAGGCGATCAATAAACTGCGGCACAGATTTGGCAAGGACAGTCTGGTGCTGGATTAAAAGACGAGCATCAACCCAACTTTACGGGTGAGTTACGTTCGTCGCTAAGCTTTGCTTCAATAGCGAGCGCTTGGAATGCGCAGTCTGGTTTCTGCGGTTGACGAGGAAATGCTGCAGGCCCCAGCGACGAAAAACGACGCGTTGACAAGGAAAAACGTCTTTGTTAGCTTGAGCCTCTAATTTTGTAGGACTATCGTGATTTACAGTGAGTTATTCCGAGATTCCGTTTCATGCCCAATCCAACTGCTGCTCAGCCCCGCTCGCTTAAACGGCTCCCATTCATTCTGATTCTGATCTCAGCCTCGATGCTTGCGAGCGGTTGTGGAATTTTTGGCACTCACAAGAAGGTTCAGGTGCCACAGCTTCTTACTCCCCTAGTCGAAGCAGATACCGCTCGACTGATTAGCGAAGTAAATCGGCTGGCCGCAGTCCGATCCATACACGGAAAAGTAGACATAGTTTTTGAAGACACTTCGTTTGCCGAAGCTGGCATTGCTGAAAAATATAAACAGGCTGACGGACAACTTACAGTGCAGAAGCCAGGCAATATTTACCTCATCATTCAAGTCCCGTTCATCGCGAAAGATATCGCGCAGATGACTTCAAACGGCGAAACGTTTCGGGTTGCAGTGTTGCAAGGTGAGGAGAAGTACCGTCGCTTTGTGAAGGGAACGAATAGCGCCACCTATGAAAAAATGGACCTGGATGGAGCGGCTGGTGGCAGCTCTGAAAAACCCAGGAAGGTGATGAATGCAAAGGACGCAGTGAACGCCCTTTCCAACCTGCGCCCTCAACATCTCACTGAAGCTCTTATGGTAAGTGGGATCCCGGACACTGCTCAGAGCGGACTGACGTACGCTCGGAGTGAGTTTTATCAGGAGGAGCCGGACAACCGTCCACAAGCCAAATCCGGTACGCGGGTGGTGAGGGGTTATTACCTTCTTGAGGAGTTTTCCCAGCCGACCTCCGGCGAGGCTCGGCTCTTGCGCAGGTTTTGGTTTGACCGCGTAGCTGGAATTCGTTTAGCCCGCCTCCAGTCTTTTGACAATCAGGGATTGCTCATAACGGATGTTGCTTACTGGGACGAAAAGCCCTTTGGCGAAGCGGCGCAACTTCGCCTCCCTTCTCGCATTGAGATAACACGTCCACATGATCACTACAAACTGAGTATCTCCTACCAATCTCCTGCCGCCGCTGACATCGATCGAGAGTTCCAGCCTGAAGCGTTTGTGCTGGAAAACAGATGGCAGCTGCCAGAACTCGATCTTGACGCTCGGCAACGCAATAAGGCTCCCGTTGCGCCCTGACAGATTCCACGTGGTAGCTATTAAACCTCTGCATGTATTAACATCAGGCGTCCTGTCTGGTTAAGGAATCGGATTATCTAACTGCTGATGAGAACTATTCTAAAGGCTGAGAACCTCGTAAAAACCTATCGGGTTGGCAAGGTTGATGTGCCGGCGCTACGGGGAGTGTCGCTCGAGGTTTACGAGGGCGAATTCGTGGCTATCATGGGTCCGTCCGGGTGTGGGAAGTCGACCATGCTTCACTTGCTCGGCGGTCTGCTAACTCCGACGACAGGCCGTATCGTTGTGGATGACGAAGATTTAACTGCAGCTAGCGACGCTAAGCGAACCGACATTCGTCGACGCAAGATTGGTTTTGTATTCCAACGATTCAACCTGTTCCCTACGCTCACAGCCGAGGGAAATCTGCGGCTCGCCGAACGCATTCACGGTAATGGTGGCGAGGATCCGCAGCGTCGCCGGGAAGTGCTGAAGCTCCTCGGACTCGAAGACAAACTGCACCACAAGCCGCTGGAGTTATCAGGCGGCGAACAGCAACGCGTTGCTTTGGCGCGAGCGGTGGTCACTCGGCCGGCGATAGTCCTTGCCGATGAGCCAACCGGCAATCTGGACTCGGAGAATTCAGCTCTTGTGCTAAATATGTTTCAGGAGTTGAATTACCGATTCAATCAAACCATCGTTATGATCACTCATAACCCGGAAGCCGCAGCAATGTGCCGACACATAGTGCAAATGCGCGACGGCCATATCGTAGAACCAGCCACAAGCATTCAGTTGTAACCGGTTAAGCAGTAGATTTACAGGGCTTCTGGCAAGGGCTAGAATCCTCGTCATCCCTTCATTGGGGCGCGAGATTTGCTAAGTGAATAGGAAGTTTTGAGAACTTGATTTGCTGAATCTGTTACGAAAGTTGTTTTTTTGGAATTACGCCAGAAACACCTGGCAGTGGGACGTTCTATGCGTTGTTATTTTAATTTTCATCTTTTTGACACCGAAAAGTTGGTTTGAAAATAGCGAACGGCGAGTCTACGCCGGGCATCAAAACCTCACCGCGTCAACCGTGTTTATTGGCCCCGAAGTTATTGGAAACGCAGAGGATAAGGACAAGGTGGAACAGGTAGTGCGGACCGTCACAGGCCGCAATGACGTCCAGGTCCTTAAAATACGAAAGGTGGTCGACAAGGACGGCAATACACGAGGCTACGAGGTTGACATACGTTAGCCATCCCTTATAATTGCGGGGTTTTTTCGCACCCAAATGATTGGTTGGGTTGCGGTCATAAATAGAAGTCGGTCTTTTTAAGTATTTGAGGAGTTAGTCATGAAGAGATTAGTCCCCTTAGGTCTGTTATTGGCGGTAGTGGTCGGCGTTTCGATCATCAGTTCGCCAGGACCTGCAAATGGGCAGAGTGCTGGGTTGGTGAGTTCGGTCCTGAACCGGATGGAGCGTAACCGGCAGTCACTCAAGTCGCTCAAGGCAAGTTTGAGCATGGAGAAGTACAACGCGCAGTTGCGCGACAAGGACAATTACAGCGGGTGGGTGTTGTACCTTCCAGCCACCGGACGAAACGCTTCAGTGCGCATTGAATGGCAAAAACCGCGGCGTGAGATTCTCGCTGTCTCCAACGGTGAGTACACTCTGTTTCGCCCGAGCCTGGGTCAGGCGATGAAGGGCAAGACAGGTTCCATCAAAGGTAACCAAGGCGCGGGAACCATTTTGGACATGATGTACATGTCGAAGCAGCAGCTGGAAGCGAAGTTTCAACCGGTGCAGGATGTCCGTGAAGAAACTTTGTGGGGTGGCACCAGTACAATCCATCTGACGCTCGTGCCCAAGGGAAATGCCAGCTACAAGTACGCTGAAATCTGGGTTGATTCCTCCGGCATGCCGGTACAGACAAAGATCGTCGAGAAGAACGACGATGCCACCACCATGCGTTTGAGCGACATGGAACGGAATCTGAAGATATCGTCAGAGGAGTTCAATATTAAGCTTGATTCAAGCGTGAAGATCATCAAGGGCTAACGGTAGCCTAACAAACCAAAAGGGCGGGCTCTGAGTCTACAATCAGAGCCCTTTCTATTTGGGGAAAGAGCCGGCGGTGACGGGTTGCGTTTGCAAGCCTCTGTCGCCTATTCTTCGACTTCATATGTTTCGGTCGGTTCTGAATTCCAGGCCAGTCTTCGTAATGCGTAAAACCAAGTTTATTCAGCAAAAAGTTCGTCAGTTCAGCTTTATCGGCCGGGCGCTCGTCTCCTCGCGTCATCCGGTGCTCGCCCACCTGATTCCAATGCGTCGTTGTAATCTGGCTTGTGGCTACTGTAATGAGTATGACCATACGTCTTCACCTGTGCCGGTTGACCTGGTCAAGAAGCGGATCGACAAGCTGGGAGCCCTTGGCACATCCATCGTTACGATCTCAGGCGGCGAGCCGATGATGCACCCTGAGTTAGACGATATCATCCATCAGATCCGGCGCCATGGAATGATTGCCGGGCTTATCTCGAATGGATATTACTTCACGCCTGAGAGAATCAAGCGTCTGAACAAAGCGGGACTCGACAACCTGCAAATCAGTATCGACAACGTTGAACCTGATGAAGTCTCGCGCAAAAGCTTGCGCGTGCTTGATAAGAAGCTCCGCTATCTTTCGGAGTATGCTGACTTCCACGTAAACATCAATTCCGTCATTGGCGGCGGGATTAAGAATCCTGAAGATGCACTTACGGTAGCAAAGCGCGCAGTGGAACTGGGCTTCTCAACAACGGTCGGTGTTATTCACGATGGTGACGGTACGCTCAAGCCTCTTTCTGCGAAAGAGAAGGACATTTTTCAGCAGGTAAAGAAGATGGGCAACAAAGATCACGCACGTCTCAACTGGTTCCAGGACAGCATCGCCGAAGGGAAACCTTATCAGTGGCGTTGTCGTGCGGGAGCGCGGTACCTATACATCTGCGAAGAAGGACTGGTTCACTGGTGTTCGCAACAGCGCGGCTATCCGGGCATTCCGCTCGAGGATTACACGATGGCCGACTTCGATCGTGAGTACAAAACTGAGAAATGGTGTGCGCCTACCTGCACACTGCAATGCGTTCATCAGGTAGGAATCCTCGACAACTGGCGCGACCCACAGCAGCCGCCCGGACTGATAAATCCGGCGGGCTCGCTTAAAGACACCATCCACGAAATACTACGAGCTGAGTAACGCTCAAGCGAGCAAACACCGCGCACCTTACGCAACCGTTTCGTGAATGTCTCCCGCAACCGTAAACAGCGTGACGGAACTGGATAGGCCCAAGCCGGAAAGTCTTCCGGCCATTATCACTATTGTTTCGCCATGCTGGACCGCGCCGCTTGCCAACAGAGTCCGCTCACCGAGTTTGAGCATCTCTTCGGTGGTTTCAGCCTTCGGCACAATGAGCGATTCCACACCCCAGATCAGGGCCAGTTCGTTTTGCACTTCCCGCGAGTTTGTCAGCGCGATGATTTTCTGATGAGGTCGTAGAGCGGAAAGTCGACGAGCCATCAATCCTGATTCCGTCAACACTGCCGTCACTTTTGTGCCCATCTCATCGGCAGCGAAGGCTGCCGCTTCGCATAGCGCCCGGCTGACACGACCAGATTGTTGCCCCGCCCATTTTGCAATCTGGTCTGCTTCGGGCTCTTTGCCGGCCTCAGCCGATTCAATGATGCGGCACATTGTTTCCACCGCGGCAACGGGATAAAGGCCGCTGGCAGTTTCATTCGAAAGCATTAGCGCATCCGTTCCATCCCAAACCGCATTGGCTACATCTGAAGCTTCTGCGCGCGTCGGTCGTGGGTTCGTTACCATCGACTGCAGCATTTGTGTCGCCGTAATTACCATCTTCCCGGCCTGCATTGCCTTTTGAATAATTCGTTTTTGATAAACGGGCACCAACTCCACGCTTGTCTCTACTCCAAGGTCGCCGCGCGCAACCATCACGGCATCTGCCGTGGCTATGATTTCGTCAAGATGATCGATCGCTTCAGCCATCTCGATCTTGGCGACGAGCGGTGCGCGGCCTCCCGCATCTCTAATTAGATCTTTGGCGCGTGAGCAGTCTTCCGCACGGCGAACAAAAGACAGCGCGATATAGTCGACCTGCTGCGCCACCGCCCATTTCAAATCACCAAGATCTTTCTCGGTCAATGAATCGATAGGAAGGGAAACTCCCGGCAGGTTTATGCCTTTGCGTTCACCCAGCACTCCGCCATTAATCACGCGGCAGATCACGTCAGTTTTAGTTGTGCTTTCCACCACCAGGGCGATGGCCCCGTCATCAAGCAGGAGCCTGGTGCCGGGTTCGACTACGTGTGCAAGATCAGGATAGTTCGTAGCGACTCTTTGCTCGTCGCCGACGATATCCTGAGTCGTAAGGATAAAAAGATCTTCCGCTTTCAAGGTCACTGGTTGTCCATCTTTGAGTTGGCGGGTGCGAATTTTTGGCCCTGAGAGATCGACAAGAATAGCCAACGGCCGGTTCATGTTTTCGGCAGCAGCCCGAGCACGCCTGATGTCATCCGTCTTCTCCTCCTGAGTGCCGTGCGACATGTTAATGCGGAAACCGTCAGCGCCGGCACGTATCAGGCTCTCGATCACTGCCTGATCGCGCGAGGCGGGTCCGAGGGTTGCAAGAATTTTCGCTTTGCTCATGTTAGCTTCATCTCGTCCGCTAGACATCAGGACATATAGACCAACATATGTCCTTGCTCTCCTCCCCACTGGGGAGGGTTGGGCGCACCGGCTGACTTCTCCCCTAACCCCTCTCCGCTGACGGAGAGGGGATAAGGGCGTTCGGACATTAGTACAAACCGGGGACGAGCGCCCGCACGTTTCGCGCGTAGTTATCAAACCGCTCGCCAAAAGCTTCGCGCAGTAATCTCTCTTCGCTGCGAATCCGGATTGCCGTACCTATGAAAAAAATCCCCAGCGCGGCTGGCAGCACTGCCCAATGGCTAGTAGCCAATCCGGTGGCCACCAGCATTCCCAGCATGCCTGCATAAATTGGGTGACGCACAAAAGCATACGGGCCACTTGTCGCTAATTCATGCCCTTCAACCAAACGCGCAGTCAAGCTCCATTCCTTGCCGAGAGTTTTTACTGCCGTTGTCATTAACCAGACAGATCCAACAGCGGCACAAATCCCCAGCACACCTGCGAATATTGAAATCGGCTCATTGCTCGCGGCGATTGGGGTAAACGTCGCACGGCGCACGCCCCAGACTAGTCCGTAAGATATTCCCTGCAAGGCAACTCCGAAAAGCGAACCAGGCTCGCGTTTCTGATCGGGCGGACTCGGCGGTTTTTTTCGGAGTAGAAAGACCCCGGCAAACACAAACCAACATATCATTACAACCACGAAAACCAGAGTTGGCAGAAATTTAAAGGACATTCTGATTGGGTTCAGTCCGGGAGCCCTATTCCGAA
>JBOGOP010000086.1:0-18833 GCA_050747225.1 Pyrinomonadaceae bacterium
GGATTAGGGCCTCGCGAGCTTCAGCCACAACTCGGATCCGTTCAGGCTCGGAAGTAGCTCGATGATGGCGCAAGGCTAGTGTAACTCGCTCGGATTCGACCTTCGCGAGCAGGTCACTATATTTGTGAGGATTGTTGGCAGTAGAAGCGGGTGTGTCACCGGCTCGATGCTCCGCTGCTGGAACTTTTGGTTTCGCGATTGTTTTGGAATTCCGACCGATGCAGCCCACGGGGAGCGAGACCGCACAGAGAAGTGCCAAGACAAGGGTGCGCCTGATATTGATTGTGGTCATGAATAAGCGTATTTCGTGGCTGGAAACTCAGACAAGCGGGATTACCACAGTCTCTATCGGGGATGTCACTGACGGCATACAGAGCAGTTTGGGCTAATGCTGTGAGGTTTTCGACGCGTAGCGTCGCCTGAGTTTAGCCCGGCGTTTTAACGCCGGGTCCTCAATTTGCGACAGTCTCCGTCGCGTAGCGACGGGTGAATAGCTTCCTAATTCCGGCGTCGCTACGCGACGCGAGCAATAGCGACGACCTTCCCCGGCTTTGAAAAGCCGGGCTAAACTCAGGCCGACGCTACGCGTCGAGGCACTCCAGCAAAACCAAACTGACCCACTACCTTGAAGACGCCTTCCTTGCCGCGCCCTCTGTCCTCAACTAGAATTGACTGCGTCGCTTTACACTACGATTACCAAACATGAGATCGCTATTGCTGGCCGTCCTGGCCGCTTACGTAGTTTCCGCAATACATGCAGTGCTGGCGTTTCTCAACAAGCGTCGCGCGTTGCAGCGAGTTTCTGAATGGGCGATGGCGTCCGGCTTCGTACTGCATACCTCGGCGCTGATTGCCGACTGGGCAATTGACGGTCACTATCCCCTGTTCACGCGGCGCGAGACTCTTTCTTTCCTGGCCTGGACACTTGTCGCCAGCTATGGCCTTGTCCTTTACCGCTACCGGGCGCGGCCGCTGGGCGTAGTTACGTTGCCGCTGGTGTCTCTCCTGGTCTTTCTCGCGACAGTTATCCGCTCCGCCACGCCCGATCACGCGGAGGCGAGCATTCGCTCAGCTATCTGGCTTTTTCCGGTGCATACCACGCTGCTCCTGTTTGCTTACGCGGCGTTTTTCGTGGTCTTTCTGGCAAGCATCATGTATCTGCTGCAAGAGCGGGAGCTAAAACTCAAAACTTTCAGCGCGATCTTCCACCGGCTTCCTTCGCTAACAACTGTTAACGAAATTGCAACCAGTTCGGCAGCTATTGGTCTTACATTGTTAACAGTCGGAATAGCCACTGGCATGGTATGGGCGTCGTCACGCGACGGCCGTTTGTGGCACAATGATCCAAAGGAGATATTTGCAGCCCTCACGTGGTTGCTCTACCTGTTGCTGATTCTTTACCGTTCAACTTCCGATTGGCGAGGACGCAAAGCCGCCTGGATGGGCGTGGCAGGATTCGCCCTGGTTCTGCTGACATTTTTCGGCGCTCGGCTCATGGGCGGCTATCACGTTTTCGGCTGAGGCGCACATTCCGGGTCTTTAATAACACTTCTCAATGTCTATTGTTTTAGTAGGAATCAATCACAAATCCGCGCCGGTCGAAGTGCGCGAGCGTCTCGCGCTCACGGAGGAAGCGTGCTCAAGCGGACTACGCGCGCTGGTTGATGGCGATGTTGTAAGAGAGGGCCTGATTGTTTCGACGTGTAATCGCGTAGAAGTTCTGGCAGAGACTGCAAATGATCGGCTGAGTGACACCATCGAGCGAGTGAACCAGTTTCTAAGTAAGACGGATTCTTTGCCGCGTTCGTTTTTCGAAACCCATCTATATCAGCACACCGACGACGAGGCAGTGCGACACCTTTTTCGCGTAACTTCGTCGCTCGACTCCATGGTAGTGGGCGAGCCACAGGTCCTGGGTCAAGTTCGCCGGGCCTATTCAATCGCGCTGGAAGCCGGTACTGCCGGAAGAATACTGAACCGGCTTGTGCATCACGCCTTCCGCGTGGCGAAACGCGTACGCACTGAAACAGGCATCGGCGCCAACGCCGTTTCGATCAGCTACATGGCCGTGGAACTCGGCAAGAAGATCTTTAACTCTTTGGAGGGACACACCGCGCTTCTGATCGGCGCGGGCGAGATGGCCGAGCTTTCCGCACGTCACCTGATCAACGCCGGAGTCTCGCGGGTTCTGCTTGCCAACCGAACTGAAGAGCGCGCTGGACGTCTGGCAGCCGAACTCGGTGGAGAGACAATCAACTTTGCGGAGCTCTCCGCCTATCTCGCAGAGGCGGACATTATCATTTGTTCGACCGCAGCCGATCAGTATTTGATTACCGAACAGATGGCGCGCGAGGCTCTCGCCAGGCGAAGAAACCGGCCGTCGTTCTTTATTGATATCAGCGTTCCTCGCAATATCGATCCGGCGGTTGGCAAACTTCCCAACGTCTTTGTGTTCGACATCGACGATCTTGAGTCGGTGATTTCGTCAAACATTCGCGAGCGTGAACGGGAAGCAGAGCGGGCGGAATTGATAGTGGAATCTGAGATCATGCAGTTTCAGCAAACGCTTCGCGTGTTGGACATTGGTCCCACGATTGGGGCGCTCAGAAACAAGCTGCAGGACATAGCCAGAATGGAACTAACTCGACAGCGGAACCGGCTTGGACCGTTGACCGCCGAACAGGAAACTGCGGTTGAAGCTTTGTTGGTGTCCACTGTTAACAAGATTTCCCATCCGCTGTTGAGCCACATGCGACGCTCCTATGACGCGAGCGATGCTGAAACCATCCAGGCCTGGCGCGATATCTTCGGTCTCGAAGAATAGTTTCCGACCCTTGAATCCAGTCATGAAAGACAATCTGGTAATCGGTTCTCGCGGTTCGAAGCTTGCGCTGACGCAGGCCGGAATGATCAAGGCTGAACTTGAGTTGCTCCACCCTTCCCTCACCGTGCGCATCGAGATCATCAAGACTTCCGGCGACGCGAGTACAGATCCGCTGTCGGCAATCGGTGGCAAAGGAGTGTTCACGAAGGAACTCGAAGAAGCGCTGCTTGATACTCGTATCGATATCGCCGTTCATTCATTAAAAGATTTGCCGACGATTATTCCCGGCGGGTTGAGCATCGCAGCGATTTGCAAACGCGAGGATCCGCGTGATGCGCTGGTAGTGAATCGAAAACAGGAAGTCTCACTTCTCTCTTTGCCGGAGGGCGTCACTGTCGGGACTTCGAGCCCGCGACGGCTGGCCCAGCTCAAGCATCTGAGGCCGGATCTGGTTATCAAAGAGCTGCGCGGGAACGTCGACACTCGTCTGCGCAAACTTGATGAAGGCCAGTATGACGCGCTGATTCTGGCGTGCGCCGGCCTGCGGCGGCTGGGATTGGAAAGCCGGATTAGCGCTGCGTTGCCCGCATCCGAAATGCTTCCGGCGGTCGGGCAGGGTGCGCTTGGGATCGAAACTCGCGCAGACGACGAAACAACAATTGCTGCAGTCAGCAAACTTGATCATAAGTTTACCCGACTGGCCTGCACTGCTGAACGCGCCTTCCTTCGCAGCCTGGGTGGCGGCTGCCAGTTACCGATTGCAGCACATGCAGTGGTACGCGAAAAACGTATCAGACTCGCTGGGCTGGTGGCGCACCCTAAGGGAAGTCGAATTATCAGAGATCGCATCTCGGGCGGTCTGGACGAGGCGGAACAAATTGGGACGCAACTGGGCGAGCGACTGTTGAAGCAGGGCGCAAACGAGTTGTTGAGTGAACCATAGCGACGTCGCGGTTAGAACCTTTCAACGAGCCAGCGAAGCTGGCTCGTTGAAGGGTGCACATCAAATGGCCTGCACCGAATGAAGATGTCGCGAACAACCCAAGCCACCTCTGATGAGACTCAACCGCTCGCCGGTCGCACGATCGTCATTACCCGCGCTCAAAATCAAGCGGACGAGTTTGTTGCCGAACTCGAACGATACGGCGCCACGGCGCTTCTCTGTCCCACGATAGAAATTCGCGCACTCGAAAGTTACGAACGTCTGGATGAAGCCATCGAACATCTCTATGGTTACGATTGGCTCATCTTCACGAGCGTGAACGGCGTTGAGTATTTTCTCCAGCGGCTCAAAACCGTAAATCGCGACGTCAGTGACCTGGACGAACTAAAAGTCTGCGCTATCGGTGAAGCAACTGCCGAGAGACTTCGTGACCTGCACGTTCACGTCGATGTGATACCCGAGGAGTTTAAAGCTGAAGGAGTTTTCCGTGCCCTTGAACGCTTTGTCGGAGGAACGGAAGCGATGGCCGGTCTGAACGTGTTGATCCCGCGGGCTTCGGTCGCCAGGGATTACCTGCCCAAGGCGCTGGCTCAAGCCGGAGCTCGCGTTGATGTCGTCCCGGCATATCGCACGGAGCTTTCCGCAGATCTCGATCGCGGCCGCGTTGCCGCCATGCTTTCAGGCAGCGCTGACTGCATCGCGTTTACAAGCTCATCAACAGTCAGGAATTTGGCTCGACTTTTTGACACGCAGGATTTGAGTGGAGCGCTCGCGGGAGTTGTCATTGCCTGCATCGGCGACATTACCGCCTCAACCGCGGCAGACTACGGTCTGTCAGTGAAAATCCTGCCACAACAATTTACAATCCCTGCGCTTGCGCGCGCTATTGCCGAGTATTTTTCTACCAATGAGAATTAGCCGACATGTTATTGTCAGAGGTGGCGAAAGCAAACGATCGAGCCAAACCATATGTCGACGGAATCCCAGCCCCCGGAACTAAGCGAAGCAAAACGCGAGATTGAAGCATTGCGCCGGCAACTTCTCGATCGTGGCGCCTTTGGGGAGTTGGTGGGAAATTCCGCCGCGATGCGTGAGATATATTCGCTCGTGGAACAGGTCGCTTCGTCATCCGCCTCCGTTTTGATTTCCGGCGATTCGGGCACTGGCAAAGAACTCGTCGCCCGCACGATCCATCAGCTCAGCCCCAGACGTGAAAAGCCATTTATAGGAATCAACTGCTCGGCTATCCCTGAAACCCTGATGGAGTCGGAGCTTTTCGGACACGAGAAAGGCGCCTTCACCGGCGCGGCCTCGATGCGAGCGGGATGTTTTGAGTTGGCGGACGGCGGCACCTTGCTGCTGGATGAAATCGCCGAGATGCCACCACTGCTGCAGTCAAAGCTGCTGCGCGTTATCGAAGAGCGTTCGGTCCGTCGTTTGGGAAGCCGCAAAGAGGTTGCTGTTGATGTACGCCTGCTGGCTGCCACTAACCAGGATCCGCAAACCGCGGTGAGCAAAGGAACGCTGCGCGAAGACTTGCTTTACCGCATCAACGTTTTTCGTATTCATCTTCCATCATTGAAGGACCGCAAAGAAGATATCCCTCTGCTGGCGCAGTATCTGGTTAGCAGCCTGGCGCAGAAGCACGGCCGGCCGGCGCGCTTCCTGAGTCCAGCTGCGCTTTCAGCTTTGCAGTTTCACGCCTGGCCCGGTAACGTTCGCGAACTTCGTAATGTGATTGAACGCGCGGTGGTGATCTGTTCCGGCGAACAGGTGGAACGGCATCACTTCGCGCCTTATCCAATCGACCAGCGCGAGCGGCTCAGAGAAGAAGACACGATAACGTTCCCGGTGGGTACGCCTATCGAGGAAGTTGAACGGCAGATGATCATTCGCACGATCAAAAAGACTAAGAACAATAAGACGCGCGCCGCGGAACTGCTGGGATTCAGTCTGAAGACGCTTCACAACAAACTGAACCTCTATCGCGAACGTGGTCAGCTCGATGACTCAGCGGAGTTTTGAGCGGGCTTAGCAGCGCCAAAGGCGCGCAATGTGAAAGCCCGGGGCAACGCCCCAGGTGACGGTGGATATGATCCTAAAGCGCTGAAGGCGCGAAATGCGCTGGTTTAGGAAAACATGAGCGTTCCGTCCGACCTCACTATCATTGCGCGCTTTCAGCGCTGCGAACGCGAGTTTTGACACAGGCGCTAAACCGCTGGGCTACTATCATTCGTCCGCTACACGGACTGTGTTCACTTACTGTCCTCTTCGCGCAAACCTGCGGGGGCCGCCGTAGCCATTAGTCATCGGCGCAACCTGGGGCACACCAAGTACATTTCGGACAATGGCCAATTTCGACAACAGACGCGGCTCCGCCAGTTGGAATCTATTTGCCGAGCTTTCGGCCCGGGCAAAGTCGATCTTTGCCAGCGTCGCCAGCTCTTGTCCGTAGCGCGCCACCATATCGCTGAGACCACTACCACCGGCAAGTGGCATCTCACCATCCTTAAAGATATTCACTTCGAATCCACTAAGTAGCGCCGCAGCTGACAGTAGTTCATTGAGTTGAGCAATGCCCGGATCCAGCACGTCAAAGCTTCGTGATGGGTCCACAGTCGCGAACGCATCGGCGATCCGCAGCTGTTGGTCAAATTGGCTGTAGTTGGTGGCGCGACGATTTGCTAAGCGCTGCGCCTCGTTAAGAAACTTGAGCGCAGCGTGAGCGTCATTTTCTGATTGTGACGCTGACTCTTGTGCTCCAGTATTCTCCTGAGCTTGAGCAGCCAACTGCAATAGCAGGTCAATTCGTTCGTCGTCAGAACGCAAGTTCGCAAGCGTCTGCTGCAACTGTTCCGTCTGCTCTGCTTCCACTTTTTTCGCAATCACTTGAAAGTCGACCTTCTGCAGCACTCTGTCGCGCGTCGTCGCATCAAGATGATCGTTGGCAATCTGACGAGCCCGATCCACGTTTCCTTCGTCGAGCGCCTTTTGCGCCGCCTGTTGATAGAGTCTTGATTGCAGCGCGGGCGGCGCAGCCGGAGCGGCGGCCAGCAGGCTATCAGCCGTGCCCTGCTGCATTAGAGTGTTGATTTGATTGAAAGCCATCCGTGAGTTATTCCCAATACCAAGCTCGGTCATCTTGTTGCGCACCGTAGTTGCCCGAGTTGGGAGATACTGATCAATCTGCGGTAACAACGCCTGCAGCCCGGACAGCAGCCGCCGCGCGTTTTGTTGTTCGAGCTGCCCGTCAGTGGGCGTGGTTTGGTTGGGATTCTGGGCCGCGCCGAAATTACCTCTGCCACGACCGCCGGTCCGCCCTCCCTGATCGCTCGCCGGCTGACGTGTAGTCCTTAGCGCCGCATCGATGACTGTATTCATCAAGTCTTTGAAAGCCGCCTCTCCGAGCACAGCCTGAGCGACACTGCGTTGACTGGCCCCGCTCGGCATTTGGTTCGACGCTGCAGGATTTGAAGTTGACTGGATCGCGACTGCTTGCGCGTCAATCGAAGCGGTTTGCGCCGGCAGCGGGCCTGCGCGTAAAAGAAATAATGACAACGTCCCTGCCTGCGTATTGGCAAGCATGTTCTCCGATTGCAACTTGCTTACCACTTTCGCGGTTAGTTTTGTCGCTGCTTCTTTGTCCTGCAACTGCAGCGCGGAAAGCACCTGTGGCAGCGTATTTGGATACTGACCGCTCGACAGCGCTTCTTCGAGCTTCTGGGCTGCCAGCTTCGGATCGATCGCGGCTATGCGCGCCAGTAGATCCTGCTCCAGATTTGCATCGGGGCTGGGCCGGCGGAAACTATTACCGCTAGGGTCGGGAGTGGTCGTTAGAGATTGAGTGGCCGCTAATAGTTGGTAAGCAAGTGACGCATCGTGCTGGGCGGCCGTCAGCACCAGCTCCTGCCGCAACTGGCCCGCCCAACGCTGCACGTTGCCGCTTTCGGTGCCGCGCACCATCTCAGCGAGACCGTCGGCCGCCAACGAAAACAGGGAACGCGCGCGCGCTTCGTTGCTCTTCCATAGCATATCCGCTGCGGCGATTTGTACGCGGATGCGATTTTCAGGAAGCTTCAACAGTTGCACTTCTCCCACGATCTGCTCGAGCATGGCGGTCGCTTTCTTTTCCGCCGCTGCCTTCTCTTCGTCCGCCTGCGCGTTCGTCGCGGTGACTTGCGACCCGGGATCCTGCGCTTTGACCGCAGGCACGGCGCCAGGGATCAAGAGGCCGGCAATGAAGGCTATGGCACGTAGTTTTCTCATGACGGATACCCCATTGAAGTAAAGGAAAAGAAAGAGGACATTTTGATTCGGCCAATAGTACCTTAGTTGCTTTACAGAGAACCAACTAAGAGCACGCCCAAGCCGTAATCCCCTTTGTGGGGCGACTTTCAAAGGCAGAAGTCTTAGACGCGAAGCAGGCGCTGGTTGGCGAACAAATACCAGTAGCCGCTCAGCGTTTTGTGGTTTTCTGCTGGTTGTAGAAACGGATAACCGATCATTGCAATCGGCTGCGCGCTCTTGACATAACCTCATCGCCGGGTAAGGCCGCCAGGTCACCTTTAAGAAAGCCTCATATCTACGCTGCGCCTCAGCAATCCACAATTCCTCGACTTCGGCGTCAAGCGAAGGGTCAAGCTCCTCTATTAGGAAACGGGCCAGAGTAGCCTTCTCACGCGGCGTCAGCCCGCGCGCCTGTCTTTCCAGATCATCAAAGAGTGTGCTCATTGGAAATGTTTATAACTGCCAATAGCGTTGACGACTAGACTCCACAGTTGACTTAACGCGGCGACGATTACAGTACCCCTCTTAATGATACGACCAAGCTAAGAATGGGACTGCCCGCGCTTTGACGGGGGAACACGATATTTAAGAATCAATGCCGCTTATCTTAAGCAGAAGCTCCGATCTTCCGAGCGATCGTTGAGTGCTACTTGCAAGCAGTTGTTACCGATGATATTCATGACCGCAATGCCAAACGCGGCGAACTCGATCACGACTAACGAAAGGTCAGCGCTCCTTCTTTTCATTGACGGCCTGGGTATTGGTGCGCGAGGACCCTTCAATCCTCTCGACGGCCTCCCCGATGCCGAACCGCTGGCGATCTTTCGCGATGAGGAAACGGCGACTATCTTCGATGGTATCGTCGTTCCCACCGACGCTTGCCTTGGAGTTGAAGGCCGCCCGCAGAGTGCTTCGGGGCAAACGACAATCCTCACCGGCATCAACGCTCCCGCGTTGCTTGGCTATCACAAGCAGGGGTTTCCAAACAGCGCAATGCTGGAGATCATTCGGGAGCATTCTGTTTTCCTGCAACTGACTCGCGCCGGAATAGAACCAATCACCTTCGCTAATACATACACGCACAGATTTTTCGCGGAGCGTCCGCGCTGGGTTTCTGCGACAACCGCAGCGGTAGAGGCCGCGGGCCTGCGTTTCCGAACTGTGCCTGACCTTAATGCCGGACGCGCTGTATATCAGGATTTTACGAATGCCGTGCTCATAGAACGGGGCGGAGACGTTAGACCTCGCTCACCTGAAGAAGCAGCGACTGTGCTGGCGCGCATCGCCGGCGAGAACCGTTTTACGCTTTATGAGTACTTCATCACTGACAAAGTTGGGCACAAACAAGATATCCAGGCCGCGAAGGTCGTTCTCAGAAATCTTGCTGCCTTAATCAGAGGAGTGCTCGCGAGAATTGATTTAAGTTCCACTTCCGTTATACTCACGAGCGATCACGGCAACATCGAAGATCTCTCTTCGCGCAATCACACACTAAATTCTGTGCCGACTATTGTTTGGGGTAGGAATCGGCAACGCATTGCAAGTCGCATCAAAAGTCTGGCAGACATAACGCCAGCAATCGTTGAAACCCTGGCCGGGAAAGCTGCAGCGCATACATGACCTCAGCGAAGCATTCGGCGAAGTCCCATCACAGCCATAAGGGCGATAAAAATAACCCGCGCGAGGTATTTGGCTGGAAGATGTACGACTGGGCCAACTCCGCCTTTTCGACAACTATTGTCGGAGCGCTTTTCGGACCTTACCTTACCGAGATAACCCAGCGAGCAGTTGGCGAAAACGGAACTGTCCTGAGCCTTGGGTCTTTGGGGGAAATAACCTCCAAGTCTTACTTCCCCACCTGTGTTTCGGTTGCGGTGTTCCTGCAGATTTTCCTTCTGCCGATTCTGGGAAGTATCGCCGATTACTCCAATCTCAAAAAGAAGATGATGGCTCTCTTCTGCTACGTCGCGGTAGCCGCAACCTGTCTGATGTATTTCGTCGATGGTCAACTCTACTGGCTCGGCGGAATTCTCTTCATCATCGCGAACCTCGGTTTCGGTGCGGCCGTTGTGTTCTACAACGGCTTTCTCAACGAAATTACTACCGAAGATCTGCGCGATAAAGTGTCGAGCCGTGGCTTCGCTTACGGCTACCTCGGCGGCGGGCTGTTGCTCGCACTTAACTTTCTGCTGGTGAAGAGCGCGCCGCGATTGGGTATGGATCCTTTTCTGGCGGTTCGTCTTTCTTTCTTATCCGCAGGGGTCTGGTGGGGTGGGTTTGCGCTGATCGCGTTCGCGACACTCAAAACGCGCGCCTCTGAGAAGACACTACCGCGAGGGAAGACCTACTTGACGATTGGGTTTTCCGAGCTTGGCCGGACGTTTCGAGAACTGGCGCGCTTGCGTCATACGCTCAAGTATCTTATCGGCTATTTGTTCTTTAACGATGGAATTCAAACCGTGATCAGTATGGCTTCAGTTTTCATGGCTCAGGAGCTTTTCACGTCGCGCGGACTCAAAACTGATCAGTCGTTCCTGTTGCTTATCTTCCTGATGGTTCAGTTCGTCGCGATTTTTGGAGCGCTGTTTTTTGAAAGGCTCGCTTACGCGATCAATACCAAGAACGCGATCATGGTCTCGCTGGTATTGTGGGCGGGCGTGGTGATTTACGGTTACGGCTTTCTGCACACGACGAATCAGGCGTGGGCAATGGCTGCGGTCATTGCGATCGTGCTGGGTGGATCCCAGGCTCTATCGCGATCGCTTTTCTCGAGGATGATTCCAGCCGGAAGAGAGGCTTCGTTCTTTGGTATTTATGAGGTTTCGGAGCGCGGCACTTCCTGGATGGGGCCGCTGGTGTTCGGTGCAGTGGTGGCTGCAACAAATTCCTACCGGCAAGCTCTGTTATCTCTAATCATTTTCTTTGTAGTTGGCGCGGTCGTACTTTATCTAACCGACACCGATAAAGCTATCCATGAGGCGGGCAATCTGCTGCCGACAGAGGCAGCGACCAGCGACTAATCATTTCAACCCGCAATCTTTCTTTCCTTACCGTTCAAAGTCTTCTCAATACATTCGCGGGAGCAATACACCGATGACCCTGCCCTGCTGCCAATAGCGCGTCCAGCCGGTATCCAGGTCCCGCAAGCTACACAACGCACCAGCTTCCCATCGGACTTTGCAGTTGAACCTTCGGACGTCCCGTCGGAATTAGCTGGCGAGTCGACTACTGTTCTTGCCACTCCGAAAAGTTTTTTCAGGACCAGGATGTACGGATAGATGCGGGAATACAGAAGTAGCAGCAGGAGGAGAAACAGCGCCGCTATGACCAGGATCTTCAAGACTTACTTCAGACCTCTCGGCTCTTGCTAACTATTTTCCTCACCCGACTTGCCTGTTCCGGGAGCATAGGTGATATCAACGTTACGCCGACGCGGGGCCGGATCGGTGCTTCGCCGACGCGGAACTGATTCACGATTGCGGCGATCTACGCTTCCCGGGGGCAGACCCTTGCCGTGCACGGCTTCCTCGAGAATGCGCGTGATCTCCTGGGAGAGAGTGCGATGCTCGGCTGCGGCACGTCGCCGCAATGACTCTTTCAAGTGATTGGGTACATACGCGCCAATAAAAACTCCTTTACGATTCGCCATGTTTCGTGGCCTCTCTTTCAGCAGTTTTTGAGTAAAGCTTGTGAAGCCTGGAATGTGCTCAGCAAGTAGAACCGGTCTATAAGCCGAATTCTGTATCCCGATTCAAGATCGGGATGGCGATCATTCATCTAGTCCAACTGTTGCCAGATTGGATCAAGCGACCTACCCGGAGGTCGTAATCCCGATTACTCGGGATTTCGGGCGGGCAGCCCTGTTGACGCCTCCCTATTTGATCTTGCACTGCGAGGAGTTTGCCTGGCCGCATGTGTCACCACACGCGCCGGTGCGCTCTTACATTAAGCCCTTGCGGGCCGCACCATTTCACCCATCACCGCTTTCAAGCTTCCAATTGGAAATTCGAAAATATGCGGCTGGTTTGCTTTCTGTTGCACTTGTCGTCATCCGAAAATCTGAGATTTCCGGATGCCCCGCCGTTAGCGGGCTCGCTGCCCTGTAGTGTTCGGACTTTCCTCTCCTGGACCCAAACTCAAGCCAGATAATTCAGATGTAATCCGAAAATGGAGACTTGAGCTGTTAAGGCCAGCAGCGACCGCCCGACCTGTTCCACTCGCTGAGCCCGCAGAGTATACCAAGGCGTGTTCAACACGTACAGCGCTTGAGTCGAGAACTTTAAACCGAGGGTAGGACAGGCATTCCTGCCTGTCCGGGTGAGTAGGTTCTCCAGACAGGAAACAGCGGCGATTTTCCGTTTGTCATTCTTCCGTTCTTTTCAATGACAAATGGAAAATCTCTTTTGTTCCTACCATGAGCATCACTTGCTACCGACAGGAATGTCTGTCCTACTTAGCCGAAATACTTGAAGCCAACGCGCAAGCTGTCGAGCAGCTTTGGCGAGATTGTCAGCGCCAGTGACAGCGAAGAAACCGTGTGCGACAGGGCTAACGCAAAGAGGTTTGGTTGTCGTTGATAGACGGCTGCCCAAATCAACCCGCCAACGAACGTAAGAATTGCGAGCAACGGATTTGGAAAGTGAAGCAAGCTAAAGATTAGGGCTACCAGCACGACGCTCTTCGGCCCCCTCCCTAGTGCGAACTGGGCGCGACGATTTATGAAACCGTTTAAGACGTATTGCTGAAACAGCGCCCACAATGGCAGAAACAGGAAGCGGCTGCGCCACGGCGCTACGAAAATCGAGTGTTGCGTAAGCCAAGCCACCGTAACTGCCAGAACCACAACAACGGCCGTAGGTATTAGCAACAACTTGCAGGCAGCGAGAAAGTTGTCAGTCCGAAAACCAAGATCCCGGACAGCCTCACCACGCTCGTGGTGGGAGTAGAGCATGAAGGCTACGGCCAGCAGAACGGGCACGGCGCCCACCAACTTACTCCTGCCCATAAATGAGAGCACTACCCATTCAACCAGCAGACATGAAGTAACTACCGATGCAATTTCCCATAGAGCGAGCCCTCGACCTGAGTGCGAGGACAAGAAGACTTCCGGGGTGCTGGTGTCTGGCGTCATAACTCTCGGACTCTAATAAGGCGGCGATTTACGAGACGTGTCCGCAAACACTTTTCCGTCAACGACTGTGAACCAGATTGGGCTGCCGAGGAGTTGGAGAGATTTCCGGGCTCCGTTTCCGCTGTCATGCAGTGCATAGACCCGCGCCTCATGCAGTTGAAATTTATAGTCTCCGACTGGCAACGATGTAAGCACGAACGCGTAGCCGTGCCACGCGTCCTTCGCCCAGCCCGCGGCTGAAACGTCTGGCCTATGCTGATCCGCAATTTCATCGGCGAAAAATTTTCCATCAATAAACAGCTGAACCTCGACGCGTTCCCACGGCGAAGCATTGTTGACGGCCCAACCAGATATTCCGGTTTCAGTCACTTCGCCCCAGCCATGAAAGAATGCTGGCAGCACGGTGATAAACGTGAACACGGCAAGCGCGCCGACGACAAGGGTCTCGACGATCGACTTTCCGATCAATGCATGGACTAGTCGGGCTGATGGATTCTTCATCACTATTCGAGGCGGCCATTGTAACGCAAACTGTTGGTCTGCATGCCCTTTGTCGGCTGTTTACTCACTACAGCGAGCGGCGCGGCCGGCGCAATGGGGGCGGTAGGAGAGCTACGATCCACGATCGCAACTTGTGAGCGGTAGCGTTCGTCGCGCCATATTTCGAGACCCCTACCCGCAACGCGGCAAGAAAGTAACAAAAAAGGGCGGCCCCGAAAGGCCGCCCATGGTTTGGTCTAAACAAAAGTTCAGTTTGCTGCAGTAACCTCGAGACGATCGCCGCTTTGCAAAATTGGATCGGGAGTCTTTCCCGTCTGTATTTTTCGCAGGTTGAACTCTTCGCTGGCGAGTTTGCCGTCATTTCCCTGTCGGGAAACTCTGACCTTTAGATCAGCCGTGGTTTTCGTTCCGCCGCTCGCAAGGATCGCCTGCGTCAGCGTTAGTCCAGCATGAAACGGTTTCTGGCCCGGCGATCTGATTTCTCCGCCGATGAAAAAGAACTGGGCCGGAGCCGGGGGTCCGCCCGTTACCTTGATGGCATCGCCGGGAACTACCAGCGTCGCTGAAAGTTTTGCGTCGTTCAGATCAACCATGATTTGTACGACGCCATGTCGAGTTATCGTTGCGCGCGCAGCTTCAGGCAGAACCAATGCTTCGGCCAGCACCGTGTAAAGAGGTACTGCTTCGCGTCGCAGAATCTTCGTGCCTGGAGCCGAGACAAAACCAATGATGCTAACCGCGTGACTGGCGTAGTCGCGAACGTCTACGTTCACTTTTGGATTGTCGAAAATCTTGATTCGCTGGCGCAAGAGAGCAGCTATCTCGACCGTCGTCATCCCCCCCACGACAATTGAATTACCTGCCAGTGGGTATTCCAAAACTCCATCGGCCAACACAGTAAAGAGGGTTGAGTTTCTACCAGGATAATCAGAGAGCTGGATGTCCAGCACATCTCCGGGACCGACCCGATATACCTGTGTGGAGGCCGCCGTAATGGAAAACTTTGCTGGTGTCTTTATCGCGGCTTCTGGCGTGCCGAGCAAAATTTCCGTGCGGCGGAGGCGACTTGTTTTCGAATGGTTATTGAAACTGGTTTCCGGTTGATTTTGAAAGGTGGCGGGGCTAACTGGCTTGCCAGTGGGTGGGACCGAACTCGGATCTGGTCTCAGAACACGCGCTCGAGTCGCGCTTATGGAGCTATGTGCTGTTACTGGCGTGTAACTCGCTTGATTGTTTGCTGCGGCCACCGATTTCACCTGTGCGGATGCTGTCATCCCCAGGGAGGCACTTAGAACGAGGGCTGCAAAAACTAGGCTTCTCATCGTCGTTCTCACTCTTTTCAAATGATTTTCCAGCAGGCAATTCAGCTGGGGCATTCAGCTTCAAGGCTGCTGAGCAGGATGCTCAGGAATAGTAAACTGCCAAAAAGGGCGTTTTCTCAGAAGAATCTTACGGAATTGAGACAATGTGAGAACCGGACTACCATTCCCGGTTCTGACTCTGCCTGGGCGCAGGCAAGTTACTGGTATCAAACAACTCCGGCCAGCGCTGCGTAAGGCGCTCACGAACCAGCGTTTCGACCTCGTCGGCCGTGTCACAGTTGAGGCAATCCAGAGCGATACCCCTGGCGCTTTCCGCGTCAATACCGGCAATGGCTCGCCGTACGCGCGGAATAGCAGAGGGCGTCATACTTAGGTCCGTAGCACCCAGGCCGATAAGCAAAACCACATACGCCGGCGTGGAGGCCATCTCTCCGCAAACGATCACTGGAATGCCGGCCTGGCGACCCGCCTTGAGACTTTGATCGATGCTCTGAAGAATTGCCGGATGAAGCGTGCGAAACCAGTCGGCGACTTCGTCATTGCCCCGATCAACAGCGAGTGTGTACTGCACCAGGTCATTGGTGCCGAGTTCGAAAAAGTCGACGATCCGCGCAATCCTGCTGGCCATGAGCACTGCCGACGGCACTTCAATCATCGCCCCAATGCTGACCTCAGCGAAACTAACTCCGGCCTCGCGTAAATTCTTCGCCTCGTCTTCGATGATTGCCTGGGCGCGTTTTACGTCGTTCACGTCTGCCACCATCGGCAACACAATTTTCAGCAGTCCATTTGCTGCGGCTCGCAGGATGGCGCGAACCTGTTCACGCATGATGGGTTCATTGGCTAACGCAAAGCGAATAGCGCGCAGGCCCAGGGCTGAATTCTTTTCCGGCTCCTGAAACTGTTCGCGCAGATTGTCGGCGCCCAGATCAAACAAACGAATAATCGCGCCGTGCTCGCCCGCAACTCTTGCGACCGCCTCATAAGCCACGCGCTGCTCATCTTCCGAAACCAATCCGCCGCGCCGTACCAGCAAGAACTCAGATCGATAAAGGCCAACACCCGAGGCGCCGTAAGTTTCTACTGCGTCAAACTCCGAAGGTATCTCGACGTTGGCGCGCAGCGTTACTTCAACTCCATCCTGAGTCTGGACTGGTCCGGTCGACTTTAGATCGCCTGTGTCGCGCCGGCTGGCACGACTGGTGGTTTCCCCCTGATAACGCTCAAGGGTCGCAGGTGAAGGATGTAAGATGACCAGGTTACGGCTTGAATCAACAATAACTCTGTCGCCGGTCCTCGTGCGCCGGTAGAAATCGCGCAAACCAACAACAGCGGGAATACCAACTCCACGCGCGAGAATCGCCGTGTGCGACGTCCAACCGCCTGTGTCGGTGGCCAAAGCCCGCGTATGAGCGAGATCCAACTCGGCGACCGCGGAGGGTAGCAAGTCCTGGGAAACTACTACCGCGTCCTCAGTAAGACCGCGGGTTTCGGATCGCACACCGCTGAGGGCTACCAGCAGCCTGCGCATCACGTCTTCAATATCTGATCCGCGCTCGCGAAGGTAGTCGTCCTTTACTTCCGAGTAAAGGTATAGAAAGCGATCGCAGATCACCTTAACAGCCCACTCAGCATTTACGTGTTCTGTATTGATGAGGCGCTCAACGTCACCAATTAGCTTTTCATCCTCGAGCAGCAGCAGGTGTGCGTCGAAGATGTAAGCGTGCTCCCTGCCAAAGCGTTGTCCCGCCTGTTGTTTTATCGCAAGGACCTGACGGCTTGCCAGACTGACTGCCGCGCGAAAACGCTGGCGTTCGGCATCTATGTCGGCAGGTGCGACTTTCCATTGGTATACACGCTGGGTGCCGTCGTTCATACGCAGCACCTGCCCGATCACAATTCCTTCCGAAACTCCCAGACCTTTGAAACGAATCTCCTGAGGTGCTTGTGTCGTGGCGGATACTTCGGTTCTTACTTCGCCAAAGTCTTCGGCAAATAGCTGCTCGATCGCAATCATCGCCGCCTCTTCATCAACTCCATCGGCGGAAGCCTGCAATTCGGTTCCGCGACCGGCAGCCAGCATAAGCACACTCAGAATTGACTTGGCATCGACGGTCACGTCGCTGTCAAGCCGACGCAAACGTACCTGGCTTTGAAAACCATTCGCCACCCGAACGAGTTTCGCGGCCGCCCTGGCGTGTAGCCCTAGTCGACCTTTGATCAAAAGCGTGCGCTCGACCATTACTTTGTGCTGCTTTTTTCGGGAGGGGCCAGCAGATCGCCGGCGAGATAGATTCCCTGACGGCCGAGATCACAAACGCGTCGAGCGGTCTCAATCAGAGAATCGCTGCTGGTTTGACCCGCCAGCTTGATAACCATCGGCAAGTTCACGCCGGTTACAACTTCGACGCTGCCATCGTCTAAAAACATTGATGCGATGTTAGTGGGCGTGCCGCCAAACATATCGGTTAATAACAGCACTCCCGCGCCTTGCGAAACGCGAGTGATGGCCCGTTGCACTTCATCCCGTGCCGCGTCCACATCGTCGTGCCAACCGATCGATACTGCGGTGATAAACGAAATAGGCCCCACGATCATCTCAGCCGCCGCTAACAATTCACCAGCCAGGTGCCCGTGCGTGACAATCACACCCGCTATCCGGCGCGTATCTTCTTTCGGCGTATCTGGCGGTGAGTTAGCGCTCATGAGATTGTTCTCCTCAACTAGAACTTCCGTCTAATGATGACGATTCGATTTTCTCACGTCCCGGTGAATGGCGTGAGCATCGAAACCGGCTCGCCGCAATTTACGGCTCAGCGCGTTGGCTATCATCACGGAGCGATGCCGCCCGCCGGTACATCCAATTCCCACCGTCACATAAGATTTCCCTTCACGTTTGTATTGCGGCAAAAGGTAATCGAGCAGATCGTAGAAGCGGTTAAGAGTTTCCTCGACCTCTGGCTTCTCCTTGAGGTATTTCACCACGCGCTTATCGTGTCCGGACAGTGGCCTTAACTCCGAAACAAAATGGGGATTCGGCAGATGTCTGACGTCGAACAGTAATTCCAGATCGCCAGGGTTTCCATACTTATGTCCGAAGCTCAGTACCTGAACGCGCATTGGCCCGCCTCTGCGGTCAGGACTGAACCTCTCGATAAGATGACTGCGAAGCGTATGAACGGTGTGATCCGAAGTATCTATGATTTGATCGGCAAGCGAGCGAATGCGTGACATCGCAGTGCGTTCTGCGGCCAGCGATCGCAGGAGGGTTTGTCCCGTGTCGGCAGGGTGCGGCCGCCGCGTCTCACTGAAGCGATGCTGCAATACGTCGTCCGACGCTTCAAGAAACAGGACGTACACTACAAGCCCGGCCGCTCGCAATGCGTCCAGTTGCTTAGCGAAATCGGCAAGAAAAGTTCCTTCACGGATGTCAATAACCAGCGCGGCCCGCTCGATGCCTTTTTCATCTTCATTTGCGGTGACCAGCCGCGCAAACGTCGGCAACATTGTGAGGGGCAGGTTGTCTACGCAGAAGTAACCTAGATCCTCGAAAGCGTTGGTTGCAGCCGACATTCCCGAACCGCTCAGACCGGTAATGATGACGATGTCTGGAACCGAATTATTCTCTGCCAGGTTCTTGTCGATCTCGTTTTCCATGCGGAAGTGTTATACACGCTCCTCGCCTCGGAGAGGCGAAATGTTTATAGCACTAACCCGTACCTAAATAGCATAGCGCCGTACGATCGCAACGGCACAGGGCGAGTCTCAAGTGATTGTCTGGGAGCGCGGGCGTCTCGCCCGCCTCAAGATACGTCGACTTTAGCT
>JBOGOP010000087.1:0-18783 GCA_050747225.1 Pyrinomonadaceae bacterium
GAATATTGGTGGGGCTGCTCAAAGGTGGCACGGTCGGCAATGGTCTGTGGATCGAAAATAGCCACGTCGGCAAACATGCCCAGCCTCAGAAAACCGCGATGGTCCAGTCCGAGGTTCGTCGCAGGAAGGCCGGACAATCGCCGCACCGCTTCGGCGAGCGAGATAACTTTTTCCTCGCGCACGTACTTGCCCAGCAGCCGGGCGAAGTTGCCATAGGCACGCGGGTGTGTGGAATATTTAAGAAAGTCTCCTTCCGGCGCCATTGAGGCTCCATCTGAACCAAATGAAACCCACGGCTGACGAATTTGCTTCTTGATGTTCTCTTCACCGATCAGGAAATAAACAGTTCCGACGCGAGAGCGGTCTTCTAAAACTAAATCCATTATTGTTTCAACGGGATCTTTTCCTCGCATCCTGGCGACTTCCGCGAGCGTTTTTCCGGTGAGGGGCTTTAACGCTTCTGATTTGAAGCCAGCGAGCAGTAGTCGATCGGGTGAGCCTGCGAGCAGGTAGAGATTCTCCCAATCGTTTGTGGGAGTGCGAACCGCGTCGGCGATCTTCTTGCGAGTAGCCGGGTCTTGCAGACGTTTGTAAGCTGCTTCGGCGCCTCCATCAAAAACCCACGGCGGCATGGAAGCATCAAGGCCCGTGGCACCTGCCGGGTAGGTGTACATATCGGCAGTGATTTTCAGCCCCTGGCGGCGAGCTTTTTCAATCATCGCGATGACTTGATCTATCTTGCTCCAGTTCGGCTCTCCTGACGCTTTGAGGTGATAAATCTCGACGGGCAGACTTGCTTCGCGGCCGATGCGAATTGTTTCCTGCACACCTTCGATCAATTGATTGCCTTCGCTGCGCATGTGCGCCGTGTACTTCCCTTTGTATTTTGCCGCCACCTTGCACAACTCAATCAGCTCGTCCGTTTTGGCAAAGAACGCTGGCGGATAGATCAAAGCCGTGGTGATGCCGAGTGCGCCCGCTTCCATCTCGCGCCGCACCAGCTCACGCATCTTTTCCATCTGCACAGGTGTCGGCGGTTTATCTTCAAGTCCAATCACATATTCGCGAATGGTTGGGGCACCGATGAAGGATGCGACATTCTGAGAAATGCCACGCTTTTCGAGCCAGGTCAGGTACTCAGCAAGCGTGGTCCACTGGACCTCAATGTCTAAATCCCCCAACCCGACGCGGTGGTTTCGTTTCATCTCTTCGCTGACCGGTCCCATCGAGAATTCCCCAAATATCTGCGTGGTGATGCCTTGCTTTATTTCACCCATGGAGCGACCGTCCTTGATCAGAGACACTTCTGAATGAGACAGCATGTTGATAAAGCCGGGCGCAACTGCAAGGCCGCGCGCGTCCACGACGTTGCGCGCCCGTGCACTTCTCAAGTTGCCGATGGCGACGATGCGATCTCCTTTGATTGCGACATCGACCCGCCTCGGAGCGCGTCCAGTCCCGTCATAAACCATCCCGTCTTTGATGAGGACATCAAACTCTGTCGACCGCGACACCTGCCCCAGCGCCATTGACGGAAGCATCAGTAATAACAAGAAAGCTACAAGTCTTCTGCGTCGCATCATCATGTTCTCCTGATCGTTACTTCTTATTAATCTTTCTTGCTGTGGTGTCCTGCCCGCCCTGACGTAAAATCAGGTGGGTCACTTGTCCGGTCGCATCCTTCACAAAGGTCAACTCCACGGACACGGCTGTCCCAAAGAACCGAGTCTCGGATTCGGGAAAGAGCTCAAGTTTCGGTTGCCCCGAAGCCTGCCCCATTAGTCTTCCGTCCTCTGCTGTTATGGTCAGAATAAAGTTGGGCGCCAGCTCGTATTGACCTGCGTAAGAGTCATAAATCTTAGGGTCGACCTGAGCCAAGACTTTCTCTTTGGGCAGAAAATCAACCCAGCCGTATTCTTTAGCGATGCTTCGCAGCAACTCGTCTGCTACAGACGAGCCTCTGTCGGAGTTGGTCATCACCACCGCGCCTTGCCCGGTGTTTTTGTATGCGACCAACACACATCGGTAACCTTCGTTAGCGCCGCCGTGGCTGAACCGGGCCGAACCTCCTTCACCCGCCAGCCCGAGCCCTAGTCCAAAACCGCCGACTTGGGGGGTGAGCATTTGCTTCACCATCTCTTGAGAGAGAACTCTGTTTGACTTCCCGGTCAGAGACCTTTGGATTTCGATAGCAAAGCGAGCGAGATCGGTCGGCGTAGTCCACAATCCGGCGGCGGCCAGCTCGGGATACGTGTGCCAGTTTCCTTTCACCTTCGTGCCATCAGGTCTGTGACCGACAGCGACCTCCGGCCACCGCTCTTTGGGTAGCGGCTGCACGTACGTGCTGTGTTTCATTCCGATCTTTTTCAGCACCGTTTCCTGCATTAGAACTGGAAAGGGCTTGCCTGTAACATCCAATAGAAGCTGCTGCATGACTTCGTATCCGCCTCCGGCATATCGCCATTTTGTGCCGGGGGCGATGTCAACTCGAATTGGTGCTGAGTTCGCAGGTTTCACGCCATCGAGCAACTGCAAAAGAGTCGGCACTGGCGCGTCCGAGGCGTATCCGCCGAATCCGTGCACCGTCAATCCTGCGCTGTGGCTGAGCACTTCGCGCAGCCTCACTTTCTTTACTGTCGTGAACTCATTTTCTGGAACCTTCCAGGAGATCAGTTTCTGGTTCACATCTTCATCAAGGTTGAGCCTGCCTTGCTGTACCAACCGAAGCGCCGCCATTGCCGCCACTGGCTTACTAATAGAGGCCGCTTGAAAAAGAGTTTCGGCTGTAACAGCTTCGCTGCCACCCGTCTCACGCACTCCGTAGCCGCGAGCCCATTCGATCTTCCCATTATTGACGACAGCGACGCTCAGGCCAGGCGTTTTGTAAAACTGCATCCGGTCGGCGAGATTCATTGGCGTGACCGGTTGCCCCTTAACAAGGACTTGCGGCAACAACCCGTTCTCGACTCGTCTAATTCTCTCTGTAACGCTCGGCGGCTTTTGCGCTGGACCATTTGTCTGACTGACCGAGCGTTCCCATCCGCTGCTTCGCACCGGCGAAGAGAAGAAAGACACTCCGGCGCTCAACGCCAGCAGCAGAAGCACTCTCGAAAACCATGTGATTCGAAACTTCATGAGTCATTGCCTCCACTTCGCGAACGCCAGATCAAATAGGCAGGTGCGCCGAGAAGGACAACCCCGAGACCCATTGCGGCCCGCGCTGGTTGCGTCGCGAGCGTGTTAAGCACAATAGCGGCGGCCGCAATGATGAACAGCAGCGGAGTCCACGGGTAGCCAGGGACGCGATATGCGCTAGGGATATCAGGCCGTCGCTTGCGATAGACAAAGATGCTCGCCGCGCCCAACGCATAAAAGAGCCAGCCCGTGAAGACGACGTAAGTCAGCAACTGTTCGAACGTTCCGGTCACGGCCAGCGCAGCGGCCCACGCCGATCCAGCCAATACTGCGAACGCCGGCGTATGAAAACGTGGATGAACCTCGGCAAGCAGGTGAAAGAAGACGCGGTCGCGAGCCATTGCATAATAGACGCGCGGCGCGGTTAGCACGACGCCGTTCGCGGCACTAAAGATGGAAACCAAAATCGCGAGCGCGATCAGCTTGGACGCGGCAGGGCCGGCGACGGCGGTCACTGCCGCTGCGGCAATGCTGTCGGTTTGCGACGCTTTTACGGGACCAAGCGCTGCAAGGTAAGAGATGTTAGCAAGCAGGTAGATGCCGATCAGCGCCGCCGAACCGATTAGCAGAGCGCGCGGGAAGTTGCGCTGGGCGTTGACGGTTTCGCCCGCGCTAAAGGTGACGTACTGCCATCCTTCGTAAGCCCAGAGGACCCCGATCATCGCGAGACCGAAACCAGACGCGAGCGAGGCTCCCTCTCCCGTTGGCCAGAAAGGCACATCCGATCCACTAAAGCCGCGTCCGAGCCAGAGTAATACCGCGCTCATGATCAGGATCGCCACAACCTTGATCGCCGTGGTCCAGTTCTGAAGATTCGCGCTCTCGCGCGTGCCGAGTACGTTGACAGCAGTGACGATGGCAATCATCCCCACGGCGATCAGCTTGCTCAGCAACGGGGTGAGTGGAACAACCTGACCAAGGTAGGCGCTGAAAGCCACGGCAAGCGTCGCGATGGCGCCGCTGCTAATGACAAAGAAGAGCGTCCACCCGTACAGAAAAGCGGGTAGGGGGCTGAAACAATCGCGGATGTAAATATAAATGCCACCCGCTTTCGGGTTCATTGCTGCAAGTTCCCCGTAAGTCAATGCGCCGAGCAGCGAGAGAATTCCACCCGTAACCCAAACCAGCATTGCCAGCGTTACGCTACCGCCTACCTGGCGCAGCACGGCGCCCGGCACAATGAAAATCCCCGAGCCGATCACGGTGCCAATAATCAGCAGGATGAGATCACGCAAGCCGAGCGTGCGCTCTAACGTGACTGTCTGCTCTGAAGGTTTTTCTTTCGCCATAGGTCGAATAAGAGTTTCTTTCGAGCTCAAAACTCGTGGTTGTCACCTCCAATTCTCTTGAGTCCCATGCCGACGAGCGCAGCCAACCAACGGCAAGTCGAAAAGCGCGCGCGGTTTCACAATCGGACGCCATCTCAGTTCAGCTCGCAAAAACTTTTCCAAAGCAGAAAGCTTATCGCCCATCATTTTAACAACGTCGCTGACTTCTTCTATTCGCGGCGCCAAGGTATACCTATCTAGCTAAGGTAGACGTCATCCGGTAGAATGCCCTCAATCAAAAGGAGGGAAGTCATGACCTCGTTGCAGATCGAATTACCGGATCAACTTGCGGTCGCCGTACAGCGGCTTGTGCAAGACGGTTGGTTCCAGACTGAACAGGAGCTCATTCGTGTTGCTCTAATTGAATTCATCCATCGTCACCAGGCCGAACTGACAGAACAGTTCCAGCGTGAAGACATTGCCTGGGCGCTGATGCAGATTCCGTCCAATCGTCCCGAAGCATGAGACTTGTCGTTTCCAACACCGGGCCGCTGCTGCATTTGTCTCAAGCTCTATCTCTCGATCTACTGCGGTTGTCGGGTGAAATCCATATCCCGCCTGCGGTCGCCACAGAAGCAGCACGTCACTACTCGGCCGGGACAGGCGCGCTGCCAGCCTGGATCAACATCACTTCACTGCAACCCGTCCCCACGACCCAGGCTCAGGTGTGGGAAAAAGCGAACTTGCTGAATTGCGGCGAAGCTCAGGCACTCGCACTCACTCGTCAACTCAACGCCGACTGGTTCTTGACCGATGACACCGCCGCCCGCGTGTTGACCGCCTCGCTGGGGATTGAAGTCCACGGATCACTCGGCATCGTGCTTTCGGCTGCCGCCGCTGGCCATCTAAATAGGTCTGAGGCTGAAACCGCATTGAATGGTCTGGCGGCATCGACGCTTTGGCTTTCCCCGCGAATCCTCAACGAAGCGAAAGACGCCCTCGATCAGATCTTCCCGATTTCCAATCCGTAAACATTTCGTCCTCCAACCTTCCTGGTCGCAGCAGCAACGCATTCCGCAGCACGTTCGGGTTACGCGCAGATCAAGTTTGTTGCCTACTCCAGTCGAACAGTCTCCCGCCTTACCGTCAGCGCTTCGACGCGCTCTTCGTTAATCTCGTATCCGATCCCAGGAGTTGTGGGCGCCTTGATCGTGCCCTCCCGCGTCACAGTAACCGGCGGCTCGATGATGTCCTCTTCCCAATAGCGTGCCGATGCCGAGACATCTCCCGGCAGGGTGAAGCCCGGTAGGGTTGACATAGCGATGTTATGTGCGCGCCCAATGCCTGCTTCGAGCATACCGCCGCACCACACTGGTATGTCATGCTCTTGCGCGAAAGATTGAATGGCAGACGCTTCACTGTAACCGCCGACGCGCCCGAGTTTGATGTTAATAATCCGACATGAGCCTAACTCATGAGCATGTCTTGCATCAGCAAGGCTGAGAATTGACTCGTCAAGACAGATCGACGTCTTGATCTCGCGCTGCAATTTGGCATGGTCAACAAGGTCGCCGGGAGCAAGCGGCTGCTCAATCATCAGGAGGTCATATTGATCGAGTTGCTTAATTACACCTCGGTCGCCATTAAGGGAGTAGGCGGAATTTGCATCAACCGACAGTGTGATGGAAGGGAATTGTGAGCGAACTGCTTCGACTAACTTAACATCTCTTCCGGGCTTAATTTTGAGCTTAATTCTCTGATAGCCGGACTCGAGTTCGTTGGTGACTTTATCGAGCAAGGCTTCGATCGTTTCCTGTAAACCGATAGAAACCCCGCATGCGATCTCATTCCGCACGCCTCCCAGGTGCTGCCAGAGTGGGCGGCCCGCGAGTTTCGCTTCAAGGTCCCAAACCGCTGCCTCGACGCTAGCCTTTGCCATGCAATTGCCGCGAATTGGTGAGAGCGCGGCGTTAACTTGAACGGCACTTTCGACGGGCGCACGGGTCAAAAGCGGTGCGATGTACTTGGCCGTTATCAGCCAAGCCGTGTCCACGGTTTCGTGATTATAAAAAGGGCCTTCGGAAGCCACGCATTCGCCGTATCCTGAAGCCCCACTCTTGTCGAAAACTCTGACGATCAGTATGCGTCGTCGCGTGGTTCGACCGAAGCTGGTTTCGAACGGAGACTTGAGCGGCAGTTCGATCTCCCTAAGTTCCAGTCTATCCAAATGTAAATTGCTCATTACTTGATCTTCTTTGCGGGCACTCGCTGCCCTCCTTGATAAAGGACGAGGCTTGTTGTCTTACCTGACGCGTCCACGACAAACTCAACTTGAGCGCTGACTTCCTGCACAAAGAATTTGGTTTGCGATTCGGGCGAGAGTTCTCGCTTCGGTTGGCCGGTGGCTTGGACCATCAGCTTGCTGCCCTCTTTGCTGATCGTGATCGTGAAGTTTGGAGCTAGCTCGTATTCGCCAACGTATGCGTCATAGATTGCCGGGTCTACCGACACTTCTTTGCGCGCCGCGGGCAGCGGCTTGTCAGTCTTTTTGGCTTCCTGGTTCGTCTCGTATCGGTCGTGCAGCACAAAAGCATTCACGCCACCTGTATTCTTGCTAAAGCTCAGGCGAGTACGAGAATCCTTTATGAAGAATTCGGATTCTGATGAGGGAATTATTTCGGAGCTCCCGCCTCCCGGAAAATCGGCAAATAACTTTTCGCCATCCTTTCGAATAATTACTTCCTCTTTATCATTGAGTTGATAAACCCCGGGATATTGATCGAGCGCGGTCGGCGGCAACTTGATCGCAACAGGCTCCCGATAAGGCTTGCCAATGGCCAGCGCCGCAATCTTGAAAGCTACTGCTCCCGGCCCCATCGAGTCGAGGTTGGTCAGGATGGCGACGAAGGCTCGATCATCGGGCACACGCAGCGCATATGTGGCAAAGCCGTTGATGCCGCCGCCGTGCTCGATTATTGCGCGGCCCTCATAAGAACTCATTGACCAGCCGTAGCCGTAGTGAGCGGACTTCCCGTTGTTGAGCAGCCTCGGAGTCCATGCGCGCTTCAAAGATTGCTGCTTCACCAACTTTTCGGTGTAGAGCGCGGCATCCCACAACGCGAGATCGTCAACTGAGGACATCAACGAGCCGGCGGCAAAGGGCTGAGACATGCTCAGGTATGCAGCGTTGCGGAAGCCGTCGGGTACTTTTGAATAGCCAGTCACGCGACGCGGAATGAGGCGAGCTGTGTTGTCGTAATAGGAATGCTTCATGCCGAGCGGCGTAAAGATATTTTTCTCGATAAACTCTTGATAAGTCTGGCCGGAGACTTTCTCGATGATTGCGCCGAGTAAGATGTAACCTGAGTTGCTGTAGCTCCACCGCTCGCCCGGCGCGAAATCCATTGGCTGATCCTTGAACAGGTCTATGATCTCTTTGACCGTCATGTCCTTTCTCCAAAGAGAAAGCCACTCCGGCAAACTCGTATAGTTCTTGATCCCGGAGGTGTGAGTCAGCAACTGTTCAATTGTTATCTTCTGACCTTTGGTCGGGTAGTCGGGCAGGAATTTGGTGATGTCGTCGTCGAGTGAGAGCTTGTTCTGTTCGGCCAGCATCAGAATTGCGACGGCTGTGAACTGCTTCGTTACGGACCCGAGTCGAAAGACCATGTCCGGCTCAACCGGCACGCCGAGTTCCACATTTGCCAGGCCATAGCCTTTGCGAAAGACTACCTTCCCATCCTTGACCACTATTACCGCCGCGCCTGGCTCATCGGGCTTGAATGTTTTTTCAAGAGCCTCGTTGATGGCAGTTGTCAGATCTTTGTCTGACGTCGCTGGCGACTGGGCCATCCCCGATAAGGACAGGCCCATAAGCACAATCAGCGCAATGGCTGATAGTAGCCGTTTCATTGAATTCCAATCTGGCATTGTATATACCCGCTTTCGCTCTTGACCTTGCTCTATCCTGGATCGGCCGCACAGAAATATGTTGTCGTCCGAACCAAATATTCACTTACGGTTTGGGCAAGAGCGTTATGCTTGGCCCTGAGCCTTGCACCATCGTTAAGCTCTTCGGTTTTCCTTCTGCCATCTCGAATTGCACAAAATAGCCTTCCGGGGCGCCCTCGATGCGGAAGCGGTTAGCAGCAATTGACACCAGCGTATAGAGTGGTTGGCCAGGCACGTTTGCTTTCAAACTATTTCCGACGAGTTCAATGCTAATCTCCAGAGCCGGCGTTTCCAGCGCGTATTTGCCAACAAATTTCTTGAGATCGGCTTCCGCCAGCGCGATGCCGGGCCCAACCTCAATCTTCTCCGGGGCGCGTGTGAAGTCCGCGATGTCTTCAATGCTCAACATTTCGACCTTGCCCTGTTTATTGAGCTTGAAGTTGATGAATCCCTTGCCCTCCATTCGATCACGCCACGTCACCCGAAACGTGTCGTAGTTCCAGTGCTCCAGATCGCCGGTGAAGTTTGGTCCGAACTGCGCTACGAGTTTTCCGTTTTCGAACATGATCTTAGCGTCACCGTACATCTCGTTTTGATAGGGGCCCGCGTATTTTTCGACTGGCAGAGATGGCGAAGTACCTTTGACTCTCTCAGCCTCAGCCTTCTTCTCCGCGGCTTTGGCCAGATCCTGGAGACCCTTGATCGTCTTCAACATTTCTGCACTCCAGTCGCGTTGCGCGCTACCGAGATAGGCGTCGAAGATCCTGTACATCAAAGGCTGCGGTAGAATTGTGCCGTGCAGATTTGTCAGGATCACCAGGCCGAGCTTCTCTTCCGGCATCATTGCGATTTCTGCTCTCATCCCATCGATGGCACCGCCATGTTCAACGACCTTCTTGCCGTGATAGTCACTCAGGAACCAACCCATGCCGTAGTCAAGAAAATGAGCTTCTGGGTAAAGCTTCTCCAGCGCGCCTTCGAGCGGGATGATAGTTTGCGGCGAGTGCATCTCTTTGACCGCTCCGGAGCTAAGCAAGCGTTGTTTCTGATATTCCCCGCTGCCAAGTTGCAGTCGTACCCATTGCGCCATATCGAGAACATTGGAATTGATCGACCCGGCCGGTGCTATGTTGTCGATGTTGCGCCAGGGAACCACTTGCACTTTGTCCTCAAGCTTAGCGTGTGGCGTCGCGACATTATCAGAGTTCGCGAGCGCTTTGATGCTCGTGCTGCTGGCGGTCATACCGAGAGGTATGAAGATGCGCTCACGCAGGAAATCATCCCAATTCTTACCTGTTACTGATGGAACGATCTGGCCGGCTGCCAGAAACATGATGTTCTGATAGCCAAACTTTGCGCGGAGGCTGTTAGTTGGCTTGAGATATCGGATGCGACGGAGGATCTCATTGCGGTCATAAGCGGAGGCATACCAAAGCAGGTCGCCTCTTTCAAGACCGATGCGATGGCTCAATAAATCGCGGACGGTCATCTCACGTGTCACATAAGGATCATAGAGTTGAAAGCCCGGAAGGTACTTTGTCGCCGGATCGTCCCACTTGAGCTTCCCATCGTCGACGAGCATCGCAATCAAAGCGGCTGTGAATGCTTTGGACGACGACCCGATGGCGAAAAGCGTGTGCTCATCTACCGGCGACGGCTTGCCGAGTTCGCGCACGCCATACCCTTTTGCAAAGACGATGCGATCATCCTTGATGACAGCGATGGCGACTCCCGGCACTTCCCAATCCTTGATGGCTTTGTTGACGTAATCATCAAAACCTGTCAGCGGCGCCAGCTGCGCCTGAGCGATCTGTAGCCCCACCAACAAGAGCAGAGCGAGCATAATCACATTGATGGTTCGTCTTAGTCTCATCTTGTCTCCAGAGTTGATTGACTTATTGAACATGAACAATGAACGATTTGCTGTGCCTAGTGATCTGATTGTAGACGGTCCAAGTCTGAGCGAGCACTCGCTTGAAGTTGCCGCCGAGGATCAATTCAATGTCCTTGTCACTATACTTCCGGCGAATCAACCCTTCAGTCAGGTCGAACATTCGCTGCGGGTGATCCAGTCCTTCAATGTCTATCTTCTCCCGGAAGCTGTAGCTGCCCTTGTAGGCCGCTCGCAGCTTCTTGTTCTCTTCCGGCGGCATGTCGTCGTAGCCATCCAGGTCCATGTCGCTGCCGACGCCCACGTGCTCGACGCCCACCAGTTTCACGACGTGATCGAAATGATCGAGCGCGTGTTCGACGGTTGTAGGCTCGTCACCTTTTACAAACATGCGCACGCCTGTGATTCCCATTACGCCGCCGGTCGCCGCCATCTTCTTGATCGCTTCATCGGTTTTCAGGCGAGGGTGACCAGGGACGAGAGCGCGGCAGTTGGAATGCGTGATCAGAACGGGCTTTTTTGAAACTTCAAACGCGTCGAGCGTTGTGCGGTCGCCACAATGCGACACGTCCACGGTCATCCCAACCTTGTTCATTCGCTCGACGATTGAGACGCCAAAGTCACTTAGGCCTTCATCGCGACGCTCAGTGGCGCCGTTTCCGATGAGGTTGCGCGTGTTGTAAGTGAGATGGGACACACGCTGGCCGAGCCCGTGGAAGAAGTTCACGTCGTCCGCGCTTTGGAAGTGTTCGGAATTCTGTCCGCCGAGTAGGACACCGACTTTGCCTGAGCCTTTCACCCGTTCGAGATCGGCTGGGCTGTCGACATGCATCAGCTGCTGGTCGTGGTTAGACAAGAAGCTGTTCCATGAGGCGATGAATTTTAGGGTGCCCAGGTAGGCATCACGTCCGCCGGTCCCAACGGCGATGTGAAAGATGTTGATGCCCGAGTCCCTAAATTTCTGGAGGTCTGCCGTAGTGAAGCTGTCAGGATTTGAAAACCACTTAGCGCCCAGCGAGGGACTAATCATGAACGGGCTGAGCATATCTATTACTGTAGCCCGCTTCATCAATTCGATTGCCCGTGCAGAGTATGTACTGGCCGGGCGAGCGAACAGACTATAGCGCCCGCGGTTAATCATCGGCCCAGCCAGGACAGCCGCACTCGCGCCTATTGCCCGCTTCAACAGTTCACGACGACCCGTCAGATTTCGTTTTTGATTCGGAATCATGCCTCCCAATAGAAACATATGGAGCGCGGCGGCAGTGACGCCGCTTTGGATTCTTTAGGTTTTGAAGGATCGCCAATCCAAAGCGGCGTCGCGTTACGCTTGCCACCGCGCTCCAAATCTGTTTTTCAGCAGCTTCCTAGAAGTTCACCTTGAGCCCGAACTGAATGATCCGAGGGTTCACAGAAGTGCCCGTAATCCTGCCAAATGCAGGACTCGAGACGTTGGTGTTGGGATTGTTGAATTGGGGATGATTGAAGGCGTTGAAGAACTCCGTGCGGAATTCGATGTTACCACCTTCGCCTAACCAGCCAACTGGCGTCCGCTTGATAATGGCTATGTCAGAGTTATTCTGGCCCGGCCCAAAGGCTATGCCCGGACCGCTGTTGCCGAAGTTGGTGGCCACGCCATCACTTCCAATCACTTGCCAGGTAGGTGTCCCGCCCGTCGCGGTAAGTCCGCTAAAGCATGTCCTGTTGAAGTAGCCTCCCAGCCTGCTCTG
The DNA here is from genome assembly GCA_050747225.1 of Pyrinomonadaceae bacterium. Lineage (GTDB taxonomy): Bacteria > Acidobacteriota > Blastocatellia > Pyrinomonadales > Pyrinomonadaceae > PSRF01. The sequence continues at coordinate 12,036 of JBOGOP010000087.1, forward strand.
GGTCGACCCGGAGGTCACCAACTGGTCGTGGGTGCAACCCGCAGCGAGTTGCGCTCTATCAGCGGTAATCCCAAACACGTTATTCGAGTTAGTGCCGAAAAAGCTTAACGGCAAACCCGACTGGATCGTGGTAACACCCGCTAGCGACCAGCCACCGAGTAAGTTGTTTACCAATCCATTGAATCTCTTGGGACCGGGCATTTGATAAACATAGCTCAAGATAAAACGGTGCTCGCGATTAAACTCGCTGCGCCCATAGTTGCCACTGAGATCACTTTGATTTCCCGAATTCCCAAATCCTGAGGCGAAAGTGTTTGTCGCCGCATCACTGTAAGCATGAGCGAAAGTGTACGAGGCCAGGAACTGCAAGCCTTTCGAGAACCGCTTCGTGAGACTGGCTTCCAGCCCGTCGTACCTTGACGACGCGGTTGAATCGATATCATTAAGCCCACCTGCGGTAAAGCCGAGGATCGGAACGCGGTTCCGGACGTTCGCTACCGTATTGGTCGTTATTCCCCGTATAGGATTTGAGGAACTGGCGAGTCCCGCCTGATTCAGTGAATGCGCAACGACCTGATGGGTACCTTTCGCGCCTACGTAGCCAACTTCCAACAGGAAATTGTGCCCCAGGTCAGTCTGGAGGTTCATGCTGAATTGCTGCGTCACGGGCGGACGATAATCCTGATCAACGAAGGAAATGCCCAGCGCCGTAGTCGGCGAGTACGAAGGAAACTGCGGGAAGCTTAGCGGCGGTTGAAAGGGATTAGTGAAGCTGGCCGCGCCATTATCAAAGAGCTGCACCACGCGCTGTCTCGCGAATGGGGGAGCGGCCGCGAGTTGAATAAACGGTTGCCCGGTGGCGCGCGTGTAATAAATCCCGTATCCGCCGCGCAACACCATCCGGTCCGTAAAGGGCAAAAAGGTGTTGGGCAGCTTCCAGGCAAAGCCGAGGCGCGGACCAAAGTTGTTCTGATGCTTCCCGCGATTGCCGAAGGTATTGTCAACCTGGGTTACGCCAGACGGGACCGTCCCGGGAAAATTGTTGGAGACGACATAGCCCTGGATCGTGCCTGCGGCGGGCGGATTGGGATTGGCCGCAGCGATATCGAACCCGCTGTTGCGGCCAAACTGGTCGCCCAGATTCCCAAGCCGTTCGTAGCGCACACCAAGGTTAAGGGTGAAGGATGAGGCCAGTTTGATGTCGTCCTGGATAAAAGCATTTCCATCCGTGAGTATCCATTTGCGGTCGAGCAAACCCGGGATATCAACGGATGCGATGACATTGCTCAGTGGCGTACCGTTACCTCCTGACGCGACCGGTCCGGCTGGCAGGCCCAACAAGAAGTCCGGGAAAGTTTGGAATAGAAGGCCACCAAGAAAGCGAAACTGATCGATGCCGAGATGGCTGCGCGTGATGCCGCCGCCAAACCGAAAAGTCTGCCGTCCGTGGATATAGGTTAGCGAGTCCTGCAAAGTGAAATGCCTTTGCGGAATATTAACCGACTGCCCATTGCCTCCGATAGCCGACGTACCAGTGATTGCGATTTGAGGAAAGTCATTAGCGGCCCCTGACGCGGCAACGCCTATGTCAGAGAATTTGAAGACCGTTTCTTGCAAGGTGGATACAAAGTTGCGAAAGTAACCGAACTCCAACTGATTGACCACGCTGGGACTGAACGTGTAAGTGTGCGCCACGGAAAAATTTCGCAGCCGATTACCCGTCAACACGGGAAAGCCGGGGACATTGGGAGCACCGTTTATTTGCGAACCCGCGAATGGCAAACTCTGGTCGCTGTTGGCGTAGAAAAAGCGGCCCGCGATTTTGCTATTCTCGCTGTGCAAATAGTCGAGGTTGATGACGAATTGATTCTCGTTGAAGGATGCGGGCCTGCTGAAAGAAGAGAATCCGCGCAGCGCAAAGGGCTGCGAGAGATTAATCGTTTGCGGCGTGGGAATCAGGAATTGCCCGTTCGGGAGCCTCATGTTGAGCAAGGCGAACGCTGGAGCGCTAATGTTGGAACCATTGGGCAGTACACCGACGCCACCGAAGCCAATCTGTTGGGCGAAGGTGGAGCAGCCGGCGTCGGTCGGTCCACACGAGTTAAATAGCGCGCCCAAAGCGGTCCGCGAGCGGTCGTTGGTGAGCGGTGGCGAGAAGAAAGTGGCAGACCCGCCGCCCCCAACGCCGTTCAGTTGCCGCGTGCCCTGATAGGAGCCGAAAAACGAGAGTTTGTCTTTGCCGGAGTGGAACATAGGTCCGCCTTCGCCAAAATTAAAGATTGGCAGCGGACCGCCAAGCGCGAAGCCGAACTGGTTCTGCTTTAAGATGCCCCTTTTCTGGCCGGTGCTGTTATTGAAAAAGCTGTTGGCGTTTAGCGCGTCGTTGCGGAAGAACTCGAAGACGGTGCCGTGAAACTTGTTGCCGCCGCTCTTAGTGACCACGTTAGTGTTGGCTCCAGCGTTCCGTCCGTACGAGGCGTCGTACTGGCCCGTTTGCACCTTGAATTCCTGAATTGCATCCGGATTGGGAACAGCCACACCGCCGCTAAAGCCTCCGCTCGCCTGAAGGTCGTTGATCGGCAGCCCATTCATTTGGAAGCTGTTGTCGCGGCCAAACGCACCGTGGGTGCGGAAATTACCTGCGGAGTCTCCAGTAGTCCCGCGGCCAATTTCGCTGGCATTGTTCACCTCAGCGGCAATGCCGGGCGATAGTGTGACGATCTGGGTATAGTTGCGGTTGACCAGCGGCAAGTTGCTAACCGCCCTGCTATTCGCAACCGTCCCCAAAGTGCTGGATTCGGTTTGCAACAAAGCCGCCTCGGAAGTGACTGTCACTTGCTCCTGCACGTTTCCCACTTCGAGTTGGACATCGAATCTCGCAGTCTCTGTGACGTTGATTTGGAGTACCGGCTTGACTGCTAGCTTGAAACCGGTAGCGGAGAACTCGATCCGGTAGGAGCCCGGCAGCAGAAGCGGGATCGTGTAGTCTCCGTTATCTCGCGAGACAACCGTGCGATCTTCCCCCGTCGCGGCGTTTGTCACCTTTACCTGGGCGCCCGCCACGACGGCTCCGGTAGAGTCGGAGACTGTGCCGGTAAGCGCGCCGGTACTACCCGTCTGTGCCAAGGCAGGCAAACTCAAAACCAAAAACATCAAGCTAAGTCTAATAATGATCGAAGTGGTTCTCATTGTTCGCTAACCTCCTGATGAGTAGTCGGTTTACTGTTTTAGCAACAAGACAAGGCTCGGCATTTGGCCTTGTACAAAATAAGCTGACTTTCCTAAGGGATGGCTTTCGTCGAAGCATCAAGAGACGAGATCTATTCATTGCTTGGACAGGAGAGACTTTCTAATTTGGATACGACGGGTGTATACCGCACATGCTGCAAAATGTCAATAGTGTGACGGATGCTGCATAGCCCTCTTGCCTCGCAAACCGCGATTTGTTAATCTTTCACTCCCATGCATATGCTCAGTTCTCAACGAACGTATGGGGCCGTTTCTCCGACGAGAAAGTGCCCTGCCTCTTATGACCATGATGAACAGAAAGGAGCGGGGAAGATGTGGAGGTCAACCATCCCCGATGGTTACTATGAAAAACTTTAACTCGCGCAGGAAAGCACAGAGTGTTTCTAGCAAACCTGATAAGACTAATGGGAAGCCTTCGTCCACAGCCCTTAAGGCCCGCTTCGTCCAGGCACAGTCCCGTCTTAATCCACGGCGTCAGCAGTTGATCCGGGCCATCCTAGACTCCGCGGATGAGACTTGTTTCCTCTCTTCCCGTGAACTCGCTAAACGCTATCACGTTGATGCGACCACAATTCTGCGCGCCACACAGGTCATGGGCTACGAAAGTTATGCCGACTTCTCCGCGGATCTTCGTCAGCACTTCGTGGCGCGTATCACGCCCTACGCGGCGCTGAAGGCTGCCGCTGGGCAGAAGCGAAGCGTGGCCGATCACATCGATCACGCACTGGCTAAGGCTCAGGACAATCTAAGTACCTTGACATCGGATCTGGATCGACAGCGCATCATAGAACTTGCCAAGCTAATCAAACGTTCGCGCCGCGTTCTGGTCGTCGGCCAGGACTTCGCAACTTCACTGGCCTCTACCCTGGCTTACGGGTTGTCGGGGCTTGGGTTTGACGCTGAAGCTCCACTAGGAGGCACAGGTTACCTTCAGCATAAGGTCGAGGTCTTAACGCCGAAGGATGTACTGGTGGCAATTAGCTTCGGGCAGTGCCTTAGGGATACGGTCGAGGCTGCCCTCCAAGCCAGAAAACAGGGTGTGCCCACTTTTGGGATTACCGACAGCGACACGACTCCGATTGCGCGCTATTGTGACGCTCATGTGGTCGCCTCTGTCGCCAGTCACTCGTTTCTTAATTCTTACGTTGCTCCCACCGCTGCGATCAACGCCATACACGTCGCTTGCGCTCATATTGATCCCAAGCGCGCGCTCAACAGACTTAGACCGACTGACAGAGAATATACTTCTGGGCCACGCTGGTACCGGGAGCCAAAAGCGTCCAATGGAGATTTGCCTTAAGGTTGAGAACACGATGTCCTCTCTGCCATTCAAGGGCGAGGGTGTTATGGAAGTTCGGTGAGTCTGAGACATTACGGAGAAGCGTGCGCGAGGTATTTGGTATCAAAGGCGAGCATCGTTATCACTGTGTCAAGCGCAACTGAAAAACCGCCCATCAAAATTCGCGACATTGAGATGATCTCAGAGATGCGAGAGGTTGAATCGCTGCAAAAGGAAGTTTGGGCCTGTGACGACCGCGACCTTGTGCCTCTTACTATGCTCGCCGCTTCGAAAGAAGTTGGCGCCATTCTCGTCGGCGCATTTGATGGATTGTGCCTCGTAGGTTTTGCCTACAGTTTTGTTGGCTTTGAAAACGCGCATCCGGTGCAGCATTCGCACATGCTTGCGGTCAGACCTTCCTACCGCAACTTCAATCTCGGCTACAAACTGAAGTTAGTGCAACGAGAGCGAGCTCTCGCGCAGGGCATCACCCGGATGACCTGGACTTTCGACCCCCTACAGAGTTTGAACGCTCACTTCAACTTCAGTAAGGTCGGCGTCCTTGCCGATCAGTACAAGGTTAATTTCTATGGCGAAGAGACCTCAAGCTTTTTGCACCAGATCGGAGCGGGCACGGACCGCCTCTGGGTGAGTTGGCCGCTCGACAGTCAGCGCGTCCGCGACAAAATGGAAACGGTGACAAGTTGGAAAGAAACCCTTGACGCTGAACCCACTGTTTCACTTGTCCGAGTTGGCGCCGAGAATGTTCCGCACAGAACCGAGTTGTCTGAAGTCCTCGGACAGGAACAGCTCTATGTAGAAATCCCAGCAGACATCAACAAGCTTCAGCGTACGAGCCCGGAATTGGCAGCGAGTTGGAGAGAGGTGACACGGTGGGCTTTCACAGAGGCGATAGCTTCAGGGTACTTGGTCGAAGAGTTCTACGGCGGATCAAGAAGAGATCAGTCGGTCGGGATCTATCTTCTCAGTCATAGGAAGCGAGTTGCTGACTTCGTTTAGTAGGTCCATTAGTCGCTTAAGAACAAGTATCAGCGAACTACTTGATCAAGGGAGCAGGAAGACTTGAAAGGAAGACCGATCATGCAGGCAAGAGTAATAATGATGCGCGCGAGAATCGTACTTCTACTTCTCCTCTATCTATCACTCTCTCTCAACCCATTTACAGTCGGCACTCTGAATGCATCGAGCGGGTCAAAGGCTCTCTCCACATCTGTCGCGCGCAAAGACTACGCCGCGACGGTCGAGATGCTCGAGCGTTTCATCGCGCGCGAGATGTCGGATAAGGAACTGCCCGCGCTCTCAATCGCCTTGGTTGATGATCAGCAGGTTGTCTGGTCCAAAGGCTTTGGCGTCGCCAACCTGAAAGATAAGACACCTGTCACAGATGAAACCATCTATCGCGTCGGCTCCGTGTCGAAGCTCTTTACAGACATTGCAATGATGCAGTTAGTCGAGCAGGGAAAGATTGATCTGGACGCGCCGGTGACTCGCTATCTTCCAGACTTTCACCCACGCAATCCCTTCGGTAAGCCCGTTACGCTGAGGCAACTGATGTCCCACCGCTCGGGCCTCGTGCGCGAGCCGGCGGTTGGCAACTACTTTGATCCGACCGAGCCATCACTCGCCAAAACCATCGCGAGCCTAAACGATACCGAACTCGTTTACGCGCCCGAGTCTCATACGAAGTACTCGAACGCCGCGATTGCGACCGTCGGCTACGTGCTTGAACGCACACAGCGCCAGCCGTTCGCTAAGTATCTCAAGCGCGCGGTGCTCGACCCGCTTGGCCTCGAGCACAGCAGTTTCGAGCCGACACCGGAGACCGCCAGAAATCTGGCCACGGCTTACATGTGGACGATTGATGGGCGCGTCTTCGAAGCACCGAAATTCGAAATGGGAATCGCTCCAGCTGGCAGCATGTACACGACCGTCACTGACATGGGGCATTTCATGAGCGCCCTGTTCGCCGGAGGACGCGGCCCAAACGGTTCGATCGTCAAACCAGAAACTCTTGAGCAGATGTGGACGCCGCAATATGCCAAAGCAGGACAGAAGACCGGATTCGGCATTGGCTTTGGCATCTCGGAGATGGAGGGGCATCGCAAAATCGGTCATGGAGGTGCGATCTACGGTTTCGCCACGCAGTTAAGCGCGCTGCCCGATGACAAGCTCGGCGTGGTTGTGGTCACGACAAAGGAC
>JBOGOP010000088.1:0-18629 GCA_050747225.1 Pyrinomonadaceae bacterium
TCAACCGGGAGGAACAGTCGGCACGTTGATTTCGCGAGGGCTTGCAAGTGGTCTCAACACCGTCGGCGCAACGGTGCTTCTGGTTGCCCTCGCAGCCACTGGACTGCTGCTGGCAACCAACTTCTCCTTTGTTGGCCTGTACGAATGGCTGCGCGCCCTTTTCGCTAAACGCTTCTCGGTAGTGAACAGTTTACCCTCTAAGTTTCGTTTGTGGCGTGAGGCTCGCGGCGAGCAGAAGCGTTTGCGTAAGGAGCAGCGCAACCTGATCAAGGCGCAGAAGTTGGCGGCGCAAAATGCATTGAAGGGTTCAACGGACTTGAGTCCGGAAGAACGCATCGCTCAATTCATGAAGGACGGCGCCCAACCGGCGTTTAGTGCTGAAGCGATTAGCCGAAGTGAACCAACTGGTGCTCAACTGGCAACTATTCAAGGCTCCGCGGAACCCGCGCGCGCTGCCGCTGCCGGAGTCGGGATTCCGGGCGCGGTCGTGACCAACGGCTCTTCCGGCCGTCGTTCGTTCTTTCCTGGTTCCGGGGGCGCAACTGCTGTCGCTGGTGACGAGGCGGAAGCTGACGAGATGGTCAAGGGAGCCTCGGTGCTGCGTACAAAGGGTGAGGCTCCCGCAACCGGGAGGCTTCCGTTCGACGCCGACCGAGCGCGACGTGTCGCCTACACCGAATATTCCATGCCCCCGCTGGGGTTTTTGAACGAGGCGCCGCCACCGAGCGAGCAGGCGGATACCGAATTGTTGGGTCTGGCTACGCGACTGGCAGAAAAATGCAAAGAGTTTAATGTCACCGGCCAAATCAAGCATATCTGCCCCGGTCCGGTGGTCACTACATACGAGTTCAAACCAGATCCCGGCGTGAAGTACTCGCGCGTTGTATCTCTCGTTGACGATCTTTGCCTGGCTTTGAAAGCCGAATCTATTCGCATCGACCGCATGCCGGGTAAGCCGCACGTCGGTATTGAAGTGCCAAATCCGCGTCGCGAAACGATTTTCCTGCGCGAGGTTATCGAGTCGCGCGCGTTTCGCGAATCGTCTTCGAAACTCACGATAGCGCTGGGAAAAACGATCGACGGGCTCAACTACATTGCAGATCTGGCGAAGATGCCGCACCTGTTGATCGCGGGCACGACCGGCTCCGGTAAGTCGGTCGGCGTCAATTCCCTGATTGTTTCAATCCTCTACCGCGCGCGGCCTGATGAAGTTAAGTTCATTTTGATCGACCCCAAACGGCTTGAACTCGGCCTCTACGAAGACATTCCACATTTGGCCGCGCCAATCATCACGGACCCGAAGCTCGCCTCGCGCTCGCTGAAGTGGGCAGTCGGTGAAATGGAAAAGCGCTATCGCGACCTTGCCGGATGGGGCGTCCGCAACATCGACGGTTACAACGCCGAAATCATGCGGCGGAATCTTGTCCAGGAATACGATGAGAGAGGCGATCCGCATAAGCCGCTTCCCTACATCGTCATCATTATTGACGAACTCGCCGATCTGATGATGACCTCGGGTCGCGAAGTGGAAGAGTCTATAACTCGCCTGGCGCAAATGGCGCGCGCCGTAGGCATCCACCTGGTTTTGGCGACGCAACGCCCATCAGTTGATGTCATCACCGGTTTGATCAAGGCGAACTTTCCTTCGCGCATCTCCTTCCGTGTTTCGTCCAAAGTGGACTCGCGCACGATCATAGACACCAATGGCGCCGAGCATCTGCTCGGCCGAGGCGACATGCTGTTTTTGCCACCTGGCACATCGCGGCTCATTCGCGTTCACGGGGCCTACGTTGACGAAACGGAGATTGGGAAAGTCGTCGCCCATGCCAAGGCCCAGGCGAAGCCGGAATACAACGAGACAATCACCCAGTCTGAGGAGGAGGCGCTGGGCCTCGAGGAAGGCAATGGCGAACACGATGAGCTTTTCGAAGAGGCGCTTCGCATTTGCGTCGAGATGAAGCGGGGCTCAACCTCTGTGTTGCAGCGTCGACTGCGCATTGGCTACGGGCGCGCGGCAGCGATTCTCGACATCATGGAACGCGAAGGACTGATTGGTCAGGCTGACGGCTCGCGACCTCGACCAGTGCTTGGGCGCGCGTACGAAATGATCGCGCAGTGGGACGAAGGCGGCGAAGAAGAATAGACTCCTCGCAACTACTTCGAAACATTTTCCACGCAAGCTGTGGAAAAATCTGTGGACAACGCACCATAAAACATACGAACTTTTGGAGCCATTAGACTTTTAGCGTTGTGCACACCTGAGCGGCAGAGTCACAAAGCCTTCACGAACACTTACTTGCATACGTGAAACAAAATCTCCCGCCAGCAAAGATTCGGACGCTGCTGATTGCGCTCGCCGTTCTCTCCGCAATCCTGTTGGCTTCAGCATGCGCCACGCCTCCACGCTCCTCACCTTCCGCAGCCCAGATAAGTCTGGACCTATCCAGGACTGAACATACTTCAGCAATAAACATCAATACCGCTTCGCTCCGAGAACTGGAGAATCTACCTGGCGTCGGCAGTGGGATAGCTGAACGAATCGTCGCGCATCGCGAGCAATACGGCCCTTTTCGCCGCCCGGAGCACTTGATGATGGTGCGTGGCATTAGCGATCGGAAGTTTCGCGCACTGCGGGCGACTATCGTCGTTGAGTAGCCGGCCGGTCCCCACCCATTGCTACGCAGACTGACGTGTTACAATCAGCCCCGAAATAACGACTGGACCAATTTACTGAGATCTCAAATTGAGATCTGAGCTTTTTGAGGAGAAACACATGCCATATTCAGAACTAATGATTCGCCCAATGCGCGAGGAGCTTACCAGAATTGGTGTTGAAGAATTGCGCACACCAGAAGACGTGCAAAATACTATTGAGAACAGCAAAGGCACCGTGATGGTGGTTGTAAACTCAATTTGCGGCTGCGCGGCAGGAAAAGCCCGGCCGGGAATTGCCCGGGCACTACAACACGGCGTGCGACCTGACAAGGTCGGGACCGTGTTCGCAGGAGCCGATATTGAAGCCACCGAAAAAGCTCGTAGCTACTTCACCGGCTATGAGCCGTCTTCGCCCTCGATAGCGTTGCTGAAGGATGGTCAACTCGTTTATATGATGGAACGCCGCCAAATCGAAGGCAGAGATGCGTCACAAGTCGCCGGCGAACTTATCCAAGCCTTTGATCAGCACTGCGCGAAAGTTGAAGCAACGACAAACTAGCAACTCAAGTCTGGAAGAGACTTAACACCGAAGGTGTTGGCTAACTTTAGCCCAGGGTTTCCTACCCTGGGTCAATCAGCCACCACTGAACTAGGAACTCTGAAAGAGTTCCATCCCGTTCCTTAACTCTTTCAGAGTAAGGAGGATCCTACCCGGCTTGTTCTCCCAGGGTAGGAAACCCTGGGCTGAAGTTAGCGAACTCCTTCGGAGCTAATCCAATTCCGATTCTTGAGAACTGCCTACCCGAGGACTTTTGAGGCAAAGCTCCGGCTCAGTGAATCTCTTTCGATAGTCTTGCCGGACCCAGCAGACCGGCAAACTCAGAATGTGCCAGCACCACCGCAGGAGATTGCTGCATCGTCGTGAAGTATTTCTTTTGAAACTCACTGCCCGTCTCAGATGGGGTAAGTAAGATGCTCGCCTGCTGAATCAGGGCCACCGCCGTAGCCTCCCGAGGAGTCTCCTTAGAAGCCAGCAGTTCGTCCATCTCGACAATGAGTTCCGATAGCTGCCGGAGCCAGGCGAACCACGGATCGCTCATCACGAGTTGCAGGAACGCATAGCTGTTACCGATTTTGTCATGCGCGCGCTCATAGGCGCCACGCTCAAAATCGAGCAGCGTCTTGTGTAGCCGCAATAAGGCCGTGCGAACTTGTGTAAGTTGCTGCCGCGTTTTTTCTGTCAGCTCGTTGTCTGAAATCATCTGGTGGATTCAAGTTTCTAGTGCAACTTGAAACTGCTTTTCGCTCCCTTAGGAGCGACATGTTTATAGCAACAAGCCCTCCCCACAAATACTCTTCGCTCCGTGAGGAGCGAAATGTTTTTCCAGTCGGCCAGTGCACCAGGTTGTTGCGCTCCTACGGAGCGCGAGCCTAATAGCGTGACGTCGGGCTATAAACATCTCGCCCCGCTGGGGCGAAATCCGACAGCGTCAACTCGTTGCACTTCAAACTTGAATTCGCATCTTCGTAATGTAACTCAAACTGTTAGTTTCGTGTAAAGCAAAATCCTAAGTGGGTAGTGTCCCAGCAGTGGCGGCAGGAATAACAAGGCATGTTTGGACCTTGAAGGATTTGTTAATGCGGGCTACTTTAGTCCCTGAATTAAACACCTAAACTTGTCTTTCTAGGACGGAGGCGAACACCCTCGCCCTTCGGGTTTATCTTCTCAGCAATGCCTCCCCAGGGAGGCTGGCGAAAGCCATCTACGACAATTAATGCAATCTCCTCAATCTCGCTAAATTGGGGATCGTATATTGTTTCCGTTTCCTCTTCTTGGATGTACTCGCCTTCGTCGGTCATGTATCCGACTGCACGACCTGTTCCTTCTTCGCGAGTCTTGTAAGGCAACCACGAATTTCGCACAGTGAATCCCAGCCAGCCTACAAGCGGAATCCCTTCTCTAACGGAACTTTTTGTCGGTAGGGAGTCCATAGACTCACAGTCCCGAAATGTTAGGGTGTCATTCTGATAGTTGTAATCATCAAAGTCGTAGAACACACTGCAAATCTCAAACTCTGCCAAGTTTAGAGTCTTCGTAACAGTAACAGCATTCCTTGTTTTTATTTTTAGGGAAAGCCGGCATTGTGAAATTATCGTCTCGTACGGTGTGTGGTTAAGAATCTCTGCATAAACGAAGACTTGGCAGACAGATCGATTATCGGGAATATCCCTTACGAAAGCTGACAGAACTCGCACTTCGATGACTGGTAGGTTCTGCTTTGCTTTTCTTGTAGACGCTCGATAAATAGCTCGACAACTAAAACAAGGGCGACTAGGAAAGACGACAGCAAAACAATGATACGTGAGCGCCAAGACCATGACGGGATCGGATTAGAAAGCGTAATTATAACGCCCGAAAACAATATACACTGGAGTGATGATACTCATGACTTTGTACCATCTACTTCGTTTGTATTCGTCGGCAACAGCTCGGCCGCAGAATTCGATTCGATTATAGAATCCGTCGAATAATCGGGTTTTGCCGTCTCGCTTCAACGTAAACACGGAGGGTAAAGCCCCCGCTATGACTATGCTATGATCCAGCGCGCATGCCGCCTCCTTTCAGTCTCAAAATTTCGCTTGAAGAACTATACAAATACGGCCTGCCGCGCTTCGGCCCGACGCTTTCTCACAAACTCGCTTTGGAAATCGCGGCTCATTCCAGCAGGAAAGACTCAGGCAGCGCGACTGTTGAGGATCTGCTGGGCTACTTGCCCATGCGCTACGAAGATCGTTCAAGCCCGGCGCGGATACGCGATTTGGCTGACGGTATGGAGGCGTCGCTGGAGCTTGTAGTCAAAATCGCCGGAGCTTTTCAGGTAAAGAACCGGCGCTCGCAGGGACGTTCGAGCCTTTTCATTTTTGAAGTGACTGCCACGGATCCGGAAAGAACCGGCCGCCCGATTGTGGTCTGGTGGTTTGTCTCCGGAACGCATGCACACGACATAGTTAATTACTACAGCAAGCGCTTCACTCGTGGCGCGCGGTTCATCACGTTTGGCAGGTGGGATTGGGACAAGCGTCGCGCGACCTTCTCATTGAAGCTGAACAAACCTGCTGATGAACTGGAGATGTTGCCGGCCGGAAGGGGCCAGACAGAAACGGACGAAGAGGGGGCATCGGAAGTCGAAAGCAAAGCAGCCAGGTCGATCAAACTGGACGCAGTCGATAGCAGCGATCCGGCGCTTACGGCTATTCACTCCGGGCGTCGCGTGCCCATCTACCGGAAGCTCGGCGAGTTCAGTTCAAAACGTCTGCGTGAGATCATGCACGCGGTGCTGGCCCTGCTTCCCGATTCTGCGATTCCAGAAACCCTTCCGCCTGAGTTGCTGCTGCGAAAAAAACTTGTCAGCCGCTCGGAAGCGCTGCGCCGGATTCATTTTCCTGCTGAAGATACAGCGCTCGCGCTATATGAGCAGGCGAGAAGTCCGGCGCACCTGCGACTCATCTTCGAAGACTTTTTCTGGGTTGCGCTGGGCATTAGTCTGAAGCGCGGCCGGCGTGTCAAGGAAGCAAAAGGAACCAAAATCAAACTCGATCAGGCGACCAAGCTGAGGATCGGTTCGGTCTTGCCGTTTAAGTTGACGGATGCTCAGCGACGCGTTGTCAAAGAGATATTCAAGGACTTGAAGTCGGATGCGCCGATGAACCGCCTGTTGCAGGGCGACGTCGGCAGCGGCAAGACAATCGTCGCGCTTATTGCCATGCTGGCCACCATGGAAAATGGCTACCAGACGGCGCTGATGGCGCCGACTGAAATTCTCGCCGAACAACACTCCCGGAACATCAAACGTCTGCTCGCAAAGTCGCCCTATCGCGTGGAGTTGCTGACCGGATCGCTGCGGGCCGCGGAGAAAAGAAAGCTGCAGGTGGAACTTGCCGCCGGCGACATTCACGCCTGCATTGGCACACATGCAATCATCCAGGAGGCAGTCTCGTTTAAGAACCTTGGCCTGGCGGTTATTGACGAACAACACCGCTTCGGCGTTATGCAGCGCGCCGAATTGCGCGCGCGTGGCTTCAATCCGGACGTGCTCGTGATGACCGCGACACCCATACCGCGTTCCCTGACCATGACAATTTACGGCGACCTCGACGTTTCTGTGATTGACGAGATGCCGCCCGGACGAACGCCAATCGAAACGCGCGTCTTCGGTGAGGAGCAACGGCCCGAGGTTAAGCAGTTGATCGCGAGTGAAGTGCGGGCCGGTCGCCAGGTTTACGTGGTCTATCCGCTGGTTGAAGAATCAGAGAAGATGGATTTGAAAGACGCCACGCAAAGATATGAGTACCTGCGCGACAAGGTCTTTCCGCGGCTCACTATCGGACTTATTCACGGCAAAATGAAGACGGCCGACAAAGAAGAAGTGATGCGGCGCTTTGTGACCGGCGAAATCCAGGTACTCGTTTCCACAACCGTTATTGAAGTTGGCGTTGACGTTCCTAATGCGTCGGTAATGATCGTCGAACACGCGGAACGATTTGGGCTTTCGCAGTTGCATCAACTTCGCGGGCGCGTCGGTCGCGGCGCTGAAAAGAGCTATTGCGTTTTGCTGACGTCAGACAAACAGACCGCGGTTGCCGTCGAGCGGCTAGGCATCATGGCAAAGACTAACGACGGCTTCGTGATTGCGGAAAAGGATTTGGAGTTGCGCGGTCCCGGCGAATTGCTGGGTACCAGGCAATCGGGGCTGCCGGAGTTTCGCGTCGCTAACCTCGTTCGTGATCAGCAATTCATTGAGGGCGCGCGCAAAGAAGCCGAGTTTTATCTGGCGAAAGGCGAGCAGTCTGCTGAGACTGTGAACTTAATTGAACGCATTCGCTCCGATGCGCGGTTCGGACTGGCCGCGGTTGGATGAGAATCCGCAGATTACGCAGATTACACAATTCAAGCAGAGTAAACAGGTGGGCGTCTTCAGAAGTTTGAACTCCCGCCATTTATCTAATGTTTCTTTCGGGAATCTGCGAAATCTGCGTAATCTGCGGATAACCTTCTTCTTCAAACTAACCTTGAGAATTATCGCGGGAAAATATCGTGGCCGGAATTTGAAGGGTCCGCCTTCGCTTGAAGTGCGGCCTACCTCGGATCGTCTGCGCGAAACTCTATTCAACGTTATCGCTCCGCGAATTGACGGAGCTCGCTTTCTCGATCTTTGCGCCGGTTCAGGCGCAGTTGGTATTGAAGCAATCTCTCGCGGCGCGACTCACGCCACCTTCGTCGATAGTTCGCGAGCGATGTGCACGCTAATCAAATCAAATATCGAGCTTTGCCGCATAGAGCGAAGTGAGAGTGATGTCGTCCAAGCTGAGGTTCAGGATTACTTGCGGCGGTTTGTCTCGAAGCAACCAGATTCCGGGAAGCCATGGGACATCGTCTTTTTCGATCCACCTTACGCTGACAACTACTTGCCGATTCTCGATACCTTCGCCGCGCGTTCATCCAGTTTATTAACCGAAAATGGTCTTTTGATCGTCGAACACCAAAGCAAAAACAGTCTGCCGGAAGGACTCGGAAGCCTGCTCCGCTATCGAGTTCTCAAGCAGGGTGATTCGGCCCTGAGTTTCTATCAAGTCGAGTGATCACTCAGCGGGCAATGCGGTAAACCGCCCTTCCCAACCTCGAAACTTTCCGCTTGAGTTACAGCTTTTTGGCTTGTGAGGCTTTCAAGGAACAGTTTGTACTGCAAGCTGAAGAGCCTCAGGGTTGGGAAGGGCGGTTTACCTCCGCTCTTTCTCGACCCATTACCTGTCTCTTGGAATCATTGCTAGAATCCTCGCATGCTCGTCCTCGGAATCGAAACGTCATGCGACGAAACTGCCGCGGCCATAGTGCGCGACGGACGCGAGATCGTCTCTTCCGTTATCGCTTCCCAAATCGAAACTCACAAGCGCTTCGGCGGCGTCGTACCGGAGCTTGCTTCGCGCGAACACCTCGACAAGATCGTCCCGATCGTTGAAGAAGCGTTCTCACAAGCCAGCACGCCGCCGCAGGAGATAGATGGCATCGCCGTAACAGTTGGACCTGGACTGGTCGGTTCGCTGCTGGTGGGCGTGTCGTATGCAAAGGCGATGGCGTTTGCTTTAGGCAAACCATTGGTGGGAGTGAATCACATCGAAGGACATGTGTATTCGGTCGCGTTTGGCAACCCGCCGGTTGAGTATCCGGCGCTGGCGCTGATCGTTTCCGGCGGACACAGCAACTTATTCCTGGTGCCGAGTCCGGGGAAATACAAAGTCCTCGCCCGCACGCGCGACGACGCAGCCGGCGAAGCTTTCGACAAGGTGGCGAAGATGATGGGACTCGGCTACCCCGGCGGGCCAATCATCGAGAGGCTGGCGCGCGAAGGCAATCCGCAGGCAGTCAAGTTTTCCACGCCGCGCATGGGCGACGGCTCGGCGGATTTCAGTTTCAGCGGTTTGAAAACTGCCGTTACCAAACACGTCCGCGAAACAGGATTGCAGCCCGTGCAAAATGGGGAAGAACCGTCGGCAGCGATTAAAGATTTGGCGGCAAGTTTTCAAAGCGTGGTGGTTCGTTCTTTGGTAGGAACTACAGAGCGGCTCGCCCGAGAATACGGGCCGCAGACTTTGATCGTCGCCGGTGGCGTCGCCTGCAATGGTGCTTTGCGAGAGGCTTCGCGCGAAGCGGCCGCGCGCCTGGGAATTCCGGCTTACTTCCCTTCCCCGCATCTCTCAACGGATAACGCTGCAATGATTGCAGCAGCCGGGACAGTGAAACTACAGGCAGGCGAACGCGCCGGCTTCGATCTGAATGCTGACGTTATGCTGCGTTTGCAAAACGTTGACAATGAAGAGGACGCACTACGGAAGGCGAAAGTTCGGTACCGGCTGTGACTCGTGCTGGCTGAGCGTTTCGGACGCTGAATCTTGCGACAAGTCGCAACCGGCCAAAGCGGCGACAGGTCGCCGCACTCCAAATTCGTCGAATGCTAACAACGAGGCGAGCACCATCGAAAGGTGCTCGCCTCTAAAATCTGCCTCCTGCCTACTGCCTTCTGCTTACTGTTCTTGGTCTCGACACGCGAGACCGGAGGCGGGCCTTATCAACCCTCGATGAGGCTCTCCGCGCTCACCGCCTTTCTTTCATAGGCGGTGATGGTGGCGATGTTGCGTTTCTCCAGCTCGCTCAACTTGGCATCGTTATATTGCGGGTCGGCCTTGTACCAGGCGAAGCTTTCAAAGTAAGTCTGAAACCACGGTTCCTTGGTAAAGACTTTTCCGCGCCGCGCATAGATCTCCTGGCGCATCTTGACCGCGTCCTCAATGAATAAACCCTCTAGCACAGCTCGCGTGAGGGTCTTACTTCCCAAGTCGTCGTGGATCTTTTGCTCGTAGGCGACGATCGTTTCAACGTTCGTCTTATCAGTCCCAGTCAATTGCTCGTCTTTAAAATTATCGTCCGGCTGATACCAGGGTTGGCTGTAAAAATACTGTGAAAGCCAGTCCGCCTTGAACTGCCGGCCGTGACGCGCATAAATCTCGTTACGCAGCAGGCGCAACTCGTTAAGACTCAATCCGCGCAACATCGTCGCGGCGATCAACCTGTTCTCAAACAGCTCCATATCACCGGGAGCCAAAGCCACCTTGCGCGACTTCTTCTGCGCCGCCGCAATCGTAGCCAGGTTTTTCTGCTCGAGCGCCGAAAGCTTTTTGGCGTCGTAGTTATCACTGGCCTTATACCAATAGCGCTCGTCAAAATATTGCTGCAGCCACGCCTCGGTAAAACGCTTGCCATGAATGGCCTCAACTTCAGCGCGCAGTACGCGCCACTCGGCGCCGCTGTGAACTCCGAGCTTTTTCGGTGTCAGGGTCCGCGTAAGCCAGTAACGCATATCGCCGGGCTGAACGGTTGCATGCTTGCTGGCCTCAGCGACGCGGATTAGGTCGAGGTTGTTACTCTCGGTCGCGTTAAGCATCGAATTGTTAAAGTCAGGGTTAGCTTTGTACCAGCTTTGCGCGTCGAGGTAGGTGCGGATTTCTGCGTCTTTAAAAACTCGGCCATGCTTTCCAAACACAATGCCGCGCATCAGCTTCAAGTCTTCGAGAGGAACCTTGGCGATGTCAGCAGGCTTCAGCGCTGAGGTAGCAAAGTCGAAACTCTGCCAGCGCTCCATACTGTCTTGCGCCTGGACGGCAAAAGCAGCGACTAGAAAAACTGCAAGAAGGAAGAAGGAAAAGCGAACGTGGGGGAAGTGCTTCATTTCGTCTCCTGATTGCTGAGATCAACCAATTTGGAGTGCGCCGGTAGAGCGCAGCGGCGACGGCGCTTTTGACTCCAAATCGTCTGGTCGTGTGGATGCTATCCGAAAATGTCGCGCACCTTGTCGACCAGACCCTTGTCTTCCAAGTCCTTGTTTTCAACTACCGCAAGCTGTTCGAGGAGTTTTCGCTGCTCGCGCGTAAGCGATGTTGGCGTGACTACGCTTACGGATACGAACAAATCTCCGCGGCCACGCCCGCCCAGCACAGGCATGCCTTTGCCTTTGATACGAAAGACGGTGCCTGTTTGTGTGCCGGTCGGAACCTTGATCTTCTCTTCGCCTTCAATTGTCGCCACGTAAACTTCCGCACCCAATGCGGCCTGCGCGAAGGTCAACGGCTGTGAAGCGTAGAGGTTACTTCCCTGTCGCTCGAAGCGCTCATGCTCAGCGAGATGAATGACGACGTATAAATCGCCGGCGGGTCCGCCCTGCGTGCCAGACTCACCTTCACCCTGAACCCGCAATCGCGAACCAGTTTCCACACCCGCAGGAATTTTGACTTCCATCTGCTTTTCGCGCTCGAGACGCCCCGCGCCCCGGCAGTCCTGGCACGGATGCTTCACGACGCGACCAGCACCACGACAGGGCTGGCAGGTTCTTGCTACCGAAAAGAACCCTTGCTGATAACGCACCTGGCCGGTGCCACCGCAGTTGGCGCAGTTTTCAGGTTGAGTGCCGTTTGCCGCTCCATTGCCCTTACAGGTTTCACAAGTTTCAAGTCGCGGAATGCGTAACTGAGCGGTCATTCCGTTGTAGGCATCCTCGAGCGTAATCTCCAGGTCATAACGCAGATCGGCGCCGCGCTGTGCGGCCGTTCGGCGAGACCCTCCACGACCGCCGCCAAAGACGTCGTTAAATCCAAAAAGATCGCCGAGGATATCTTCGATGCCACCAAAACCGGGCGCTCCCCAGGCTTGTCCGGCGCCACTGGAAACACCAGCATGGCCAAAGTGGTCATAACGCTGACGTTGGTTGGCGTCGGCAAGCACACTGTAAGCCTCGGACAATTCCTTGAATTTCTCTTCAGCAGCCGGATCGCTCTGGTTCGTGTCCGGATGATGACTTCTCGCCAGACGACGGTACGCGCTCTTCAACTCCTGATCCGTCGCAGTACGGTCAACGCCCAACACTTCGTAATAATCTCGTTTACTCATCTCGAATTTCCCAAAAACCTCTCGTTCTATTAATAGATAGTTTGACTAAAATTTTTGTACTTTTATGAGGCGTTATCCACGCCTTTTTGCGAGGCGCTATCCAGGCCTTTTTGCGCGGCCTCACCGGTGGGATCCATCATGGCAGAAGTAAGCAGAGCGCCGACTCGCTCGAGGGCAGTCAAAGCTTTATTAATTGATTCTTTTCCTTCGCCGCCGACGGCCGCATCGGCCTCTACGAAAACACGTTCAGCTATTTCCTGATCATTCGTTGAAAGCGACGAGCTAAACTTAGCAAAAGATTTTTGTGTGTTTCGCAAGAGCGATTCCAGCTTGTTGCGCAGGATCACGATCTCTTTTGCCAAACGATCGGAGTCGGCAAAACCTTCGGCCTCCATTATGAGTTGCTGGATTTCGTCGGGCGCGAGACCGGAAGTCGGCGTAATACGCATCTGCTGCTCGCGACCGGTGGTCTTGTCCTGCGCCGACACCGAGACGATCCCGTTGGCATCAACTTCGAAGGCAACATCCACCTGAGGAACGCCCCGAGGGCTGGGCGGGATGCCTACCAATTCAAACTTACCAAGCGAACGATTGCCCTCGGCCACTTCGCGCTCACCCTGCAAAATATGAATTTCCACGGATGTCTGATTGTCGACCACGGTCGTGAATGTAAGGCTGTTGCGCAAAGGGATGGTTGAATTCCGATGGATGATCTTGGTGAACAGTCCACCGCGCGTTTCCAGTCCCAGACTTAACGGCAAAACGTCGAGCAGCACAATGTCTTTAACTTCGCCGGTTAACACGCCACCCTGGATCGCGGCGCCCATGGCTACAACTTCATCAGGATTGATCTCAGCGGAAGCCTTCTTACCAAAAATCTTTTCCACGGTGCGTTCGACAATCGGCGAGCGCGTTTGTCCGCCGACCAGGATTACCTTATCGACATCGGCCGGTTGCAACTTCGCGTCCTCAAGCGCCTTGCGACAAGGATCGATAGTCTGATCGATCAGATCTACTATCAAATCTTCAAACTCGCTCCGCGTCATGGTTTTGTTGAAATGCTTCGGTCCGGTGGCATCGGCAGCGATGAAAGGAAGGTTGATATTGGTTTCGACCGTTGAAGAGAGTTCACACTTTGCGCGCTCCGCTACTTCCTTTAGTCGCTGGAGCGCAAGTCGATCCTTTCTCAGATCAATTCCGGTGTCACTCAAAAACTCATCAGCCATCCAGTTCATAATACGTTCGTCGATGTCTTCACCACCCAGGAACGTGTTACCCGACGTTGAGAGCACCTCGAATACGCCATCGTTCATCTGCAGGATCGAGATGTCGAATGTGCCACCGCCGAGATCGTAAACGGCAATCCGTTCGACTTCAGACTTGCCCAGGCCATAAGCCAGCGCAGCAGCGGTGGGCTCGTTAATGATCCTTTCAACGGTTAAACCGGCAATTTTTCCTGCATCCTTCGTAGCCTGACGCTGCGTGTCGTCGAAGTAAGCCGGAACCGTGATGATGGCGTCCGTCACCGGCTCGCCCAGAAAATCTTCGGCCGCGGCTTTCAAACGCTGCAAAACTATTCCTGACAACTCGGGGGGGCTGTAACTGCGGCCCTGCACACGCACCCGAGCGTCGCCGTTTGGAGAATCGACGATCTCAAACGCCGCGGTTTCGCGCATCTTCTGAACTTCGGCGGAATTGTATTTCCGGCCGATCAGTCGCTTCACGGCATAAACAGTATTCGCGGCATTGGTCACAGCCTGGCGCTTTGCTATCTGCCCGACCAGGCGCTCGCCCTTGTCAGTAAAACCAACCACACTCGGCGTCGTCCGTCCACCTTCTTTGTTTGGCACAATCTGAACTGCTCCGCCTTCCAACACGGAGACGCAGCAATTAGTAGTACCCAGGTCTATGCCGATTGCTTTTCCCATTTTTGTCTTCCTAACGTGTTATGCCGTTAGGTGCCCTTCATTTCTTGACCGCTACCTTTACGAGCGACGGACGAATCAGCTTGTCGCCAACCCTGAAGCCGCGCACGATCTCCTGCATAACTGTGTCAGGTTCATAGTCGTCGGTGGGTTCAGTCAAAACTGCTTCATGAAGATGCGGATCAAACCGCTCGCCTTCGGCTACAATCGGTTTGACTCCCAGCGCATCGAGCACACCGTTGAGTTGCTTGTAAATCAAATCCACGCCGCTGAGAAAGTGCCGAAACTCATCCGACTCACTTGCTTCAACTGAGGCTTCAGTCTCCAATGCTCTTTTCAAATTATCGAGCACAGGCAGGAGTTTAGCTGCAATTTCGACGACCACGCGGTTGTAGGTCTCAGATCGTTCGCGCTCCATTCGTTTGCGGTAATTCTCGAAATCCGCTTGCCGGCGCGCCAAGCTCTCTTTCAGTTCCTTAACTTCACCTTCTAGGCGTTTCAACTCTGCCCTGGTGGCAACCAACTCCGCCACTTCGGGCCCACCCATGTTTAGTGCGAGGTCGCCAGTGGATCCTTTTGCCGGTGGTGCAAGTGTTTCGAACTCATCGTCCAGGTCATACACGTCATCATCTTCAATGGCGGTTGTCTCGTTCTCGAAGGCCATGGCATTCGTCAACACCTGACCGTCATCAGACAACTCGGATGCTGCCTCGTCCGGTCCGTTATCGAGCCCGTCTTCACTGTCCGAATCAGTAAAGTTGACCGGAATATTTGACCTGTCTTTTCCTTGAGGAGCCATCAATTAGTGTAGTTCGTTCAAAATTTGGTAGGGGCTTAAACGTGCGCTTCTTCATTCAAACGGCGCTCAATGAGCCGCGCCATGTAGTTTACCATAGCCATAATGCGAGAATACTCAATCCTCATCGGGCCGACGACACCAAGTGTGCCCAGATGTTCGTTTGAGCCAAGCCGATATGGGGCGGTGATGAGCGAACAATTTCGCATTGAAGAGATGGGATGCTCCCGGCCGATCACAACATGAACATCTCCCCACATTGCCGGTTGCTCGCGAGCCACACACTCATTCAGGATCTTGATTAGGCGAGACTTTTCCTCAAAGGTTCGAAACAATTCACGCATCCGGTCAACGTCAACAAAATCGGGCTTGCTGAGGATATTTGAGGCTCCATCGACGTAGACGTCCCCGCTGCCGGCCTCTTCACCTTCCAGACTCATGTCACAGAGCAGGATCGCGTTTCTGAGCAGCCGGTCATACAGGGCCTTTTCCTCTCGCATCAGCTCGAGAATCTCGGTTCGAATGGCCAGCAGGCTTTTGCCGCTAAATTCCGTATTCAGGTAACGCGCAGTCTGCTCGAGTTCGTCCTGAGTAAGGTTGTCTTCGAGCCGGATGATCTTGTTGTGAATGCTGTTTGAGGTCGTCACCAACACCACCAGAATTCGTTTATCGGCAAGCTGAACGAATTCAATGTGACTCAAGCGGTTCTCGGCAAGAGACGGCGATACCACTATGCCAACGTTTGCGGAAAGCTCGGAGAGCGCGTGAGACATTTTCTCCATAATGCGATCCGAAGAAGTAGCCGAATCAACCCCGCTTGCGGTAAACACCTTATCGATTGCGCGGAGGTCAGCTCGAGAGAGCCGAGTTTTCTCGAGGATGTAGTCGACGTAGTAACGGTAACCTTGATCCGTCGGCACGCGACCTGCCGACGTGTGCGGCTGTTCGACCAACCCCGCTTCCTCAAGTTCACCCATGACATTTCTGATCGTGGCTGAACTCCAACCCGTGCTCCTGGAAAACCGCTCCGCAAGAACCAGCGAGCCTACCGCCTCGCCAGTGACCAGGTGCTCCTTGATCACTGCAGCAAGCACGGCCTGCGCACGCGCGTCCAGACTGTTTTTTTCGGTGGCTTGGAGGATTGAATTACGACGGGGCATTAAGTTCTCTGTTCGAGTCGATTCTTCTTCCGACTGACCCTCGCGGTGCTGGCAAATCTCTCTGGGTTAAAAACGCATCAAAACTAACTCAGCGGCGGCCCGCCTCGCAGTATAAAGGAATCGTTTGTCGCCCTGCAAACATTAGAACTGCGAAGATTCCGGACTCCTACTCATTGGTTAATCCATGCTCCTGCAAACATTTACATCCGGCGCCGAACGACCGACTTTCAAGGCGTCCCAGCAAGCCGGCAGACGAAGTTCGAGCGTTATCTTGTGGTTACGCAAGGTCTCACGCCGGTTGTCCGGTAGTGCCGGCGCGTGGCGTCAATTTGCTGTTTTTCCTGAGGTTTTTGCACTCTTCCCCGGATCAATTGACGCTCGCCAAGGGTTCTCCGTAATATGAGCGCGGTCTCCAGCTTTCAGAACCCCTGCCCCTCGGGTCTCCGGGCCGGAGTAATATCACGCACGTTCGCGGCTTCTTCCAGCATCGGGAATTAAGATTTGAAGGCGGTAATATCGGTTATCGGGGGTGAATTGTCTGGAGTATTGGCAATGACTGACGTGAAGAAGTTTTTCCTGGATGCTTTCCATCACCTCGGTGGCAAACGTGGCTTACCGGTAGTTGACGTGCGCTTTTATCCCTACGCCGGTCTACGCCATACGATTAGGTTACGTTCAGGGCAAGTCTACGTGCGTTTGTCTGATATTTGTAAGAATAGCCCGCCGGAAGTTATGCGAGCGCTTGCGTTCGTGCTGGTAGCCAGGTTACTGGGGAAAAAAATCCCGCCGGTTCACGATCGAACATATCGCGAATACTCTTTGACACCGGAAGTGATGCGCTCGTCGGATATTGCCCGCCGCGGCCGTGGACGAAAAATGATTTCAAGCGCTCGGGGCAATTCCTACGATCTCGATAAGATGTTTGCCAAGCTGAATCGCAGGTACTTCGACTCCAGTCTCGAAAAGCCAACCCTTACCTGGTCTCAACGCAAGACACGAAGCATCCTTGGTCATCATGATCGGGTGTATGACACTATCGTGATTAGCAAATCGCTTGATTCAACTCAAGTCCCGGAATGGTTTGTGGAGTTTATTATTTATCACGAAATGCTCCACATTAAGCATGCCGCTCGGATGATCGATGGTCGCCGCTATTACCACACCGCCGCGTTCCGGCTCGATGAGCGGCGCTTTGCGAAGTATGACGAAGCCCAACGCTGGCTTGAGCAGGTGGCGCGACGGCGTCGCGTTCCACGGACTCGCGCGGCCTAGGCCCTGTTGGCTGA
This sequence comes from Pyrinomonadaceae bacterium, assembly GCA_050747225.1. Lineage (GTDB taxonomy): Bacteria > Acidobacteriota > Blastocatellia > Pyrinomonadales > Pyrinomonadaceae > PSRF01. Next base: position 17,319 of record JBOGOP010000088.1, read on the forward strand.
TATTGGAACCTGTCGCGCGGTCAGGCGTTTACACAATCGAGGTAGGTGGGCTCCTCAAAAAAGGCGGCTAATCCCGAGTGAAGGATCACGGGAGAAGCCGCCTTTTTATTCTGTTGGCGACGGATGGGATGAAGTCAGTACCTGACCTCATGTCTCGCCGGAACGTCAAGCCAAACTGCATCAATACTTGGCGTCGCCCTGCTGGACAAAGCCCTTTGGCGGTCGCTAAACTACGCGATTCAAAACCAGACGGGACCGCTTATCTATAAGTTTTCGGCGTGGGAAATCAGATATCTGTTATCCGAGACAAATCTTTTAGACGGAGATTGAATTAAGACTATGGCTATTCAGGCAACTCAAATTAGGCGCGGAATGATGATCCTATTCGAAGGCGAACCATGCAAAGTGATGGAATTTCGTCATCACACTCCGGGCAATCTGCGGGCGATGGTGCAGGCAAAACTCAGGAATATTAAAACCGGGTCATCTTTTGAACACCGGTTTCGCTCGTCGGACTCGGTTGAACGAGCGATCTTCGAGCAGCACGAAATGGAGTTTCTCTATTCAGACGGGTCGCATCATCATTTCATGAATACCGAAGACTACGAGCAGGTCGCCCTTAGCGATGAGGAATTAGGCGACGCGGCTCAGTGGTTAACTCCGGGACTGAAGATTCAGGCTGAGTTCTATGAAGGAGCGCCGATCGGCATCGACCTGCCTCCGTCAATGGAACTAACCGTGACCCGCACCGATCCCACACTGAAGGGCGCAACTGTTTCCAATGTGAACAAACCGGCCACACTCGAAAATGGAGTGACCGTAACCGTGCCACCGTTTGTGAATGAAGGGGACCGGATTCGCGTCGATCCAACTGAAGGCCGCTACATTGAACGCGCGAAGTAAAGTAGGACAGACATTCCTGTCTGTCCAATTGGGACGATGACAGGCAGGAATGCCTGTCCTACCTATGTACTTCATCTACAGCCTTCTCCTGGCCCTGGGCTTTCTCATCCTACTGCCACGCTTTCTTCTCGACGCATTTCGTCATGGCAAGTATGTCGCGGGATTTCGCGAGCGCTGGGGCTCAGTTTCGCCGATACAAGCAAATGGCCTTCCCGTAATTTGGATTCACTGTGTTTCCGTTGGTGAAACTCAAGCGGCGCGGCCTCTCGTGCAGGCCCTCAAAGCGCGATACCCCCAATCTCTGATCGCAGTCTCCACGATCACGCTTACAGGTCAGAATTTGGCGCGCGAAATCTTTAAGCATGACGTGGCCAAGGTCTTCTACTTCCCTTTCGACTGGGGCTGGGT
>JBOGOP010000089.1:0-18628 GCA_050747225.1 Pyrinomonadaceae bacterium
GCCTCCTGCCTCCTGCTCCTGCCTCCTGCCTCCTGCTCCTGCCTCCTGCCTCCTACCTCCTACTGCTTGTCGTAGACCGCAACTGATCTGAACCGCTTGCCCTTGGCATCGGTTCCGCTGGTAGTGACGGTACGCATTTTCCCGTTCGCCGAAACTACTAATCGCCCGCTAACGGTAACCTTGCCTTCCTTCTTTTCGGAAAACGTCATGGTGCGGCGGTTAACTACCTTGTAGCACCGCTCGTCTCCACTGGGAGAGCCGGTGAGCGCGTAGCATTTCCCGTCAAACTTTCCGGTCCACTCGTTATGTGTGGCATTCCCGTCGCCGTCGACGCCGTCCACTGTTACCTTGGTGTCGTCACCCGCGGCCTCGTAGACGACCGTGAGGTTTTTGTTCGAGCCGGCAGCGATTTTTGATTCAGCTTCATTCAACTTCCACGTTCCCATATGTGGATTGGTTTTGGCCATGACCACCGTCGTGGCCGCAAAACATAGCGCTAGGGTGATTAGAACCGCTTTTAATTTCATACTTCCTCCTCTAACAACAAGTCTGGGCTATTGAATCGCCCGCATTCTATTGCCGCATGGACCGCCGCGCAACCCGTAAACACTATTTCCTCAGCGCCAAAGGCGCGAAGTGTGAAAGCCGGGGCAACGCCCCAGGTAAGGGTGCTCTACGAATTCTGCAGCGCTGAAAGCGCGTAATGACCAGCGGTAAGTCGGTAAGGCGATCCACGAACTAGCACGAAATTTCACGAACCTCTCTAATCTTGAAATTCCGCCGAGGTGCGGCTCCAGCGTCAACCTCTTCACTGGGAGCGCGGGCGGGCGGGGTCCCCAACGGATGTTTTTCTATCCGTTGGGGTGCTCGACTCGCCCGCAGCGAGCGCGTCAGCGCGAGTCGCGTTGGCGGATGACCCGTTCGCAAAGTCGCTCATCGCACGCCGGGGCAGTAGCCCGACAGTTATGGAGGGCTCCATCCCACCTCAGCCTCAACCTCTTCACGGGGGACCGCTTCGGCGGCGACTTCATCAGCGAGGCGCTGGCCATACTTGGGGACGTATTCGAGAATTACTTTGGTGAGCAGCACGGCCACGGGCTTGAGATCGCTAGCAAACGCGTCGGCGCCTACGCGCAAGGCTTCCAGGGGAATTGCGCCGCCGCCTGCAAACGGGTCCACGATGAGCGGGCGGGTTCCGGGCGCTCCGCCCAGCGACTCGTGAGCGGCCACTGTCAGGGCCCGGACCGTTTCAAGCACGACAGGCATCGTGCTTTGCTAATGATCGTCTGAGTTCTGTCAAATGCAAGAACTTATGCAGTGTCGGCTGGTTTCCTCCGAAAGCGTCTGGCGGCGATCAGCCAAAGCGCCGCCAGGCCGGCGCACTCCAGGGAGTTGAGTCTTCGAGCCGGAACCCGCGCCCCGTCCCGCCAAACCCACTTAACTACGCGGACCATTAGGGTCACTACTATTACGCGCCTTCAGCGCGGGAGCGTAAGGCGGAAAGCAGTAGGCAGTAGGCAGAAAGCGGAACCTCAAAAGCATTGAGCCTATCCGCAGATTTCGCAGATTACACAGACTGGAAGAGCAAACAGTATTAAGCAATCCGCAATCAGTGGCCCCACCGCCAGCTGACGTTGTACACGCGGGCGAGTTCGTCGAGGTTTACCTTCAGATTTGCCCACTCCTTGTCCACACCCTTCTTCTTCAAACGATTGCGGCGCATAAACGCGTTGATCTGTGCGGCGCGATCCAGAACGGACTGCACGTCAGCGTTAGTGGATTTGTGGGCGTCGAAGTGATCGTGCAAAGTCTTTGTCTGCGCATAGAAGTCTTTTACGAAGGCGTTGATTTCGTCCTCGCTGCGGGTTCCATCCAAACGACTCTTATCGAGCGCCGCGTCAAGCGCAGTACGAAATTTGTCAGCTTGCTTTTCGATGCGGTGAAGGACTTGCTCGACTTCACGATCAGGTATGCGATATGGCACCTCAAAGACTATTGCGCCGGTTGGATATGGTGCGGAACCGGGAGGATAACCAGTTGAGTAATCACCCCAGCGCCAACTCGCGTTATAAGCCGTGGCCAGCTCGTCGAGATTTGTTTTGAGTGTCGACCAATCGTCCTGGACGCGCGACGAAAGCGGATAGCGACGCATGAAACCGTCAATGCGCGCCGCTCTTGCAAGGACTGACTGCACATCAGGTGTGGTTGATTTGTGATGGTCGAAGTGATCATGGAGGGTCTTTGTCTGTTTATAAAAGTCTTTGACAAAGGCGTTGATGTCGTCCTCTCGATTGCTCCCGTTGAACCGGCTCTTATCGAGTGCGGCATCAAGACTTGAACGGAATCTATCCGACTGTTGCTCTATACGGTGGATAATCTTTTCCACGTCCCTATCGCTGAGACGATAAGGTTGGCCAACTAACTGGGCCATGACAGGGGCAGCGAACGCAGCGGATACCATTAAGAGACATGAACCCATAAGCAGTCGTCTAAACATGGCTATTTCCTCGTCAGATTGAATTGTCGACTAAAAAGAAGGGGGCTGGATGGATTATAGGACTGCGAACAAGAGGGGGCAAAGAGCAGGAGGCAGGAGGCAGGGGGCAGGGGGCAGGAGGCAGGAGGCGTGGGCAGTGGGAGCCGAGTGCTACTGACGACCGCTCACTGCTCACCGCTCACTGCCCACTGCTCACTGTTTCTCACGGTTGAGGGAATGCCGGGGGGACGAAGCCGGGAACAAAGCCGAGCGCACCTGGGAACGAAGCGGCGGTTGGCTTGGTTCCGTTGCGGACCCAGTTATCAATCGCACCGACGGCGGTCAAGATCTGCGGACCGGTAAAGGCACAATGGCCGTTGCCGTTCGTGTAAGTTTGAAATAGCTGATCGCTTCTACCTGCCGCCGCCACAGTTTCTCCGTAAGCCGATTCGTTCGAGACAGTCACCAGCGGATCGATGACCGTGTGCATCGTCAACACCGGCGGTTTGATCTTGCCGTTGAAGGTGGCGTAGTGCTCGACGTAGTTGCGAGCTGCGGGCGGCGCAGTAATGTTTCTGCGAGCATTCATCTGCGCCAGCCAGCCATCGATCACAGCGCTCGGAACACCCAGCGCATTTAAGTATCCTCTCTCCGCGGCCGTGAGGTTGTAGTCATGACTCACGTTCTCCACAAACGGACCGCCGGCGCGGCGTTGCAACTCAGCGCGGAACTCAGTGAGGAAAACAAGATCGGTAAATACCCAGCCGGGGTAGAACGCGGGCGGAGGCGGAGGCGTGATACCGCGTCCGGGATTGCCGCCGACCAGCCGAACGAATTCGAATTTCGGGAAGTTTGCCGGATTGCTTACTTCGCCGAAAAGCTTAGGAAAGACCTCGGTCTCAAAATCAATGTCGTTGCGAACTTCTGCAACCGTGCCCCACTCGGGCAGTGTTCCAAAGACAACGTCGTAAGCGAGATAGAGCGCGAGGCCGGAATCCCAGATGCGAGTCGAGCCGGCGCCGGGCGCGCACATGCATAACGCGCCATCGTAGACGCCACCAAAGCGCTCCACGCTTTCAAGCGCGACAATCGAACCCATAGAAACGCTCCAAAGGATCGTGCGATCCGGTTGGCCGACCAGGGCGCGGAACAGCACCGTCAGATCCTTCGTGTCCTGAACGCCTCCTTCCACTTCCCAGCCGTTGTCACGATAGGCGGAACCGGCGAGAGCGTAGCCCTGGGCGAGCAGTGCCGGTTCGAGTGCCGCACTCGGCGCCACATCAGCGTTACGGTTATCCACTTCGCCTGGGTGGTCGGCTTTGTCGCGATAGCCATGCGCGAAGACCAATAGCGTTCCGTTCCACACGGCGGGTACGCGGATGCGGTAAGGCGCGCCGTGCAATTCGCCAGAGAGATCGAGAGGCCCGGCCGGCGCTGCGGGTTTCGCGTGACTCTCAGCGACAGGTAAAGGAAGGGTCAAAGAAAAAAGCAGCAAGCAGACTATGGAACTGAAGATGATTAAGCGAGAGCAGTACTTCATGAGATCTCCTTTCGACGCCGCAATGAATGAATCACCGTCGACTGTTGGTTAGCTTGTTTGGGGGCAATAGGGTAACAGGGGAAAGGGGGAAAGGGAATGGATTGAGGGGAACGGAAGGGTACAGAGGGGAGTGAGGGTTGAAAAGAAAGAAGATGATTTGACATTTCTCATTTGACATTTTTCATAAATTTTTCATTTGTCATTTGGAAATCCTGGGATTGTGGCGATGCAAGGTGGTCGCTTATCTCGCTCCGAATTTTTTAGGCCGCTAAGACGGGCGCTGCGTCAAAACAATTCAAACCCAGGTAGACGGCACGCAGATCAACGTATCGGAGAAGTACAGGTTTCGCTCGCCGGTGGGAGAATTAGCAGAGATTTATTTTGGTATTGGAGTTGCACAACTAGTGCGGCAGCGAGCAGTGAATTAGTAGGTGGTGGGGCAGTGGTAGAAGGCAGAACTGATGTGGAGCAAGGGGAACAAGGAATATGGTGGAAAGTAGGTCAGCGCCGGCGACGAAGCTTATCGCGTCATCGTGGTGGGAGCGTCTGGCAGTGATAACGGTTGGGAACGCGCAGCGGCCGCAGAAGAAGAGGCGTCGCTGGGCGAGCGCGCTAAGGAAGTTGCTCCGGACCAGACGTGATAACTAGCGGCAGGAGGTGGATGGGTAGAACGAAAAGCTATCCGCAGATTTCGCAGATTACACAGACCGAAGGACCTGTCAGCAAACAAGTGCTCTCTCGCCGCAAAGCTAATTGGAGTCGCTCATATCGGTATCATCAGACTCGTCTGGATGAGCATCGCGCGTGGCAGGTGCATCGAGTTCAGCCAGGTCAGGAAACACTAGCGGATCAAACCAACCCCAACCGGGGCCCATTGGTTTGGGATCGAAGAATGGATCGGGCTCAAGCGCTTCGCCGCGTGCAATTCGCTGCTGTCGTTCCTCCCAATTCCGATCAAACTCCCTATCAAACTCCTCGCGGCGGAGATTCTCAGCTTCCCATTCCTCACGCGTCTTGTAATGCGAGAACGCGAAATCGTCGTCCATGTGTGACCCGTCGAGATGCCAAAAGCCTACACCCATGCCTAACGGACTCGTCTCGTCGCCAAACATCCGGCACATCGGACAATCGTCATCGATGATCATGTCGCGCGGACGCAGCGCCTGTGGAAGACGTTTGCGTTCGTTGTCGATGATGATTGCGGGCACGCGACCGTCAAAATCGGATTGCGGATTCTCGAGCCAGTCGGTTTTGATCTGCTCGAGACTGTCAACCATTTGGTCGACGGTTGCGCTATCGCTCGCGCTCGATTCCAGGTCGATCAAACTGCAAATCAAGTGGCGCACCAAGTCGTAGTAAAGAACCCACTCGTGCGTGCCGAAGCCTGCAAACCGGTAAGCAAAAGCGTCCTCGGCCAGACACGGCGGACCTTCGTTCTGCTCGCTCCATTGCAGCGAACGCGTATGCAGGTCATGGTCGATATAGTCCTGTTTTGCGAGCAGTACATCTCGCGGAGACTGGCCGCGCAGATCAGTCCGCGGCGTCAGCAGCCAACGCTCGTGCATGGCGCTGATCTCTTTCCGCAGCGCCTGTTTCGTAGGCGTGTCCTCATCTGTCGGCGTCTCGGTCTCCGAGACGAACGCGTTCAGCGTTTGGCTTGGAAGCGAGCGGTAAGTGTTCACAATAAACTCGAGCAACGGGCGGCCAAACAAGATGGGCCGAGCGTCGAAGGCGGGGTTGGCGCCGCGTTCACGACGACGGCGCCCCCTGGACCATTGATAGGATTCAACAGAGTTCACAAACAGCCAATTGTCGGGCAGACGGTAGAGGATTGGCACGTCAGTTGACGCGTGGCCATCGTGGTAAGACACCTCGCCCTCAGGACCGGGTTGTGAGTACGACGACTCAGTCGCGACGATGCGCGCGGCCAGATCGATAACCACGATGCCTGCGTCCCACGATTCGCTATCGAGTTCCGGCGGCGCGTCGGCCGGACAAGCTTCGGAGTGAAATGAGGCAAACTCGCCGCCGGCTTCGCACGGCTTGATGTAGCGCGCCAGCGCGGCCTCGAGTTCTGCAATCGTTTCTGGTTCGGCTGAGAGCGCGGCCACGCACCTATCAGCAACTGAACCGTGGATTGTGCCGTGAAGTATTCGTTCAGCGTCGACGAGGTTGAGTTTTACTTCGCTCATGAGTGCGCCTTTCATTTAAAGAATGTGGTTAGTTACGCTTTGGAGATCACAAATTGTTACCTCCAAGTGTGAAGGTGATTTCGGAAATAAACATAGAGCACCGTTCGAGGTCGCAATTTGCGACCTTGAAGATTTGGGTAAGGAGTTGGTTATTTGATTGTGCATTTGCAACGTCAAACGTGAATTCAACCTGGAAGTGCAACACGGCTCTGTTGTCATTTCCTACCGAGTGTGCAAGTCGCTCAGGAGATTGAGCCTGGAGGGCTCCCAGATAGTAGCCGGTGGTCGCAGCGAAGCGTAGACCACCGGTTGATGGGGGAAGAAGATTGGCACCATGAAGGGTGCAAGAGATTGGTCGCTTCGCGAGCCTATCTTTCGTTGTGCTCGACTCACTTCCTGTAGCTCACTTTCGTTCTGGCACTCCTTTCGGGGTACTGATCTTTTATCGCGATGATCCGGTGGTCTACGCTTTGCTGCGACCACCGGCTACTGTCTGCAAGCCCTCCGGGCTGAAGCGCCGCAAACGTCTTCAGTCTCGTGTCGAATCGCTGCTGAATATCGGAGCGTGATCGGCGTAGCATTCTGCACGGAACCTGTGGTTAAGGCGAGCGTCAGGCAGATCTTCATGTTTTCGACTGATGCAAGACGTTATGCATCACTGACCCAACGCGACGGTTACGAGGTTTTTGCAGTCGATCATTGAACGAATCAAGACGACTCCGTCGAGAACCTGCGCGCAATGACGACGTGGGTAACTAAAACTGGTTCGTGAAATTTCGTGTGACTTCGTGGATCGTTTTACCGACTGACTGGCGAAAGCGCTAGCAGCAAATTAAGACACTACCCTAAGCTGAAACCGAAAATCCTAAGGCGATGAGACTCGTGAAGATGCTGGTGTTGGCGCGGGAGAGGCCGGGGCCGACGAGTTTTTGTCTTCCACTCTCTCGATCGCTTTCACATCCTTGCGATCTACGAGAGTCGCAACGCCGCGGCGTCTGTACCAGATTCCGTCTTCCGTTTGCCAGACTTCGTCCGCCTCAACATTAGTGCCGTTTGTCAGGCGAATCACAAATGGACCGCGCCCGGCCTTTTCGTCCCCACCTGTCGATACCATCCCGGAACTCACCGTGAGAGGCGCAGACTCCACCTGGGGCGAAGGCGACGGCGACTCACTCGGTGATGGTGACGGCTCTGGTGAAGGAGACGCGCTGTCAGGGGAGGATGAACGCAAAGGGAGGACAGGCACCGGTTGTTGCGTGAGAGCCCCATTCGCAATTAGCTCGTTTGCATTCTGGTTCGAGTCTTCATTGGTCTGGTAGACAACAAAGAAGACCAAGCCAATAGCTATGCCGCCCACTGCCATGAGGGCAAGAGCGATCCAGTTCTGTCGTAGTCGCGAATCACCGGAAACTGAGTACTCCCTCCTTACCATCACGCCAGGCGGATCAAACGGCGGTGGTGGGAGTGCGTGTGGTGGTGGCGCGTCTGTCGGTTCCTGGGACTCACGAGTTACGGCAGGCGGCTTTGACGATTCGGGGTGGCCATCCCAGAAGTCTGCGACGAGTGTAGTGCCGTCACGTTCGCAGAACTCGAAGGTGTCAGGGAACCCTGAAGTACATTCTGGACAACGTTTCATTCGTCAGCTCAATGGGCGCGAAGAGCGATAGCGAAGTTCACAGCTATTATGTTGGAAAAGCCGTTTACAACGCCAGAGGAGTTGGGCGCCGGCGCAAAGCAGTGAGCAAGGTGGGTAAGACGATCTGAGTGTGTTGTTAGAACTTGAATGGCTTCTTCAGGATTCGTCCGGTCTTTTTGAAGAACGAAGTCACTTTGGATTCTTTCTTCGTGTCAGCCGTAGTCTCTTTCTTTTCTGCCACGTTGGTGGGTACTGACTTCGACCGTTCGGAAGGGGATGGCAAACGTTCAATAGTTCTCACCTGGCTGCGTTTGAGAAACGTAACCACGCCGCCCTGCCGATACCAGATTCCTTCCCGCTTTTCCCAGGCTTCATCGGCTCTGATTGACGCGCCATTGGTGAGCCGCACGATGACGGGTCCGCGGCTGTTTCCCGATGGAATTCCGGCGGAAACGGGACCGGGGGTTAGACGAGTGTGAGCAAGGGACTCTTTTGATGTAGATGAACTAAGGGCTGCCTCATCCGTTTGCGCGGACGCTGGTTTGGGAGACTCTTCGGGCAAGGCGGCATCGGCTGAGGGAGTTTGTGCGGCGGCCGAATCAGACGATGGCTGTTCGCTGGTGTCTACAGGAATTGACTGAGCAGGGATTCCTTCGGCGGACCGATCAGTCGCAGGCACGGAGACTTCGGAGCCGCGACGCGATCTGAGTTGGCCGGTTCGTGCCAGGTAGACAAAGATGACAAGCGCCGCCAACACAAATCCGACTACGGTTACTACTGCAAAGTTTCGCCGCCGGTGCTGCGCCAACATCACAGGGGGGATGTCTGCCCCGGGATTTTGGGTTGGGGTTGCCGGAGTCGAGAGGGCTTCGTTAGTGACGGCAGTCGCGTGATCTAAGACGAGCTCTTTCCCGTCCATGTCGCACACGCTTTGGTCGTCTTCATAGATAAAATCGCACTGCGGGCAAAGTTTCATCGGGTCACTCCCGGTAAATCCGAATTGTAGGTTGGGGCGCGGATGAGAAGCAGTTCGTTCAGGAATCGGTGAGAATCCGCTGAGAACAAGATTACACTTATCGCCCGGAAGAGACAATCAGTTTTTCGGAGTCGGTCACCCGGTATCAGTTTTGGGCAAGAAACTGATCCTAATGAGACGTGGTGCTGGTTGAACCCGTCGCTACTGCTCCCGGATCTGTATTAGTAGAGCTTTGATGCGGGAATTTGGCTGAACTGCTAAAGAGTTATTCGGAAGGCGAGGTCTCCGACTCAGCCACGTCATCGGGAGCGACGGGTTGGTTTTCGGCGACCCACGAGACAAAGAATCGAAGCCAGCTTTCAGCAGACTCGGCGATCTGCACGCCCACTCGGGCAGTCCCATAAATCGCCGGCGCAATACGGATGACTACGGCGGTGACTTCAACGGCGGCGCCGTCAGGACGGTGCGCGCGTACGTACAAGCGATCGCCGCGACTGACCTTTTGGTTGAGATGAAAAAGCGCGCCGGAATTTGAGATGTCGTCAGTTTCGGTAGGCTCGCTCCAGGCGGAGTCATCTTCAGCGCGACCTGAAATGACGATGGGCAAACGCAAAGGCATGCGTAAGTCAAAGCGTCGTTCTTCGTTGTTACTTGGCGTACTCATCGGAACAGGCATCGAATCAGCAGTCAGTCGTCAGCAAACAGTAGTCAGCAAAGTCAAGGCACTTGTTTGCTGCTGACGGCTGATTGTTGATTGCTCGTTTCTCTCCAATTATAGAACCCTTCGCCGGTCTTCTTACCCAGCTTCCCGTCGCTAACTAATTGTCGCAAGACTTCCGGCGGCCGAAACGTTTCTGAACCAAGCTCACGGTAAAGATACTCGGCAATATTAAGCCTGATATCCAACCCAACATGATCCGTCAGCTTCAGGGGACCCATCGGATGGTTGTACCCCAGTTCCATTGCTGTATCAATATCTTTAGCGCTGGCCACACCCTGCTCAAGCATGCGCATGGCTTCGAGTCCCAAAGCAACGCCGAGCCGGCTGGAAGCGAAGCCGGGGACATCGCGAACCACGATCGGCTCCTTGCGTAACCTGATACTAACTTCGCGAACAACCTCCACTGTATCATCACCAGTAGCTTTTCCGACGACAATTTCAACCAGTCGCATTAGGTGTACTGGATTGAAAAAGTGCATACCGACTACATTTTGGGGACGCTGGGAAGCTTTGGCAATTTCCGTTATCGAAAGCGACGATGTGTTGGTGGCGAAAATAGACGAGGCGCCGGAATGCGTTTCAACTTCGTGAAGAATCTCCTGCTTGAGTTTGAGTTGCTCGGGCGCCGCCTCAATGATCAGATCAGCATTCGCAATCTCTTCCAGTCTGGTGGTACCGCGGATGTGTTGCAGGGTTGTATCGCGATCGTCTTCCGTAAGTTTTCCGAGTTGGATTCCCTTAGCCAGATTGCGCTCGATAGCCTGTATACCGCGAGCCAGAGAATCGCGATCGACGTCGCGGAGCAAGACCTTGTAGCCAGCTCCCGCAGCCACCTGCGCGATTCCGTGTCCCATGGTGCCTGCGCCTATGACGCCGATCGTTTCAATACTTTGCGGGGCGATGCCTGCGTTCAATCGTTTCCTTTGGGTCTCAGTAAAGCTGGCTTCACTAACTGAAGGCCGGGGCTCGGATTCGACTACTATAGTATCGCTAGTTATACTATGGCCAAACCGAAAAGGCTATACTTCGGGCATTTAGTTCACATTTTTGTCAACTTTTACAAGGAACGGAAAACAGTCCATGCCGACGCAAACGCTCGATAAAGAGGTTGTAATTATTGGTTCCGGACCCGCCGGCCTAACCGCGGCGATCTATTCCGCCCGCGCTAATTTGAAGCCACTTGTGATTGATGCGCCCCCTGACGCAGAAAAACAAACCACCCCTGGCGGTCAGTTAATGATTACCACTGACGTTGAGAACTACCCGGGGTTTGCCGAGGGCATTGAGGGTCCGGATTTAATGGTGGAGTTTCGTAAGCAGGCGGAACGCTTCGGCACGGAATTTCTCGAAGAGTGGATTACAGAAGTTGATTTGAGCGAGCGGCCGTTTCGACTTGTGACGAGCAATTACGTCATCAACGCGGAGACACTGATCATCGCGACCGGCGCATCCGCCAAGTGGCTGGGAATTCCTGGCGAGGCCAAAGTGCCAAACGGTTTCGGCGGCCATGGCGTTTCGGCCTGTGCAACCTGTGATGGTCCGCTGCCGGGTTTCCGCAACAAGGAATTGGTTGTCGTAGGCGGTGGCGATACGGCTATGGAGGAAGCGACGTTTCTGACGCGGTACGCTTCGAGAGTTTACCTGGTTCACCGGCGCGACAAATTGCGTGCGTCGAAGATCATGCAGGAAAAGGCGTTCAAGAATCCGAAGATTGAGTTTATCTGGAATACGGGGTTGGAAGAGATTTTGGGAGAGCCTGTAGCTGGCGTCACTGGCGTCCGCTTGAAAAATTTGCAAACTAACGAAGCGCGCGTTCTTCCCTGTTCCGGCGTCTTCATCGCTATCGGTCACAAACCAAATACCGATCTCTTCAGAGGACAGGTCGAGATGGACGAAGTTGGCTACATCAAAACTTCTCATCGCTCAACGGCGACAAATATTCCTGGGGTGTTTGCGTGCGGCGACGTGCAGGACTCGATCTACCGGCAGGCGGTTACTGCAGCCGGTACTGGCTGTATGGCTGCACTCGACTCGGAGAGATACCTGGATCATTTGCCGGTAGTCACGCTTGAGGGCGATGAAGTGACAATCGACGGCGAACATCTGACGCCCGATCATCAGGCAATCATTGAACCCGACGGAACGATGGTGGCCAACCGTACGACGGTGCTAGCTGCGAAGAAAGAGTGAAAAGGGATAACACAGTGGGGGCACTAGCTATAACAAAACGATCGAATCGTCTTGTTGCCGACGTCGCGGTAACGGAGCCGGTCGTTGGAATGGTTCTGGCTCAGGAGCGGAATAATTTTTAGGACAAGCTTCGCAGTAGAATCCCGAGTGCTCCTTGCGGTCTTCACACTGATTGCAATCCAGCGTTTGACCCACCACCCTTAACGCCTCAACCAGCGGCAACAACACGCGACCACGTCCCGTAAGTTCATACTCGATGTGTGGTGGATTCCCGCCATAGTCTGTGCGCTCGATGAGCTTGTCTTTCACCATGTCGCGCAAACGGGCCACCAGGGTGCGGCTGCTGATTGGGAAAAGGCCCGTGTGTAACTCCATTGTGCGGCGGGGGCCCGCGGCAAGATCCCGCGCGATCAGCAACGTCCATTTGTCGCCAATCATCTGTAGCGCACCGGAGATCGGGCAACCATCAATTTGGCGTCGTCGCACTACTTATACCCCAGCGATTCCACAAAATACTTGGAGTGCGCCGGCAGAGCGAAGCGGCGACGGCGCTTTGGATTTATCACGGGCGTAGAATCTAAAGCGGTGTCGCTCTAAGCTCGCCACCGCACTCCAAATTTACTTCACCACTGTTATTTCACGGCTAGTGGTGTTATAGCCACCGTTTTCGACCGGCTTGTCGTCCTTGTCCAACAACTCGAGACGCACCGTGTGCTTGCCATTGAGCCAACCTGACAACCAGATAGGCTCCCACTTATCAATGAATCTCGGTTCGTCATCGTCAACGATATACCTGACGCGATACTCGCCGCCGTCGCCTTTTAGCTTAGCGCCGGTCAGCCAGAAGTCGATCATGATGGGATCGGCGTCTGCGTCTTTATATTCACCTTTGGGCCGGCTGTAGGTGAGCAAAGGCTTTGTCGCATCAACTTCGCCTGCGGTGCTGGATGGATAATCCTTGCCCTCACGCGGCGCGGTTGTAGCCGGGCTACTGTTGTTGTTTGCCATGGTCTGGCCGCTGTTCGTCGTTGTCGGCTTTGCGGCATCTCCGCCGCCTTTAACGGTGAACGTGACCAGCTGAAATGCTCCTTCGTCTTTATAGCTTTCGTGCCAGGGGCGCGATGGAAACACTCGCAACGTATGTTTGCCTGCAACCACATTGCGTAACTCAAACGGCTGGCCCAACTCGTAATAGGCTTCGTAGGGCTGGTTGTCGAGTATGACGTGAACGTGGTTGCCCTTTCCGGTCGCGGGATCCTTGTGGGGCATGTAGCCTTTCAAGTCGCCGCTGAGATCGAGCTTTACTTCAACTTTGGAACCGGAGATTACGGCATCTTTTCCGGGTGAGACAATCTTAATGGTGGGCTTGGCTTCGTCCTGTTCGCCGCGCGCCTTCATCATATCCAGAATCTTTTGTGGCCGCGGCACCACCACGAGTTTCTGCGTGGGCGGCGGCGTAACTGCTGTAGTCGCGGTGGTGCTTGCATTGTCGGAATTTCCCGCACACGAAACAAATAAAAGTGCGCAAGCCGCTATGGCTAGTGACAAGGTAAGAAGTTTTCTATATCGGCCCATGTTGTTCCTCCGGAAATAAGATGACCTGCCTGAAAGAAATAATTTTTGGTAAGTGTACTCTGACAACGGCGGTTAGCCAATAAGAGTAAGGAGCAGACGGCAGGAGCAGGAGGCAGGTAAAAGGAAAGCCTCGTCCCTTCGTAGACCTGCCGCCTGCTCCTGCTGCCTGCTCCTGTTCCTTACGCTCCGGCGCTGCGCGCGTTCTTCTGCTGCAAGCGCTCCTCAACTGTCACCCAATCTATGTTTGAGAAGAAGGCCTCAATGTATTTCGGGCGCTCGGCGGGTTTGTAGTCCAGGAGATACGCATGCTCCCAAACGTCCATCACCAGGATAGGATCGAAGCCGGCGATATTCCCCGTTTCGTGGAGCGTGATCCAGTGATTCGATAGCCGCCCGTTCGCCGGGTTCTGATTACAGATCGCCCAACCCACGCCCCTCATCTTGCCGATCCCCACAAAGTCAGCT
The DNA here is from genome assembly GCA_050747225.1 of Pyrinomonadaceae bacterium. Classification (GTDB taxonomy): domain Bacteria; phylum Acidobacteriota; class Blastocatellia; order Pyrinomonadales; family Pyrinomonadaceae; genus PSRF01. The sequence goes on from JBOGOP010000089.1 coordinate 13,772, forward strand.
TTCCAGACTTCATAGCTGCCAAAGCTCGACTCGGCGGCTTTAGCAAACCGGGCCGTTCGATCGGGATCTCCTATGCCTCCACCTTTCTTCAGGTTGTCGAAGTAGTACTCGTGCAGAACCATGCCGTTGTACTCAAAACCGAGTCGTCGCGTCAGTTCTGAATAAGCGGGCATCTCCTCCTGATCCACATTGCCATCTTCGATGAACTTCGTGATTCTCTCGGTCAGGTTGTTAGTTTCTTTGACGTAGCCTTCGTAGAGTTTGAAGTGCATTTCCAATGTTTCATCCGAAATGCCATTAAGGCCGCTTAAATTGAACTGTCGCGCCTTGTAAGAAGTTGTCGTACTCATGCATCACACCTCCGTTGGAATTAGGGTTGGGGAGACGATAAAAACAAACCGTTACTTTTCGCCGATGATCAGACTATTGCCCCTGAGTGTGGCGAATGAGTGTAGAGGCTGAGGAATTAGTGTGACGGAAAGCTCTTGGGTGGCGAGCAGCTGGCGGTGGGGAAAAAAGAAAAAGGCAGCAGGCGGGAACAAGGTCGGCCCGCCTACTGCCTGGTGTTGATGCCCACTACTTTCCGTTGCCGAAAATGGTTAGCCAGTCGTGTTCGGACGTTGCCATAAAGAAAATCATGGGAAGCGACATCCAGGCGTTTGTTCTCGAAGCGATAAAGGCCTGACGCGCGAGTTCCGGCGGCGCTGCCGGACCCGTGCCGGCAGTAGCGGCGATGATACGTTTGTTATTGGGCCAGATAATGCCCCAAACGTTCAGCAGCATCACAATACCGTAAGCGCCGCCCAAGCCGATGGAGTAGACATTGTTGGGTGTAGGGTAGCCACCCACGCCTAGCTTTGCCGTGAAGAAACGAATAATGCCATACGAAACAAAGACAACCAGAACGATCATCACCACCGCAAACACTCGACCGTCCTTCGTCAGCGCCGGGACCTTCTTGATGATCAGAAATTCAACGATAAACAAAAATATCGGATACGTTAGCCAGAAGACAAGCACCAACCAAACATTGAGATTAGCGCCGCCAAGCGTATTCGCGTTTGTAACGGCAGGCGCAAGAATGTACATCGCAAAGTACATGAGGCCGGCCAAAACTGTCAGGACAGCACCCCAACGGAAAAACCAGAGCGTGCGCCCCAGCAGCTCAGGATTTACTTTTTTCTTTGTATCAGGATCGAGCCCTTTCTGAAGGGGCACGTTCACAAGATTGAAAAAATAGAGCAAGCCAATCCAGGTGATGCCGCCTAATATGTGAAGCACCCGCACGGCTATTCTCACCGTCTCCGTCCCGTTAGGAAGATGAAAAACATCCTGGAACATAGCCAGACTGACGGGGAGATGAGCAGTTGACTCAATTAGCATATGGCCTCCGTTGTGCTGTAGGACAGGCATTCCTGCCTGTCCCGATTCGCCGATTGATGGACAGACAGGAATGTCTGTCCTACTTTAGGATTACGCGCGAAGATTACACCTAACAGTCACTCACGACAAGCTGAAGCTTATCGCACAAAAAAGCGCCACCTATTCGTCAAACGGGCGCGGCCCGGCATCCATTCCTCTTACGCTGGCTTGGTTGATCACGCGTACATTCAAATCGTTATGAACGCGAATCTGACACGAGAGGCGCACGTTGTCTGCAAGTTCAGCCTCCATTGCCAGGCGATTGCGCTCGACTTCTCCCATTTCACCGGGCTCGCCCGCGATAACTTCAACACGGCAAGTGGTGCAGCGGGCGTTGCCACCACAGCGGTGGAGAATGTCGATTCCGGCATCCTCGATCACCAGGACTAACTTCTTTCCTTCGGGCGCTTCGATGGACTGTTCGCCAGTTGCAGTTACTGCCTGAATCTTGGGCATTCGTCATGACTCCGTAAATTTAGATTAGATTGTCCCATGAATTTGGCACAACTGAGCCACTTGAGCAAGTGGCTCAAGAAGAGCGGGGGTAAACCCGCCTTCCCAACCTGGAGTTGCTCTAAGTCGAGTTCAAGGTCTTAGATCGGAGGGCTCTAACGCAAACCGTTCGAACACCTTTGCGGTCTCCGGGTTGGGAAGGCGGGTTTACCCCCGCTGTTGATCCAGCTCCAACTCCATAAACAGAGCTCCTTCCACTGGATTCTCGTAGTACGATTCGATTTCCTTGAAGCCTAAGGCACGGTACATGGCAATCGCTCGATCCATCTTGCCAGGCAAGGTGTCGAGTCGCATACGCTGGTAGCCAATCTCGCGCGCCTCGAGAATAATAGTCTCAGCGAGAGTCCGTCCCAGCCCTGTTCCTCTAAATACAGGGCGAACATACAAACGCTTCATCTCGCAAACGCCGTCCGCAATTTTTCTTAGCGCAACGCAACCAGCCGCCTGGTCCGCTTCGATCGCAACTAACAGACGTCCCTCAGGCGGCACGTAACTACCGGGCAGCTCAGCCAGTTCTATGTCGAAGTTTTGGAAGCAAAGGCTAATTCCCAGCCCAGCCCCGTATTCCTCAAACAATTCCCGGGCGCAACTGATTTCTTCTGCAGATTGGGGCTGGATCAAATCCATGGGAACCATGTAGGACAGACATTCCTGTCTGTCCTCTTGAGCAAGTAACAAGTAGGCATGTCGTTCGTAACTTCAGCCGAAGGGACAGGCAGGAATGCCTGTCCTACCATGCGAAAAGGGCTCGATTGTCTCTTTGGAAAAAGACTACCGAGCCGAAATCGCGCACCGCGCTTTTGTAGGACAGACATTCGCGTCTGTCTTTTTTATCAAGGGACAGACAGGAATGTCTGTCCTACCATTTAAGCTGTAAAAGAAGTACCGCAACCACAGCTCCCGGTCGCGTTCGGATTCGTAAACGTGAAGCCCGATCCCATCACACCGGTGACGTAGTCGATCTGGACGCCGTTCAGGTATTGACCGCTAAACATATCGACGAAAAGCTTGACGCCCTTTTCATCAAGAATGAAATCACCCTGGCGCGAATCCTCTTCAATATTCAAGCTGTACTGGAAACCAGAGCAGCCGCCAGGAACGACGCGGACGCGAAGTCCGGCAGTCTCCGGCAGACCTTCCTCGCCGGCCATAAATTTCTTGATCTCCGCAACGGCGCTATCTGTAACGTGGAGCGTCATCGCAGGGGCAGCGGTTGGTGCCTCAGTTGAGGTTGTGGTGGTTTGTGTAGACATATCTTAAATAAAACTCCTTCTTAGCGATTATTGCGCAAAAAGTTTCGGACTTTCGGTCTTTGGACCTCGGTCTTTTGAAAAATAATACCAAGATCAAAGGCCCAAGTCCAAAGCCCATCTTATTGGCCTTTGCCCAAAACAACAAGTTCGGGCTTCATCGCCTCGATCGAAACCTGACGCGCAACTTCCTCGGCTACGCGCCTGAAAGCCAACGCCTGCGGGGACTCTGGATGGCTCACAACTACCGGCTCACCCTTGTCACCACCCTCGCGAACCTCGAGACCCAGGGGAACGGTCCCGAGCAAGGGCACGTGATACATCTCAGCCAGCCGGGCGCCACCCCCTTCGCCGAAAATGTTGTAACGCGTGCCGGTGTCGGGCGCGACGAAGTAGCTCATGTTCTCGATGATGCCGAGAATGGGAATAGCGACGGTTTCGAACATGCGCAGCGCGCGGCGCACGTCAGCAACTGCAACATCCTGCGGCGTTGTCACTAACACGGCGCCCTGAACGGGAACCAATTGCGCCAGCGACAGTTGCACATCGCCAGTGCCCGGCGGCATATCAACGATCAAATAGTCCAACTCGCCCCACTTAACATCCGTAAGAAACTGCTTCACCAGTCCATGCAAAATAGGACCGCGCACGATCATTGGCTTGTCGCCTGGTTGCAGCAACGCCATCGAGATCAATTTGACGCCGTACGCTTCGATTGGAATAAGCTTATTAACATCAACTTCGGGCCGTGCATTAGCAACGCCAAGCATGATGGGAACGTTTGGGCCATAAACATCCATGTCCATCACACCAACCCGTGCGCCATCCAACGCCAGTGAAACGGCGAGGTTAACAGCGACAGTTGATTTGCCAACGCCGCCCTTGCCGGATGAAACAGCGATGATGTTACGCACGCCCTCTATCGAGAGCTTGTCGCCGATGCCGCGGCCTTTCGGAACTTCAGCGTCCATCGTGACCGCGACGGCAGTAACGCCCGGCAAGCCTCCTACTAAATCACGCGCGGCATTTTCCATTTCCGCCTTCACGGGGCAGGCAGGAGTCGTCAGGACAATGCGGAAGGAGACCAGACCACCATCGATCTTGAGGTCCTTAATAAACCCGAGCTTGACAATATCTTTGTGTAGATCGGGGTCCTGGATCTGACGCAACGCGTCGAGTACTAATTCTTCAGTTACTTGTGACATAAAGGTTTGGAACCGAGTTAGGGATTAACTCGAAAGCGTAGCTGATCGATCCCTCGTAACGCAAACTGTCAGTTTGCTTTTCTTCCGAATCTACCGACAAGTAATGCGGGCTTTCTCGACGGTGAGGGCAAGCCCCAAAGAAGGGGCCTGAATTCCATGAATTGACCGAGGTGTTATCAGTTGGATAAGGACGCTGGTAGCCTTGCCATCGAGCCGCGTTTCCTTCACGATTCGTAGTCCGATCTCGCGTCCATTGTCATCAAAGATCGGCTTTCGGCCAATTACGCCCTCCATATTCTCGTTGATCTGGCGGACGGCTTTCTTGAAGCGAGATTCTGACGTGTAGAAATTAAACCCTTCCCAAAACGTTTCGCCTTCTGCTGAGGTAAACTTGCTGCTCCTCCAGACATCACCGCCCTTTCCGGAACCCCGTGTACTCAAGGCATCCTCAAACCTGGCAACTTCGG
>JBOGOP010000090.1:0-18121 GCA_050747225.1 Pyrinomonadaceae bacterium
GGGTTAGAGTAAATGCTTCCACGTTCAGTCATCCTTCTTGCCAGCATTTTTTTCTTCACACCAGGTTGCAGTTCAACGCCTGGCGCTGCCGCTCCGCCGGCCACCAGCACCCCAAGCGCCTCCAGCGCGACCGCTTCCGAGGCGAAGATTCCGAACGTCGCCGCCTGTACCGCGCTCTCAAACGAAGAGATCCTTGCGGTGCAAGGCGAGACCGTGACAGAAACGAAAGGCAACGACAGCACGGGTCGGGGACTAGCAGTTTCACACTGTGTGTATCTTCTGCCGACTTACTCTAAGTCTCTCAGTCTCGACATTACGAAAGCAGCATCTTCGACCGCCGGCGATGACGTAATTGAGAAGTTCTGGGAGACGCGGTTCGAAGGCTCGGAGAAAGAGCGAGAACACGAGCGAGAGCGCGATGCAGAAAAGGCTCGTGAAGCTCGGACCCCTCATGTCGAAGGTCGTCCGAGAAGCCGTGAGCGCGAGGAGGAAGAGATGGAATCCAAACCCCGCCGTGTGGCGGGAGTTGGCGACGAGGCTTTTTGGGTAGGCAGTGGCGTCAAAGGAGCGCTCTATGTTCGCAAGGGTGACGCCGTATTTATTCTGAGTATCGGTGGCGCTGAACCTGAGGCGATACGAATCAAGAAGACAACCGTACTGGCCCAACACGCCCTTAAACGCATTCAATAGACCGAAGACGAAGCTCTGCGAGCGCCTTCATACGTAAGATCGGCGAAGAGGTTGACGATGCCAATGATGAGAACAAACCTAAATGCGAGCGTCGCCAATGTCTTGGACTTATTCCTGGACATGTTTTTCATTCCAGGGTCTTCACCCTGAGGGCCACGTTGGCTCAAGCAGAATTTTATTGGGGGTTACTGCGGGGATCGAACCAGCGGTCGAACTAGTTTTCCGGCGAAGTTGTATCCTGCCTTTTCAGATCCTGTGCAACCGAACGCAGCGTTTTCTTTCGTCAATCATTCTATACCACCGGGTACACCGATCTCATCGAATCGCAGACGCACCAAACCATGAATGCGTTGGGCGCAGTCGAGATAAGCGTCCAATCCTCTACCGACGGGATCTTCAACATCGCCGTCTGGATCGAGGCACTGCGTTTTTGCTGCCGCCGCCGGAACCAGATCAATAACTGCGTTGCGGTGGGCCTCAGTCATGCAAAAAATCTTTTCAACCTGGTGGGCTAGCTCGACTGTCAAATTCCGCGCGCTGTGAGACGTCACCGGAACATTCAGAAAACGTAATGCCTGTTGCGCCTCAGCGGTCATCGGCGCCCCAACGCTAACCGAAATTCCAGCACTAACCGCTCGTAGCTTCGCCGCGTCAAGCGCTGTAAACGGTATCTGCAAACGCGCTGCGATTTCCGCGTTGCCTATCGCTTCGGCAATCGGCGAGCGACAGGTGTTACCGCTGCATACGAACAGGAACCCCCGCCACAGTTTATCCAATTGATCCAGGCCCTCAGATTCACTCTTAGTGACTTGAACATTTTGCGTCAGGGTTGTTTGCAGACTACTCAAAGCTATTGGGTCTGGTTTCTCAAAGCTGGTTTCAAAACCGGGCAACATCTGGTAAACGCTGGAGAGTGAAGTCCTGACCTTTCTGAGAAATCGTTGGAAGTGGTGGAGCGGTGAGAGAACTGCGAGCGCTATGACTATCAGGCCTGCGCTTACAAGCTGTAACTCACTGGTTGAAGTTTGATTGTGCGCAAAGTTAAGCACGTAGGTGGCCGTTAACCCGGCCAGCATGCTTGAGCCACAGTGCATCGGAACGCAGAATGTATTCTCCCGACGGTCGAGAAAGATCAGCGTGGTGCAGATACACAGGCCGGCGTATAAGAGGCCAATCAGCAAAGCGAACACCGCCTCTTTGCTTAAGAGGAATGTCGTAAGACCGAGGCGGAATCCAATCATTGCATCACCGATACCAATCGTCGCCAGCGCGACGAGCGCGAGCAGCAACAGGGGAGAAGCAACCATCTGCTCTTCAACGAAGTAGCGCAAAGTTAAGCTCTTGTCATCCGTCTTGGCCAGTCTGGTCATCAACTGAAATTTAATGAAGTAAGCAATAAGGTAAGCAGCGACAGTCACTATCGCAGGGATACTTAATTTGTAACTGCCTGCATCACCCAGCACAACCAGGACGGCGATTAGACTTGTCAACATAGCCATCCAGGAGAACCAACGCACTCGTCGCCCGACTATCGTGTCAACCATCGGCGCGATGATGAGCACGCCTCCACGCAACAAGACCAGCACCAGGACAATTGAAACCCCTTCAAGGCTAAAAGCCAGGGTCGTTGTTCCCATGATGATTGCCAAGCAGATTCCAGATAGGAAGGTCAGGCGGTGAGGGAATGGAATGCTGACACCGAAGAATTCACGACGCCCGGCATATTTCCACCAGTTCATCAGCGTGATGAAGCCAAGCATGCCGGCGACTACTGCCATCACCGAGACTGGTAGCAGAATTGTCCCCTTCAACGGTCCGCGCATTCCCGGCAAGAGTCCGTTCGACAGGGCCTTGGTTAGGCCGCTGTATGGAGTGTAGAAAAGGAAATACCCAATTCCTAAGCTCCAAATTCCCAAACTGTATATGCGCTGCTTCTCGAGCATTTGAGGCTCCTCGAACCAGGCGCGGATGACGCGAAGAGGATTACTGATCCGCTTCTGGTTTGCAGAAAGGTAGATCGTAAGTCAGTCGTGAAAACTGAGTACGATCACCGGCAGGATTTCGTCAGCACTATCCTGACGCTGGAAAGAAGGTTTCCTGCTGGCAATCAAAACACTTGCTATTGCTTCAAATAAGCGATTCAGAGAGGCGAGAATGCTAGTCCTCCAACGGAGGTTTGTCAAAGAAATTATCCTCAACCGGTGTGCTGCAGGTTTCACGGCAGCGACAACTCCTTGGAGTGCCGTGACCTGTCACCGCTTTGGCCCAGGGCGGCCTGGCGCCCAAGTGTTTTGATTTTTTGTGAAAGGAAGTGTGGCGCGTCATCAAAGCACGACGCGCGGGTAGAGTCGCGCCGCAATCATTATCAAAACCACGGCGGCAACCAGCAGTACGGCGAAATCCACGACCAGCCCAAAATTGCTGACTCCGCTCTGAAGCATTAACGCTCGCAGTGCGTCAACCTCGTAACTCAATGGGTTGATATGTGAGATCACTCGAAGCCAGCCAGGCATCAACGAGATGGGATAGATTGCATTGCTGGCGAAAAACAGCGGCATGGTCAACACTTGTCCGATTCCCATGAAGCGTTCACGAGTCTTCACCAGGCAAGCGACGATCAGGGAGAAGGTCGAGAACACCGCCGCACCAAGCATGACCATGAGCAACACACCCGCGAGCGCTAACGGATTCCAATTCAACTTCACTCCCAGGAGCAGTGCCAACACGTAGATAATGAGGGCTTGTGAAAGCGAACGGACGCCGGCCGATAATGCCTTGCCCAGCACCAGTGCCGCTCGCGGTGTCGGACTGACCAGAAACTTGTTGATGATTCCCAGATCGCGTTCCCAGATGACCGACACGCCAAAGAAAATGGAAACGAACAAAACGCTCTGGCCGAGTATGCCGGGCGCCATGAAATCAAGATAGGGAATACCGCCGGTCGGGATTATCCGCGCTCTCGCGAACACTGCGCCGAATAACAGCAGCCAAAGCACCGGCTGGATAGCGCGCGTGATGAGCTCAGTAAAGTCATGGCGCAGCTTCCTGATTTCGAGCTCGGTGATTGCCAGTGTCTTCCTGACAAACGCGATGGCTAAGGCGAACGGGTTGGTGGGAACTGAGATCAACGCGTCAGCCAAGCCGCTTAACTGCCCGTCTTCCTCTTGAAGTCTCACGGTAGCTCCCTCCCGATTCCAGCGTATCACCTGCATAGTGAACGAAAACATCCCCGAGTGTGGGTTGGTGACCGCCGATGGACGCCTTGAGGCGTTCCGGAGAATCATCTACGACTATCTTGCCGCGGTGCATTATTGCGACCCGACTGCACAGTCTCTCGGCTTCCTCCATGTAGTGAGTAGTCAGGAAAATCGTTGTGCCGAAATCAGCGCGCAGCCGCTCAATATGCTCCCAGACTGCATTGCGCCCAATCGGATCAAGCCCGACCGTTGGCTCATCCAGGAACAGCAAGGGTGGCCGATGCAAGGTCGATTGGGCTATCTCCAGCCGTCGAATCATTCCACCGGAGTATTGTCGTACAAGCTTCGTCGCCGCTTCGGTCAAATCCACAAAGGCTAACGCCTCGCGGACGCGCGATTCCCTTTCCCGTCGCGGTATGTCGTAGAGCTTTGCAAAGATCGACAGATTCTCATAACCGGTCAGCGAGGGGTCGACGGAGATCATCTGTGGCACATAGCCGATCACGCGACGCACGCTACCGGCATTGCGAGTGATCTCAAAACCCGCGACCTGCGCCGTGCCTGAGGTTGGTGGCAACAGCGTAATGAGCATCTTTATCGTCGTCGTCTTGCCTGCGCCATTAGGGCCCAATAACCCAAACGCCTCTCCGCGCGCCACCGAGATGGTCATCGCGTCTACGGCAGTCAGTTTGCCAAACTCGCGCGTCAGTGCTTGAGTTTTCAAAATCGTCATCGGCGTGGTTCTCGCAATCCGCCAATGCTAGCGCATCCGCCACGCCGAGAACAGCTTGTTTGAGTAAGGCCGCGCTCACATGTCCTTGTTGCCCGATGGCGGGGGTCAGTTTGAAATTCAGCCGCGGATTAACGCGAATGAACGCGAATCTGAGACTGAGACCAAAAGCTGAACCTCGGCAAAGGAATCAGATGATCTTGCAACAGAAACTCTCTGCTCCTCAGTCATTTCAGATTCGCGTTCATTCGCGTTAATCCGCCGCTGAATTTCAACCTGATTCACCAGCAGACTGGAGTCATTGCCCGCGTATGAAGGATGTTATATCCTGACAGCTCGCTTCACAGGCCAGGCAACACTGATAACAAATCAAATCGCATCAACTGCTGAGACGATCACGCAGCCGAGCCAACGGATCACTGAAATTGACCACTATGCCCAAAGACTCTGGACTATTACCAGCTGTTGCAATGCCGGGCAGTCCGGAGTTGTTTGACGGTCAGGCTGGATTTTTCGAGGAGCGGGCAGGCTTACCTGAAGAGAGTTGTAGCAAGATCGCGACCGCAGTACTTGAACTCGGAGCGACACAACCCGCCGACTTGATCGTCGAGGTCGGTTCTGGAACTGGGCAGCTCGGCCAGTGGTTTCGCAAGCCGGTGCGCTATGCCGGTTTGGATTTCTCCGCAGGGATGCTTAAAGAGTTCAGCCGCCGCCTGGAGACGGATAATGGTAATCATCTGTTGATCCAGGCCGATGCCAACGCAAGGTGGCCGTTCGTTGACGGTGTGGCGCGTGTGGTTTTCAGCTCGCGAGCAATGCATTTGCTGGAGCAGGAGCATGTCGCTCGCGAAATACTTCGGGTAGCCGCTGCCACCGCCACGTTGATTCTCGGGCGTGTAGAACGAAAACCTGAAAGCGTAAGGGCCCGAATGGCCAACGAGATGAATGAACGACTGCGCCGGCATGGATTCGCGGGACGCCGCGGTGAGCGGCAGAACCGCAAACTGTTCGAATTGTGTTGTCGCCCAGGCGCCATATCGCTGGCGCCCTTATCTGTCGCGACGTGGCGAACCTCCGCAAGTCCACGACAGTCGCTCGATTCCTGGCGTCAGCTTAAAGGTCTGGGCGGGACTCCCGTCCCCGACGCAACTCGCGCAAATATTTTGCGAGAACTGGAAGGTTGGGCAGAAGAAGAATTCGGTGGACTGGATAAGAAGTTTGAATCCGAGGAGACGTACATGCTCAAGTCTCTGCGTTTGCCACCAACTCGCGAGGAATGATTTAAGAATATCAACTCGGGCCTTGGTTCTGCCCAACTAAACGATCAATACGAGACCTCTAAGTTCCAAAACCCTCAGCGATAAAAACTATGCAGAGTGATCTTCTTACCGAACTCGGCGGTGCGCTGCTAACCGGCTCTCTCAACGACGAACAACTGATGGCGCAGACGGGCGGGCCGGCTGCGGTGCAGATATTGCCCGAGGCCAACGTCATCAAAATTGGCGGACAGAGCCTCATCGACCGGGGTCGCAAGGCAGTATTTCCGCTCATCGAGGAGATCGTTGAGAACCTTGGCCGTCACAAGATGATCATTGGCACGGGCGCCGGCACCAGAGCGAGACATGCGTATAGTGTTGGACTCGATCTCGGACTTCCGACCGGCGTTCTCAGCGTGCTCGGCACTTTCGTGAGCATGCAGAACGCGCGCATTCTCAACTACCTGTTGGCCAAGCATGGAATTCCGTTCATTGAGCCGGCGCAGTTTGCTCAGCTTCCCCACTACCTGGCGGAACGCGGGGCGGTGATTTTCTTCGGCATGCCTCCGTATATTTACTGGCACGGAAATCCGGCGGTGGGCCGCCTCCCCCCAAACCGAACAGACACTGGGAGCTATTTGGTTAGCGAGGTCTTCGGCACCAGGTCAATGATTTTCGTGAAAGACGAACGAGGCCTGTACACAGCCGATCCAAAAAAAGATCGCAGCGCCAGGTTCATCCCAAAAATTACCTTAGCCGAATTGAAGCAACTTGATTTACAGGACGTGGTAGTAGAACGCAGCGTTCTCGAATTAATGCAAAACGCTACTCACCAACGTTCCATTCAGATCATCAACGGACTGGAAGCTGGTAATCTCACGCGAGCCCTCAACGGAGAGCACGTCGGAACTATCATCTCTGCCGATTGAATCGGCGTTAATCCAAAACCCCACTGAGGAGAACCGCAATTGACTGGCTTACCCAACGATGGCCGCCACCATGTTCAATCGATGCTCATGCGTGAGAGCTTGCTGGACAAGGACGTGCAAAGATCAACTGAGACCCCGGTCTTCAGAATGTTGCCCGAGGCGCATGTGATCAAGATCGGTGGCCGATCGGTTATGGACGCGGGACGGGCAGTCGTGTATCCAGTGGTCGATGCCCTGATCGGTTGCCTGAAAACGAAGAAGCTAATCATCGGAACTGGAGGAGGAGTGCGGAGCAGGCACGTTCTCTCGATTGGGATTGACCTCGGCCTTCCGACCGGCGTTCTCGCGCAGTTAGCATTGGCTGATTCACTTGGCAACGCCCACATTCTGGGCGCCCTGTTGTCACCCTACGGAGTTGTGGCAATTCCGCCTGAAATGTTCGGACACCTCCTTCCGCTTTTCATTACCAGCGTTCCGGGAGTGATCTTCAACGGCGACCCACCCTATTCGCTTTGGGAGCATCCGCCGCAGATTGGCCGCATACCGCCTCATCGCTCAGATGCGGGATCGTTTCTGCTGGCTGAATGCTTTGGTTGCAAGTCACTTACTCTCGTGAAGAACGTAGACGGGTTATACGACCGGGATCCGCAGAGTCACCCGGACGCAAATCTGATCCGTGAGATCGATACTGACGAACTCAAGCATCGCAACCTTGAATCCCTGCCGTTCGAACGAGTTCTTTTGGATCTACTTGATAACGCGAGGCAGATGAAGTCGTTTCAGATCGTTAACGGCCGTCATCCGGATCGAATCGCGGCCGCACTGGATGGTGAGCACGTCGGCACAATCGTACACGCTAGCTCTAAACGACAGGTAACTTAAAGGAGTCTCCATGGTCCCAAATCCACCACTCGACATGCCTCGAATCACTCCGCATCTTTTTTACGACGACGTCGCCGCCGCCATTGACTGGCTGGTCAAAGCTTTTGGTTTCGAAGTTCGCCTGAGAATGACCGACAAGGACGGCGCGGTTGTGCACGGCGATCTCGAAGTGGCGGACAGCCTCGTGATGGTGGGACTAGCATCCGAAGGTGCGATACGCGAGAGCCCTCGATCTCTCGGCGGCAAGGTAAGCCAAAGACTCTATATCTTCGTAGACGATGTGGAAGCTCACTACGAGCGTGCCCGCAGCGCCGGCGCCCAGATCACGAGCGAACTAGCTGAACAATTCTATGGCGACCGCGTCTATGAATGTGCGGATCCGGAAGGCCATCGCTGGAAGTTCGCACAGCACATCCGCGATGTTGATAGCCGGACGTTGAAGCGTCCCACTTAACAGGGAAACGATCCAGCCCGGAGGGCTTTCAGATAGTAGCCGGTGGTCGCAGCGCAGCGGAGACCACCGGATCACGTTAAGAAATGATCAGTACCCCGGAGGGGTGCCAGAACCAATGCGCTAAAAGAAGTACCTGCAAATGGAGGAAACCAAGCACGACGAAAAATATGCTTTTGAGGCAACCATGCTTCTTGCACCCCTTCGGGGAGCCGACCTTCATCTCGCCCTCATCCGGTGGTCTACGCTTCGCTGCGACCACCGGCTACTATCTGCGAGCCCTTCGGGCTCAGGTGATGCAAAGCCGCTTCAATCACTGAACGCATTTACTCCTCACAAGTGGCCGTCACCAAAGCTCGTTCCCTACATCCCAACTGTCTGATTACTTCTGCAGCCCAGGTGCCTGGATAATCGCCTCGAGCTATTGTTTTGTTACCTATCAGGTTTCCCTCGGTGGGAATTCCGATTACCGAGATGTCTTCGTTACCAATTCCTTCGCCATCAACAACGAAGTTTGAGCCCTCGGTCATGTCGATGGCGCCCGGGCAATAACCGGACGTATCCGGATTCATCGACCGATTTTCATAAGCTCTGACTATCCCGCGGCGTTGAAGATTGCGATAGAGCGGCGTCGCATCCCAGAGAATGTTGGTGGAGGGATATCGGGCATCGACCATGATTTCAGCCTCCATGACTGCATTCGGGATCGCATCGCACTGTAGTCCGAAGCAACCAGTGAGATCGTCAGTCTGCACCCGCGGATTACGGGCTACGGAGAAATCAAGCAGTCCGGCCCTGACAAGCGCCAGCAGCTTTTCAATGTTGATGATTGGTGGCCCAAAGACGATCCGCTTGAAGCGCGGAAAGTAATGTTCGATGAGCTTACGATGGGATTCCGGCGTCAAGCCGCCGAACTGAAGGACCGAACCGAGTTCTTTTCTTACTTCATACCAGATATCTATTGCCGCCTTGAGGGGGCAACCAGCTTGACCCAGCCTTGCTCGAGCGATCTCCCGTTCCATATATCGTTCCACGAATGAGGTAAATTCTTTTCCGTTCTTAAAGCTACGATCCGCCGCCGGATCCAACGCCTGTCGATAGTCGAGGGGCCCCTGCGAAGGATGTGTCCGCAGGTAGGAATCGATGACCTGGCGCATCGCCGATCCATCGTTCCCACACGATTCCAGTTTAGAACGGTCCTCACCAGCACCCATCACCACACGGTAGTAATGAAGCTCCATTTCAAGTTCAAAGAGAGGCCATAAGTCATTTTCCAGGTCGAGTTTCTCGCCGGACTTTCTGGTTCTAAGTTCGGCTAAAGCTCCAGAAGTAAAGAACGTCAGCGGCCGCATGAACGGTGGCAGGTCATCAGCCTTGGGCGTCATTGGCAGACCGCTGCGGCAAAACGGAATGATGGAGAGGGGTTCGCTGCCGCTAGCTGTGTAGGAAAGCGAGTTGTCGGAGGAACGCACAAATCGTCCTCCGCGTCCTTCGGTGAGTTCAAGCACCGCATCGATGAAGGTGAGACCCACGCCATTCATGGCTACCCTGGCGCCGGCTGGGATCGAACTCATTGACTCAACCACCGGATAGACGAATGGGATAAATGTCAGTCCAGGGTGACGACTCGCGAATGCTTTATAGCGCTTCTCTGTGTCACCGGGTACGGGTCGGGAATGTCCGGTGGCGAGCAGGATCTTGTCTGCGCGAATCTCCTCCATGGATCCACCCTCTGAGGCAAACTCCACCTGGTAGGCTCGCCCTTCCGATCGGATGTCCGTCACCTCGCCCACGTGACACGAAACGGACACGCCGGGTGGGAGGCTGTTGAGCAGGCGCCGAAATCCATCCATAAGATAGCGTCCTACAACTGCTCTGGATAGATACTCGTTACCGTTCAGTGGCGATTTTGGTCGTAGCGTTTCCTGATACCAATCAACAAAGCTCGGTCCCCTACCGGCCACGATGGGCGGGTCGGTCGCCGTCCATAGATCGACCTCACCGATGCCGACGTTAACGAGAATATATTCGGGCTGTTCAGGATCGTAGATTGGGCTGGCGCCGAAGTGAGCGGACCGGTTAAAGAGGTGAATCTGGAGGCCGCGGCGCAGAGGGTGTGCATTAAATTCCGCCAGCAGCCGTTCGAAGCAGTATAGGCCTTTGGGGCCGAGCCCTACGATAGCCACGGAGTGGTCGATTGGCATCTCGCTCAATTGGATTCCCACACTCAACTCATTAGCCTCGACAGCGCTTGTTTACTAAACTGCTCGACCTTTTTTTGATGCCGGCTGCGTTCATCACCAGCTTACGTTGCGCCTGACCATTCCTGGATCTGAGCTAGTTCAACCACGGCCTTTTTCTACAAACCTTTCAAGTTGAATTAGGCAAATAAGCCGACGCAGGTTCAGTTTTCTGAGAAGTCTAAAGTCGTTGCTGACGATTGCGCTCATTAACACAGCGAATAGCCGGGATCGATTGACTAGTTTTGAACGATTAAGGGTCAGATATTTCAGCACACTCAAAATGTAGATGCGGTAGCCGAATGTCAATGGGCTGGGGCTTTCCGATGCGAAGGCAATATGTTTGTAACTGGGATAAGCCCGCTGAATCACTTGCGTATGAAAACTATTCCCCAATTGAAAGGATCCCGGAAGCGATGCCAAAAAATCGTAAAGATTGTAGTCAAGAAAAGGCGCGCGATTCTCGATGGATCGATTCAAAATGCGAAATGGCATGAGCGATATATTGCGACGAGTTCGACTCCAGAAGTAATGCATCGCCGACGGTGAAGGCGTTTTTTCAGTTAGCTTCACATGTTCATGAACACATCCAAGCGCTAACTGCCGATTGAAACTTTGATACGCGTCCGGAGTGAGGCAATTTTCCAGGATCCCTTCATTATTGAAGTAATCAAGATGGTATCTGGCACACTCGTCGGTCAGCCCCATTTCGTAATATTTCAGTAGCTCTGGCGTCAAAAAATTACCGCCAGACAACCCATCCCCAGCTATTCCATGATAAGAAACGTCGGCTTTATCTCGAAGGAAGGCTCCAATCGCGAGTGCCCAAACGGGATGTTCCGCCAAAAACTCGGTGGTGGTGTTCTTCTGCAGCTCTTGCTTTAACTGCGAACCTGGTTGACGCACAACAAAGTGTTTTATGTCGACCGCTTCCGCCAGGATTTTTGCGACGGCAACGTCTGCGTTCGACTTGGGCGGATATTGCTCCACTGTGATGCAAAAGTTTGGACGATGTCCGGATCGACAGAGCTCAAGTAGAATGTGCCTGGAATCTCGACCTCCGCTCAAGGGAACTGCTGTCCGCTCACCCGACCTTACCCGCATTCTGATCGCTGCCTGAAAAAGAGAAATATAGCCATCAATCGCCTGGTCGAAGTTCAACTCCTGGAGTTGAGGAAACCTGGGTCCTCCGGACAGTGACCAGACACCGTCGTTCCACTCGGCACTTGCGTTTGGTGGAAAGGCGTGAATTTCTTTGAACGGAGTACTGGCTCCAATGAATGACCCTGTCCGAAGGAATACGGCTAAGCCGGCGGAATCGAACTCGGAGGACGCACCGAGTGCCAATAGCTTAAAGATTGAGGTTGATACGGCGATTTCATCCCGACGAACGAAGTAAAATAGCGGATAGAAACCATACCTGTCGTTGCGGATTGTCAGGCGATTTTCTGACCAGGACCAGAATGCGAACACGCCTCGAGTGGGGCTGTCAACGAAGGAGTTAGAGCCGGTATCATTACCTTCAAAATGCGTTGCGCTGCCACTCACTTTGACTTCTCCTGCCATTTTCAAAAGGTGAATATAAGGACAGCCTTTCCAATATTCGTCACTGTTATTCAGCATGATTAGTTATTTGAAGGCGCTGGACAATGCATTGCCGGGTGTCAATTGATTCGCCCCGATTGCACTCCCGGTGCGCGAGTTAATGTTCGACTTGAAAGGCAAGTGATCTCAGGAATTGTCGCCCGGTATGGTTGCTGGAAACTTATCTCGAAACCATCAATCTGTTACACGAACGTCTGTTGACATCAATGAAGGAAATCGACAGACTGGCCGCGCTCAGTTGTCATTTGCAGTCCGGGTTCAAGCTGAAATCCAACACCGAACAGGAACCGCAATTTGAAGAAGCAACAGGAAACTTATCAGCCTCCGTTTAGTGGTATCACCACGTTCAGTCGCCTGCCGCACGCTACCAGCATCAATGATCAAGAGTTTGATCTAGCCGTGCTGGGCATCCCGTTCGATGGTTTGGTGACCAATCGCCCGGGGGCCCGGTTTGGCCCGAACGCCATTCGCCAATCCTCGATCCGCTGTCGTAACTACAGTCAGCAGATGGAAGTAGGCGTGTACGAGCAACTCCGTGCCGTCGACGTTGGCGATGTACAGGTCAACCCTTTCGACTACGTTGAGACATTTCGCCAAATAGAATCGAGCGTCGCCAAGCTACAGAAACGGGGCGCCGCGGTCGTGTCGCTTGGTGGCGATCATTCCGTACTCCTACCAATCCTGCGTGCGACTCATAGGAAATATCCCAAGCTCACGGTGATTCAATTCGACGCTCATACGGACACATCCGACGAAGGATGGGGACAAAAGTACCATCACGGAACTCCCGTTCGCCGGGCCATCGAAGAGGGACTGGTTCAGGGGAGTCAAATATTCCAGATAGGAATTCGCGGATCCATCGGCAGCGCCAGTGTCAACGACTTTGCAAATGAAGCTGGAATTCACATTCTCAATATGCAGGCGTTTCATGACTCGAACCTTCGTGAAGCGTTTCTAAAAACCCTCCACGAAGTGGCAGGCTCCGACGCTTGTTATCTCACCTTCGATGTCGATGGTATCGACCCAGCCTTCGCGCCGGGGACGGGTACGCCGGTAGTGGGTGGACTCACTAGCTTTGAAGCACTCAACATGATGCGCTCATTCAGAGGGCTAAAGTTCATCGGCGGAGATGTGGTTGAAGTGGCGCCCGCCTATGATAGCTCTGACATCACCTCGCTCCTCGCAGCCACGCTGGTCTTCGAGATCGCGGCGCTCATCGCCATTGGCAAGTCCACCTGATCCAGGCAGCCCAAAAGGTCAGCGATTCTCGTGTAACCATATCTCTGCGGACAACGACTAGTTGCCAGATCCTTGCCGGTCAAACTCGATCCCACCAGATACTCTTTTCCCAACTTCTCCTGACCCCATAACAGAACCGTATCAAGGTTTGGCGTCTCGACGCCCGCGATCTCCGCGATGCCACGAATGACTGCCAGACACGGAATGTCTTCCAGAAGAAAGCGGTGACTGAAGTCTGGAATGTACTGACCGCTTTCAGTCTCGATCATCGGATGTGTTCTGCCCTGATATAGAGCGTTTGTACGCAACGCGGTCATCAAGTTCGTTTTGTCTTTGATCTGACTTCCGTAGTGAGCGATGTCCCAGTCATACATGGGTATGACCTGGGAGAGATCCACTTCGGGATACTCCGCCATGATCCTTTTGCTTGTGGCAACTACTTCCTCACTGATCTTGCCAAGTAAGGCCGCGGTATCTTCATCGACACCCTGAAAAAACAGCGGCTGCTGATCGACGGGCTTGCCGTCCCAGTCTTTCCAGCGCCCATACATGATCGGAGGGTGGCTATAGGCATTCAACGACATCAGGTTAATCCCAAGTAAATGTCCCGACACAATCAGCTTTGGCAACTCTCCCAGAAGGCGTTGAATAACGACCAGCGGCCGCTGCAGTTTGGCTTTGCTGAGATCGCCGTCGATCGCTCCAACCAGGGTCTCCTTAGTTCCGTTTACTCTTACGGCTTCGCCAAACTCAACTATGCGACAACTCCAGGGCAACGACTCGAAATTCATCACCACGCAGTTTCTCAGTTTTGGTCCGAGCGTCTTGCGTACCTCAAATTCAAATCCATTTTGCCCCGGCAGCCCGATGATGATGCATCCTTCATCAATTTCCGGTTCCAGCAGCTCGAGGTATCGCGCGTGCGAAAAGGTGGGAACCGCAAAGATGATGAGATCACATCCGCGTGCGGCCAACGCCGGGTCATGCGTGACAGTAAAGGAATTGGCTTTCCAGCCGTCGCCGTTGTCTCCGTTCCGGCCAACAACCTTCAATGGCCGGTGCTGCAGTATTTCTGTCCATCGCTCGGCCTTATCGGCGCTTTGGCTGAGCACGCAAACATCGAAGCCGTTTCTTGAGGCGACCGCCGCCAGAGCGTGGGCGCCGCTTCCAGTGCCGCAGATGAGAACGCGTGTGGGTTCCGTCATGATGTCACCAATGTTCATCCGTTTACCGCTCTAAAGTGAGAGTTTGATTCGGATCAGAAGCCGCTGTGCCGAGCATCTCATTTTGAGACCTCCGACTAAGGGGAGGTTCAGACGGACGAGACGCCTTCGAAGCCGCAGCTACAGGTTTATGGAAACGGGCTGTCCGGTATCGGACAGCCCCTGCGACTGCGGAACTGGAAGCAGCGAAAAGCTTAGTGGTGTTCCAGATTGGTGGTATTTGAAACGACCTGCACCAATTGCATCATGCCGCGATCCTCGTGTCCCAGGATGTGGCAATGCAGCACGTATATGCCGGCGTAATCCACAAACCGCGTAAGCATCTTGAAATAACCCGGCACCAGCGGCGGCGCGGTCGTACCTCCCTGTGGAATAGGCGGCTGATAAGCCGGTGGAATCGCGAAATCATCCCACCAGATCCAGGGCTGCGGGAGTTTAACCGGGGTAGTATTACCGCCGGCCGGGTTAAAGATCTCCGTAACTTGAAACGGATTGATGTGGATGTGGAAGGGATGGGCCGCTCCCGGGCTGTCGTTATAAATGGTCCACTCTTCAGTCGCGCCGAGCACCATCGACTGGTCGATGGTGTTATTGAACTGCTTGCCGTCGATCATGTGTACCGGAGGGGGAAACGATGGTCCCTTCGTTCCCCGGTTTGCCGCCGGATGAGGCTTGGCCGCCGTAGCCAGTGATGGATCCGCAATTGACGCGAAATGGAGTGTGCGTCTGACTGTCACCTTTGTGGGATCAATGTCCCACAGGAATTCAGGCATCTCCGGAAACTGGTCCCGGGTCGGAAACGGCATCGGATTCGGAATGGGCGGGCTGCTATCCTGCTCCACCTTAACCTTAAAAAGCAGATTGGTACCGTTGTTAACGGCATAGGTTCCAGGCGTACTGGGGGCCTGCACGAGAAAATCAACTCGATTGCCGGCCGCCAGGCTACCGCCAGTCTGGCCTCCTCCTGAAGGCGTGGCTGCCGGAATGCTAATCACAGCATTAGTAACCGCAGGGTTGTAGTTTCTGGGGTCGAATTGCACACCATCCTGCGCGGTTTGAACCCACTTGAGGCCGGTCGGCGTGGCAAGGTTAAGGGCGATCTGTGCCCGGTGGCAGGCGTCCACAATCCGCCATAGCTGCATTTCGTTGGGGTTCATCTGCAAGACAGGCGTGTATTGCCCATTCACGAAAACCAGATCCGATTTTATGTTAGTGTTCGCCTGGCCCTGATCATTGATTCCGCTTTTCAGCAGGTTGAGTTGCGCACCGAATTGCTGAAGCACTAACACCTGCTGTTTCTTAAAGAAATCCTTCAGCACCTTGTCGTAATCACCCTCAATAATCAGCGCGCCCGCCATACCGTTGGCCAGGTTCAGCGCCGTCGATCCATGCTTGTGAGAGTGATACCAGTGCGTCCCGGGCGCCTGGCCCATAACTGGACTGGTTGGGTCATTTTTCTTCCATACCGGAAGCGTGAAACAAGTCGGGTAGGCGCCGACATAGTATTGCGGCCACGTACAGCTGTCGATGGCGGCCTGGTTTTTCGGCCACAACTGTTCTGAGTGCGGCAGCGCCGGGTGCCCGTTTACCGGCCCGTTAACCCCCTTCCAGGGAGCTGTCATGTCATAGTTCTGTAGCAGTTCTTTTTGCTTATCCTGCCACCCCTGAGGTAAGTCACCCCATAGCTGGGGCGTGTGACCGGCTGAGCAGTTCTTGAAGATTTCGTTGAAGGCATCCTCAACATACTTCTCATCCACCACCGGGTTACCAGCAGCATCTCTGGGAGAGGGCCGAGTGTTTGCCAGGACGTAATCGGCGATCGAGTTGGGACTGACGTGGGTACCATGATAGTGCAAGTTGGTCGAGCTTGAACCATGGAAGCAATCTGGTGGGGTTTCAAAAGATGGATCACCGGGATAAGTGTTCACGGCTTTCCCATCAGGACCGACAGACTTAGAGATATCGCAAGTCCCACCACTCTCGGCAACGTCTAAGGTGTTGGCGAAGTCACTAACTTTCACTTGGTTCAGGAGAGTGATCTGAACTGTGTCGCCCACCTGAGCCCGGAGCGTTGGCCCGGGCGTGGGGCCACCCACCATATTAGGAAAAGAATTTGGCCAAACGGTGCCGGAGTTCGTCTTATCGTAGGCCGAGAAGTAGCGCATCTGCCCACTTTGGCAGGTCGTCGCGCCTTTCACTGCAGAGGCCGCTAAATAGCTCTTCTTTTCATTGAGAATCTTAATCACGGCTTGCAGCGTTCCTGGGGAGCCTACGGTCGGGTACTTCGAACTGATTTCCATTATTGGCATGAGCGTTTGGCCGGCCTGGCAAGAGGCCGCCTGCGCTGCGACAGCCCAGTCCTCCGCAGTGAGAGTTGGCAACATTGAGGTCAGCGCCAAGCCCGATGCCACCATCATGCTTTTTTGGAGGAAATCCCGCCGGGTCACTCCTGGCTTCTGCTTATCATCATTGTAGGTTGGATCGTTCCTCTCCTCCACGCCTGCTTGATTCTTGACGATTTGCTTTTCTGGCATAGTGCCTCCTTCATAGGTGGGGATCGCCCAAACAGTTTAGCCTGGCTACTGCTGCGGGTTTACCGTGATTGTCCCAGTTTCCTTCGGGTGAATGGAGCAAACGTAGTTCAGAGTGTAAGGTTTGCCCGGAGTGGTTGTGTTTGGACCGGGAGCCAGCGTATCGGATGTGCCCCCAGGTGGAATTTGGTATTCGAACCACGCATTCGGAGTTGACGCATCAGGCGTTGGGTGGTGCGGCTCAGCATCTCCGTTGTGCCACGTGATGGTGTCGTACGCATACGTTACCGCGTCCCTGGGATCGAACACTGCCGGTTGACCAGGCGTATCTATTGGATTGGTTCTTATCTCGATCATTTGCGTGGACATCGACTTGTCCTCCTATCGTTGTGCGAGGTAGCAGTAGAGCGTGTTGGAAATGATAGTTAAGGTACTGTTGAGGCGGCGATTCTATCACATCCCACAAACGTTGCAAGAGTTTGACGACAACAAATCCCCGATTAGATCTGTTGCCTTCAAGATCGGCGTCGGAAGGCGGTAGCTTCGACCTCTATCGATCTGAACAGGGCGCGAATTACCGGTGAACTCGGCGACTTCGGTCGCATAGTTTCAACCAGTAATAATCCGCGACTGGTTCAGTTCGCGTTGAAGTTCACTTTCTGAGTGTCGGTGATCGCTGTTAGTTGGCGGGCGAGGCGACGGACGAGCGATTGCCCACGCGGTCGTCCGCAAAGGCATAGATCATTGGCGGGTTACCGGAATCGAGCACTAAAGGTCCTAAGTATGGCTGGTATCTCTTATTATCAAGTGAGTAGTAAATGATTTTGACGCCGCTGCCGCTGTCTGTGGCCTTGATCGTTACCTTCCTCTTTGCACCCTTTAACTGCTCACTGAATTTCACCACTGGCGGCGTAATGTCACGGGCCTCCGAACCACTGGCAACAACGGTGGCGGACGCAATCGACTCGTAGATTCCATCGCCATCTCGATCATACCGAAGAGGCTCGACACCTTTCGAAGTGAATCTAAGCATCGCCTCCGCGCCTTTGTGCACCACGGGTTCGGGAGGCCTTGCACAAAAAGTCGGAATATCGAAGTTCCATTGTTGTGATTCAAGCAAAGCAACGGCTTTGCTGTCTTCTTAGATG
>JBOGOP010000091.1:0-18026 GCA_050747225.1 Pyrinomonadaceae bacterium
CGCGCTCTACTCAGCGATGCCAGGTCTGCAAATCATAGAAGAAGTCGGCGTCGAAACAATCGCGCACGAATCCCGCCGCCGAACGGAATGGATGATCGAGTTTGCTCTGGAGCGGGGATGGAAAATAAACAGCCCACGCGACGTCAATGAGCGCGGGGGTTCGGTAATGATTGCTGTCGATGACGGACCAGCAATGGTGGATCGTCTCGCGCAGAGAAAAGTATTTGTGGATTGCCGCCCCGGTGTCGGCTTGCGCATTTCGCCTCACTTCTTCAACACAGATGAGGAAGTAGCAGAGGCGATGACAATCCTTTCAGAGTTGCTAGGTGAAGGGTTTGCCGCCTAGCAGGCTGTTCCAAAATCCACTCAGCTTGGATTGTTGCCTCAACCCAGGTGACGCCGGGTCTCGCGTGGGGCGCATACTAAACATCGTATCTCACGCTTGGACTTCCGGCCGGATAGAAAACACCCAACACTCGCAGCTCATCATCGCCCGTATTCTCAACACAGTGAACTTGACCTCTGGGTAAGTAGATGCAAGAGCCAGAGGCAATGGGCGTATGAGTTTCCCCGGCCCACATGCGGCCCACTCCACGCAGGATGAAAAGCACTTCTTCGTAGTTGTGAAAATGATTGGGCGCGCTGCCCGGGGGAATGGAACCGACAAACTGCGTCACTTGCGTGCTGCCGACTTCCTCGTCGGCAAGCACTCGATACCAGCGGTTCCCAGTCGGGACGGTTTCGCGATCGGCGAGGCGTACGATGGGCGGTCGCCTTAGTGGCGATGTCTCTGGCGATTGAGGAGAAGTGAACGGCGGCAAGCTTTCTAACGTGCTTAGCGGCTCCGGACACTGCGAACTGATGAGAACAAACGGTTCTGGACCAGGATTGTCCACCGTCAGGATCGCGCCGGGTCGTAGATAGACGCCAGTCTCCGCCTGAACCGGGTAAGGCCAACCGTCTATCAGGATGGTGGCAGATCCTTGAAGGACGTAAATGATCTCGTCACAATTCTGATTACGGAAACCGGGCGACAAGCCCGGCGCGAACTCCATGGTGCGTAGAGAGATGGCCGATGCGTCGGTGGCCCTCCCGATCTGAGGCCAAACGCTTAATGTTCCGTTGATCGTTGGCTCGCTGTCTCTAATTACTGTTACCCGGCAGCCGCCTTCCAATACCACAGCCATTCTCAACTCCCTCATCGCATTTGGTTTCTATCTTTCACCTGCCAGGCGGCATGGTGCTTTATCGCCGCATTATAAAAGCGAGTCTCAAGAATGCTGCAAGGCAGAAAGAACTTCTCGCTCAATTCCTGATGCCATTGCTTGCGCAGGTTCGATGGAATACTCACAAGAATGCGTCGCTTGCGCTCGGCCCAGCACCGCGAAATGCTGGTTCATATTTAGCGCTGATTTTCAGTGTAGGAATGCAGAGACTTACTACATTTTTTACTACAGTGGCACATATATCTGCCCGAGCCCCTCAACGAAATCCCATCGCAGACTCTAGCGCGGTCAGCCCATTACGAATAAGATGAGCGCGGTCTATTAGCGGCTCCACTGAATTAACCGAGACATAACTGGCTAAGAGAACAGTTTCTGGATTGAAACCACGCATGCGTTTACGGACCATTCTCGCCGGACTGTTTCTCGCTCTGATGTTCCTACACTTCGGAGTGCACAGCTATCACGACGTTTCGTTAACGCTGACGTCGAGCTCTCGCGGTTGGACTTTGAGCCCCGTGGATGGAAGCGTGCGGCTGACTCACAGCCTGTCCGCCGCGGACACCGCCGCCCTGCAAGATGGTGACGAGGTGGTTGCGATCAATCACCAGGAAATCACGAACGAGGTTCAACTTAGTATCGTCCTGGATAAGATGTTCGAACATCTCCCGCCAGGGAGTTCGTACACCCTGACCGTTCGACGTGGCGGACAAACACACGAGTTTACTCTAACGGCGGCACGCAGATCGCTCTGGCACAAGATCATTGGTGTCGTGTCCTGGCTACTCTTAGCAGTTTTCCCTGTGACTGGATTGATTGTTTTCTTGCTCAAGCGAGACAACAAACAAGCCTTGCTGCTCTCGCTTATGCTGGCGACCTGTTGGCAATGGGGTCCTTCACCGCAAGAGCTGATGACGGTGATCTTTTCCGATCATTCATCGTGGCTCGTCGGAACTCTAATCCTGGCTCTCCTGGCAGGCAGGGCCTTTGCCCCTATCTTGCTTCATCTTTTTCTTGTCTTTCCCCGGCCCTCACCATTGCTGCGGCGCCTTCCTCGTTTTGAGTATTATCTCTATCTTCCTTACCTGCTGATTGCCGTTCCGTTTTCTGCAACCGAGCTAATCGCGCGAGCGACTACAGCAGATCACGCATTTGGCGGGTACGGAAGTCTTACTTATGTAACAAGAGTCGTCGCCATCATCTTTTTGCTATACCTGGTTAGCGGGCTGGTGTCGATGGTTGTCAACTACTTGAAAGCGGATCAGTTAGCGCGACGCAAGTTGCGGGTAGTAGTCGCGGGCACTCTGGTCGGATTGGTACCATTCGTCCTTTTTATTCTCAGCCTGATCATCTTCAATCCTTCATTCAACACGGCATGGTTAATTGTTGAACTCGGCATAATGCTAACGTTCCCCTTGATTCCTCTTTCGTTTGCTTATGCCATCGTGCGTCATCAAGTGATACCAGTCGGCCTGATTATCCGTATCGGCATTCAATACT
This sequence comes from Pyrinomonadaceae bacterium, assembly GCA_050747225.1. GTDB lineage: Bacteria > Acidobacteriota > Blastocatellia > Pyrinomonadales > Pyrinomonadaceae > PSRF01. Next base: position 2,724 of record JBOGOP010000091.1, read on the forward strand.
TGCTTGCCAAAAACGCGCTGCGCGTCCTCATCGCCCTGCCCATCGCCGGTCTGGTTCTGACCATCATCGCCAACCGCCATCGTCCGCTTGACGAGATTCTGTTTCGCAACTCCTTGTACTTCTATTTGCTGGCCGCGGCCGCCGTCGCGGTAGGACTTGTCTTTCGCAAGAGTCTGGGTGAGGCGATTGATCGAAAGTTTTTCCGCGAGCAGTACAATCAGGACCAGATCCTGCGCGAACTGACCGACGACGTGAGAAAGGCCGATTCTGTGAATGAGTTGTCGCGGCTGGTCAGTCAGAGAGTTGATGCGGCGCTGCATCCCGAGCGGTTGTACCTGTTTTATCGAGAGGTGGAGCGTCGCGACCTCAGCCTGGGCTACTCCTCCGGTGGTTCGGGCGAAGAGTTGCGCATACCTGAAGAGTTTGAACTGCTGCGCTTCATCGAATATCAAGGTGGCGCCGTAGACTTTCCATTCCCGCAGAAGATCAACCTTCCACAAAGTGAAAAAGACTGGCTATCGCAACTGGGCACGAGGCTGGCTGTCCCAATGACCGGAACTGACAACCGTCTTGCAGGACTCTTTTTGCTCGGGCAAAAGAAATCGGAAGTGCCGTATACGGCAAGCGATCGTCAATTATTAGAAGCACTGGCCGATCAAATTGCGATGGTCTATGAGAACGTCCGTCTTAAGGAGCGCGTGGATCGCGACCGTCGGATCAAACACGAAGTGCTGGCGCGCGTTGAAGAGCGGCAGATAAATCTGCTGAAAGAATGTCCCAGGTGCGGCGTCTGCTTTGATAGCACACAAAAGTTCTGTACCAATGATCGAAGCGAGCTGACACTTTCGCTGCCGGTCGAACGAACGATAGAAGCAAGATACCGGCTCGACAAGCTTTTAGGCCGTGGCGGTATGGGCGCTGTATATCAGGCAACAGACCAGCGCTTGAATCGTAACGTGGCGGTGAAGATTCTTGGTGCCAGCTTGTTTGGCGAAGCCCAGGCGCTGCGACGGTTCGAACACGAAGCGCAAACTTCGGCGCGGCTGGCCCATCCGAACATTATCACCGTCCACGATTATGGCCTGCTGAACACCGGTGGCGCGTATCTGGTGATGGAACTCGCCGAAGGTGAAACGCTCGGATCGATTCTCAAACGTAACGGACGGATTCCGGCAATGGTGACGGCTGATTGGCTCGAGCAGATTCTGGCCGCCGTTAGCGCAGCCCATGCAGCCGGGGTCATTCATCGAGATCTCAAACCCGACAACATTTTCATCACTGTCGGAGACAAAGGGCAACAGGTCGCGAAGGTGCTCGACTTTGGCCTGGCAAAGATCAAACAAATCGATGGGGCCGACTCAGCCAGCCCGACCGCCGTGCCGCTGACAACCCCGGGCGCAGTCATGGGCACGTTAGGTTATATGGCGCCGGAGCAACTAACTGGCGGTGTGGTTGACGAACGTAGCGATCTATTCTCGCTGGGCGTGATCACGGTGGAGATGCTAACTGGCAAGCGTCCGTTTCGGGGTAAAACTTACCATGAACTCCTTGCGGCCATAATCAGCCAGCCATTTGTCTTCGAAAGTGAACTAGCCGAATCGGACGCAGTGAATACCGCTTTGCAAAGGGCGCTCGCAAAAGAGGCGCGCCAGCGCTTCGCTTCGGCAGCAGAAATGCAGGAGCAAGCAATTCCTGCGATTCGTCGCTATGCGCGAGCAGTAGAGTTGGAAGCGTCAGGTCTCAATGAGAAGACGGCCAGCTTTAATGAGTAGCCCGCAATCGAGATTAGCGATGCCAAGGCGCACCGGCCCGCAGAGTTCAACCCGAACTAAGCTCGACTTTTTCCCCCCGTTTTTTTCTACACCAACTAACGAAAGGATAAAGATCTTATGAGGCAAATGACGCGTGTAGTGCTGCTCACGGCCTTGATAATGGCGGCTGCGTCGCTTACTGCTGCGCAGCCCAACAGCACCAAGGCCAACGACGAGCAGGCGCTGATAGCCTTAGACAAACAGTGGACGGCGGCAGAGTTGCGGCTCAACGACGAAGATCGCAAAACCATCGACCGCATAGTGGCAGCCGACTACTGGGGCACGACCTCCTTCGGCCAGATACAGAACAAGATGCAGTACATGGCGGAACTCAAGCATACCGAGGACACAGACATGGCGGACGAGTACGTGGTGAGGTTCTACGGCGGCGGCAAACTGGCGGTGATGACTCACCGTGGGACGGTCAACGGCAAGCCGACGTACCGCAGCACACACGTGTGGGCAAAGGGCAGCAACGGCTGGCAACTCGTCCAGAACCACGTCAGCAATATCGGGGAGCCGCCGCCCGCGCAGTAAGGCGAGTGTGGGGACTTCCCCCTCACACCACCAGGGGTACAGAGAGAGGTAGCTAGTTCATAATAAGGACATTTGAAGTGAAAACTGCTCGCGATTGGCTGTCAGCTCAGCCACCTATTGTAAATCCTCAGTATGGAAGGTGTTATTTGGAGGCGGCGATCGGAATCGAACCGATGAATAAAGGTTTTGCAGTTCGGCCAGGGCAAGTGTCACCGAGTGTCATGGAGTGGTATCCGTAGCTAAACACTGTCGATTTTTGATCGCCTCGTTACTCGGTAATACTCAGGATCGACGCAAAGTCCCCACAAAAGTCCCCACAGTCGATTTCGTCAATTTCGAGAAGTCTTGGTTACGTGATTCGGCGAAATCATGAGCTTCACGATCTTCCCGTTCCGAAATATGACCAGCGGCGTGCCAGTCTGTGCCGCGACTTCGCGGGCCCTCAGCGCCGCACGGCGTAACGCGGCTTCCACGCCGGTAAGTTCTCCGTTGCGGTTGGTATTCTTCTGCTTCCCCACTGTCATGCAGCTTTCGTTGTGTCGACTCGTTTGATTCGCTCGTATTCTTTGCGGCGAGCCTGATGGGTATCCCAAAGATCAACGTCCTGCTGTAAACCCAACCACATCTCCGGCGACGTACCAAAAGCGCGCGCCAAGCGGTGCGCCATGTCGGTAGTAACAGGTCTGCGCTCGTGCAAGATCTCGCTAACGGTACGTCGCGAGACGCCAAGCAAGCGCGCAAGCTTATCTTGCGTCAATCCCGCTGCCGGCAAGACATCCTCGCGCAGAATCTCGCCCGGATGCGTCGGTCGTCTCTTTCTGTTGTTCTGCATCGATTCAAATCCCGAGTGACTACGATTGTAACGTGGCGAATTATATTCGGCGAAGCGCGAACCTGCCTTATGCGCCCTTCACTTCGAGCTTCCCATGGGTGATCTTGAAATCCTGATCTTGGCTCCCCTAACGGTAATGATTGCGCCGGACTCCAGCTCACTCCGAAAGCGCTCAATCAGATCTTTTATGATCACCACTCTTTCGTGCGAAGGAACATCAGGCAAACGAATTAAGCCGCGGTGTGACTGACCGTGCAGAAAAACCAACTGTCCAAAGTCGGTATCGATTGTAATGAGGATTCTTGATTGCTGCGCAGCCCATTCCAACAGAACGCGGTCACCTGGGTCTGCGCCGAGTTCCCGCGACTCAACTACGTCGTGTCCTTGCGCGCGAAGCCATGCGGCTATCAATGTCCCTGCGCAACGGTCAATGAGGAATCGCATCAGGCGGGAACGTGGAGTGAATCAAGCTTGTCGTTTGAGATTGCCGCATGTGCATACGCCAGACATGCGCGAAGGTCGTCGGGTTCCAGTTCAGGATAATCAGCCAGAATGGTCTCGTGCGTTTCGCCTTGGGCGAGCAGGCTAAGGATGAGTTCGACTGAAATCCGCAGCCCGCGAATGATCGGCTTGCCACCGAAAATCTCGGGGTTGGCAGTGATTCGTCCCAGCAGCTTTTCGTCGATCATCTTGACGCCAATAATACCCTACGGCACCGTCTAATGACTACGGCTGTCTTTCCTGCGACGATTAACCGCGAACTGGCTTGCCTGAAAATTCTGTTCAATCGCTTCGAAGATATCGTTCCGAAGAATCCCGTCAGGAAGGTGAAGTACCTGTTCGAGGATAATGAGCAGATGCGAGTCCTCACCGCCAAAGAGGAGAAGCTATACCTTCTCGCCGCATCACAACCGCTGCGAAACGTTGCGACGATGATGCTCGAAACCGGAATGCGGCCTGAAGAAGTCTGCCGCATTCGCCGCGAGAACGTTCATCTTGAGCAAAGCTATGTCTTCAATCCTTTCGGAAAGACCAAAGCAGCCAGACGCAAAGTGCCAGTGACTGAGAGGGCTACTGCGGTTTTGGCTAGACGGATTGAGAAAATCAAACGCGACTTTCTCTTTCCAGGTCGTGTGAAGGATCAACCGATTGTTAAGGTAAACGCTGCGCATGTCGCCACGCTCGCGCGAATTAACCGAATTAGAGCAGAAGTCAACGAAAGCCCGATCCCGCGCTTCCGGCTTTATGATCTCCGTCATACCTGGGCGACGCGTGGGGCGATGGCCGGCATTGACTTGGTCACGCTTGCGGCGATGCTTGGACACTCGCGAATTCAGATGGTGCTGCGCTACGCGCATCCCACTGAAGAGCATCAATTCGCTGCGATGACAAAGCTTGAGGCCTTTCGGATGGCGAAATAGTGAGACTCTCGACTCGTAGAGGAGCTCAGTCCTGTTTGAGTCTCTATGACATCACTGGGCCCCAAGCAGAATACAGCGTTCGGAATTCCGCCAAAGGGTCTTCATGATGACGACCTTCCCATCCTTTCCACTCATAATGCAAGTCGGGACCTTTTTGTATCAACGATGCGTCACCGGTCTCGAGTCTCTCAGTTAGAAAATAAAAATCCTCCAGAAAACGCGTTTCATCCCCTGGGTTGAAGTCTCCTGTTACAAGGTGATCCATGGTTTCGGCTACAGCAGTAATACGAACGTCATGCTCACCCGCGATATCGACAAGCAAACCCCGAAACAATGGATAAACGGCATCTCTATACATAAAAGTCACTAGCATTTGTTGGACAGGGTACAGAAGGAACATACTTCTTGCCTTCCAAACTGAGAAGTTTAAAGGCTTCGTAAGAAATTCTCGCCTGCGCAAATTAATGTTCGTTGCACCCGTGGGAAGGGACTCATTGGGAAGTTCCCAGGACGTGGCGTAGGAAATCTTAGGGTGACTCGATAACGGAAGTACTACGACCGTCCGATTTGGATCGCCAACAAGATTTGGCCCGTGATATCCCACGAGTACCCTGATATGCCGGAGAGAGTCAACTTCGGGATTCACGTCATAAATGTACAATGGCAGATCGATCAGGCCGGGCCAACCTAGCAGAGGCTCTTCATCGAGGCTTGACTCGTTGACGACATAAGGCACACGAAGAAGCTTCTTGTAAACTTCATCCGCAGAAGGTGGGGGAAACAACCAATGTGCATTAAGCCGTTCAGGCAAAACAATCGACCCATCAATAATGAAAGTGGCGAGTAGCAACGAACTTACTGGCAGACCATCGAGTGGAGGGATCAATGCGCCTCCCTTTTGACGATGGACACGTAAGGCGGAAGGCGAAAGAGTTTCACTCAACGAGTAGGCACTTCCGCGATCGTTAGAAGCCTGGAAGACAAAAAGAAATCCATCCGTATCGCACCTTTCGTAGCGCGCCGTCGAAACGACTGCAGCAGATCGATCGGTTAGATGCGCCGACGGATCGGGATCTGAATGAATGTGCCCTTGGGCTACTAGGATTCTTCCTGAGATGTATTTGTGAGTAGCAAACCATGCTGCGATTTCAGGATCTGATGTTATGTCTACGAACCATGACCTAAAGCCATAGTGCTGAAGTAGCGCCATCGAACCCAGAAGGCGTTGGAAGGGATGGTCAGAAATGGTGACGTCGGGAAGCAAGTATGCAGCGGCGCTGTTCCATGAAGAATGGAGTATCGCTTGCGCGACCCGATAGTTTGGGTCATCAATACGACGTTGGGCTGACGGAATCGGCGGGAGGTTGTACCGTTGTCCTCGGAAAACCAATCGACTGTTCGCATTCTTGCCTTGGATCGTATTAATCGCAGAATGTAGCTGTTCAGTCGATGAGATTCTTGTAGGGGTATCGGTCGGGGTCAATTAACAACTCCCGGTGTATGACGGAGTACTCCAGACATTGATTCTTGAAAATCGCAGAATCGCATGCCCGACCCTGGTATCGGTTACGTTTTAGTCAAGAGCCGCGTCAGCTGCAGAATCTTCCTCTTCAAGCTCGCTAGCAGGTTGGGCTCCGTCGGAAACCGCGAGTGAAAGGTACGCTCGCAATACTTCTTTGTAAGCATCTTTCAGTGGTGCGTGTAGCGGATGGTTTCTAACACCGCTTTCTGCAAGCTGCTTGAGCTCCTCCATTTCTTCTTGCAGCTTAGTCGTGCCGTACTTTCGCAAATACCGAAATTTGTGGGTAACCAGTGCTGAATATGGGTAGGGATCAGAGTCTCCACGGTCTCGAATCTGTTCGCGCAAGATTTCTTCACCCTTTTTGGCATCTGCCGCCGCCTCACTAGGATGATCACGATACAATGCGCGCTTCAAAAACAAAACTCCCATGTAATGTTCGGCTTGGAAATTTTGACGTATGCCGAGAGATTGGTTTAGGTAGTTCTCTGCCACTGAAAAGTTGTCGAAGTAAACTTGGGCCCGACCGTACTGAAGCCAGAAGAGATAGTCTTCACCGTAATAATTCTTCAGTTCGTTGTAAATTCCATCGATGACGTCATAATCTGAACCAAACAAGTCTTGCATACTGTCGAAATTGATTATTCCACGGTAAGCGATAAATTCGGCTGTTCGAAGACGCACGGTGGTTGGATTTATGTCACTACTGATTTGGGCAAGATATCGCTTGACGGCTTCCTCGCGAACGGCAACTGTCACCGGTCCAGTTATCACATGGTCCGCAATGACGCGATGCCGTGGCGATAACAGGTGATCACTACTGCCCCAAGAGATCACTACGCCATTTAAATCGCTCTCCAACGTATTTGCTTTTTCGATATCATTACCGTCAAGGCATGCGATGAGGTGGCGCCTTCGAACAGGAGCAAAGTGTACATACGCCAAGCATGTAATCGCATAGGCGAGTCGCGCATTGTCAGACGCCAATGTTCTGTATTCATCTTCAATGATGACGTTGAAGCCGCGCCCGGAAGTAGCTTCCTTCATGGCGACGAGCAATTGCTTCCTGGATCGACCGAGAAATTCGCGCAATCGTTCTTGTCGAGTCAATCCTTGCAGCGCGCCCAGGAGGCCAAACTGCTCTAGTTTGGAAATAATCCGCTCGCAGTCCGGCCTAACCAAAGGTGGCATTTCTAGAGTCACGGTCCTCAACCGAGCCCGCTGTAGCTTTGGCAGCAATATGTGTGTACGATCGGTGAGAACAAAAGTGACATTAGCCGCTCCTGGCAGCGCTTTGACGATTCGAGCCACGCTGGTGACATGTGAACGAGCGTCGTCAAAGAAAAGAAAGACGTGTCGAGAACCCAGGCTGTTAATTAGATCGAGAATTGGAGGTACTTCAAGTTTTTGGCGCGTTGTCGCAAAGTAAACCGCTCGACCGTCGCGGAATAGCTCGAAACCGACACGCTTAGATGTTGTACTCTTACCCGAGCCAGCTTGTCCTACAATCGCAAAGACCTTAACGCCCTCCACATCATTGGTCAGCTCTTGCAAGAATTCATTAGTCACCTCGCGCTCAGCGTCAATCCCAGTTCTTATGTCATTCCACGAAGGCTCTGCCCCGTCGTAGAAGTAGCTGTGAGTTCTCGGGTCCGTCGCTTGTGCTTCCCCTGCTACAAGTTCAAATTGGCGCAATACCACCGACTGAGCGTCGAATGCGCCTTCGTTTATAGCCGCGATTTGGTGTGGATAGCGGTTCTTCAGAAGATCCAATCTTGTCGCCACTCGCGCGGCAACAGCCGGAACTAAAACATTGAAGAAGTTTTCAGCGTTCGCATCAATAACGACAAAATTTTGATCTTCAAACTGCCGTCGGTAGATCGACGTCAAACCCGGGGAAATTAGGAACGCCTTCGCGCGGTGCTCTGGAACGCCTCTTTCACGTTCTGATCGAAGGCGTAAATAATGATTAAACGGCGGCTCGGATAATCTTGTTCCGACAAACACAAACGACTTGCCCAACATATTGGCTATCATTGTCTGATACCAGGGGCTCGGTTTCGCCGTTTGGTCTGCCAGTTCTTCAAGTGTGAAGGTCAGTAGCTTCGATCGATCAAGAACACAACCGTGAAGATGAACGCACTGCACTCGCTCGTAGAATTGATCTTGCTCTTGGAAAGGTGCCGGGCAGGTAATGAGATCCAGTCGCTGAGCACCTCCTTTCATATATGAGTTTTCTATTACGTCGTCGATGTTGGTCGTGAAGATTCGATACCAGAGGAGTTCGGTAACGGCATGCTGCCAAGCCGAAGGCGTGCAGTCCTTATACAGTTCATCAAGAAAACCCCACAGCGTTTCACTTCCCAAATGGGTACGAGCCTGCGCGTATACAATGGGTAGCTCCTCGTCCCGATACGTCCAGCCACACCGCTCGGCTAGAAGTTTCGCTAGGTCTTTGCCGGTAGGCGGATCGTCACCAGACCTATTCGCCGCACCGAGCGAAAATCCCGCACCCGCAAAGAGGACAACATTGCCTTTCTCAAACTGGCGTAGCAGCAACTGAAATTCTTGACTGTTAGTGTCAATTGGCATAGCTGCATATTATGACATTTTAGGGAAGTCGCCGAGAACCCAGATTTCTAAACGCGACTTACAACTTTCATCCAGAGTTATTCGTCAACATCCCTCAGGCTCGCTATAAAAGGCCGCCATAGTGTCATGTGTATTTACAACATGCGAACATGCTACGAACGCATCGCATGCCCTACCGAGGATGTCGAGCACATCGCTTGAGGGTTTCGAATATCCCAAACCGTCAAAGACCCCCCACAAAAGTCCCCACAGTCAGGTTTTACTTGAGGTTGATGACTTCCCGTAAGTTGTTGAAGGATTTGGAGGCGGCGATCGGAATCGAACCGATGAATAAAGGTTTTGCAGACCTCTGCCTTACCACTTGGCTACGCCGCCCTGGAGGGATGAAGGATGAAGGCGGAAGGATGAAGTTAAATCTGATAGCGGCGGTGAAAGGCGAACCGTTCATCCTTCATCCTTCCGCCTTCCCCCTGAAAATAGTGGAGCGGGAGACGAGACTTGAACTCGCGACCCTCGCCTTGGCAAGGCGATGCTCTACCACTGAGCTACTCCCGCTTTAAGAGCACGCACGATTCTAATGATTCGATGATTGTTGTCAAGCGAAGCGACTTTGCGCGGTTGCTACATCAGCGTGTTGCCAAATTGGTGACTCCTATATGGCTCCCATAAGGATAAAAGGGCGAGCAAGGTAAGGCCTTCTGGCCGTTTATCTTTTTCGCCAGCACTACATAACTGTGCGCTGGCGAGCAGTTGAGCAATCTCGATGCAGTCAAGCAGCAGTGCTTAACGCACAAATATCAGGAAATCAGCTTATTGATCGTGATGCGCGGATTGCACTCGGCCCGATCGGGTGTTCGTTGGCACGTCACCCAACAGAGAGCCGCAAAAGTCCGTGAAGGTAAAACTTTACAGCGCGGCTTTTTTTGTTTGAGCTCCACCACAAACTAATATCAGCCACAAACTAACAGAGGACACCGACTTCGTGACCAGGTCTCGCTCACTCGTAGTACGTACCAGACCACATTCGCTTCCTCAGCGTGTCCTCACTCCAGTAGTTGCGAAGCAGTTGGATCTCAAAATCTGTGGCGGAGTCTTCTTTGTCGGGTAGTACCACAGAGATTACATCGTAGCGGTAAGGCGCGCCGGCGAGGTCAAACATGCGCCGATACACCCTCGCGGCGCGCATTATCTGGCGCTGCTTGCGCCGGTCGACGTTGGCCTGCGGTGGCGCAAACCAACTCGATGCGCGCGACTTCACCTCAACAAAGCAAAGCGTCTGGCCTTCGTAAGCCACCAAATCAATCTCTACGTTAATGACGGCGCCTGTTCTACTCCTGCCGACGGGAAGCGAGAAGTTTGCGGCCACGATCCGATAGCCGATTTGCAGCAGATAAGCCGCTGCCAACTCTTCACCGCGACGGCCAAGCTCGAGATGAGGAGACGCTTCGACAGACTCCTCAGAAGAAGGTGTGATCTCTGCTGGCTCCATCGCCGAAATGTTTACAGGCGTTCGGCTTGGAGTTCAAGACACAGGTCGCAAATGCGTACACCACCTCGGTGCAAAGAGTCTTGCACTGAAGGTCTTGAACTGATGATTGCGGCGGAGCCGCGCTGAACCTTCATTTCTCCAACGAGGCACGCAGGCGATCCAGAGCTTTGCCCCAGTAAGTCTTCATGGTTGTGGAAGCTTTAGCGTTGGGAAGTTTGCTGTGCTGCACCACAACCTGGCTCTTGTCATCGCTCTTGGCAATGAAGCTAATCTCCAGACTCGTCTTCACGTCGTTCCAGGTAACACGCATTGACTTGTTCGGCGTCGCTTTGCGTACCGCGAGTCCATCCTCGGCCAGCCAGGCGTTGCGTGCTTTGTCATTGGCAAAGGCGTGATAGAGCTTGCTAATCGGAACATTGATAGTCCGGCTGACGCTGATTTCATACCCGCCAGGTTTCTGATGCATCTCACGTAAGCCGCGCGCTCGTTCATAAGTGACGGTAACCATTTGTTGCCACCATGATCCGACGCCCTGCTTCGTGTTGAGATACTTGACCATCTCCTGGTGGTTCATCTTCTTCGCGCCGGCCTTGTCGAGAATGGCGAACCACTGTTTCCAGGTCTTGCCGGTTTTTGCCTGGACTGCCTCGTCGCTCATGCGTGGCGCCGTTGCGGCCTTGGTTGTTTTTGTGGTCATGGTCTCTTTCGCGCGTAACGCAAACTGTTAGTTTGCGAACGGTTCGTAAGTTGTCGTGCAACATCGCAAACTAACAGTTTGCGTTACAACTAAGCGTCGCGATCGTAGGCGACTTTCAGCCAATGTTTCACTTCGTCGTCGATGTCTTTGGGCGATTCGAGTGGAATGCGGTGGGTGATACGATCCTTTTTCGCGAAGCCGCCGGTATCGATCAACCTGCCTTTCGGTCTCATATCTCCCAACGCGAAACCGATATCAACTCGCTTGTTCGTAGTAGGTTTGATTTGCGCGAAGACATGATTGCGATACAAGGGAACGATGGTCTGGCAGGGACACGCCTTCACGTCTTTGCCGACCTTCAGACCCACTCTCAACATCGCATCATAGATTGACCTCAACCCTGCCTTGGAACCGGAGAACATCGCTTCGACGTAGCCTTCGGCGGCCCTAAGATATTCATCAGGGTCGCCAACTTCAGTGCCCTTGCCGTCAGCACGTTCGGCCAGCCACCACGCTGAGTTAGTACCCAATCCGTGCTCAGTCTTTAGCCACTCACGCCGGGCTTTCTCGTCTTTGGGTCCCGACTTCTTGATCAGGCGAAGCCATTCATCGAGAGTGCGCCCGGTCTTTGTCTTGAGTTCTGAGATCCATTTCTGCGTCATCGCTACGCCGGGATGTACGCCGTAGATCGATTTCTGCTTTGGTTGGCTTGCCGCCATAGTTTCATTTCCTCTCTTTCGCTATTGGCAGTATAGGTTCCGAGTGGGCGCGCTTGCTTCTTCAAAATTGCTATTCGTTAACCACGGATTTCAAAAAAAGAATACGATCCACGAAAGGACACGAACTCACACGCAACGTTGTTAGTGTAGTTTTGTGTGATTTCGTGGATCGTCCTGTTACGAATTGAACTCAGGCGAACGCAGAAATCGCGGCGCTTGTCTGGCCTTAGTCGCCTGCTCAAACGCGTAGGCATACTTGATTAACTTCGGCTCACTCCACGCGCCGCCGAAGAAGGAGATGCCCACCGGCAAGCCAAACACATAGCCGGCTGGAACGGTGATGTGTGGATACCCGGCAACTGCCGACGCCGATGAGTAACCACCGGTGAAGTGGTCTCCGTTAATCCAGTCGGTCGGCCAGGCCGGGCCGCCCGTCGGTGCAATCATTGCGTCGAGCTTGTGCTTGCGCATGACAAAGTCGATGCCTTGCGTACGCGAAAGAAGATGATTCTTAGCCAGCGCCTGCAGGTATTTCTTTTCCGTGAGTGGGCCTTTGGCCTGGGACTTAATCAAGAGGTCCTGGCCAAAGTAGATCAACTCGCGATCGCGATTCTTCTCGTTAAACTCGATGACGTCTTTCAGCGAGTGAACCTGCGAGCTGGAACCGAGCTTTCCTAAGTAGTTATTCAGATCAGCCTTGAACTCGTACAACAAGACTTCGAGTTCCGAATCGTCAAACTTTCCTGAGGTGGGGATATCGGCGGGATCGACGATCACTGCGCCCATCTTCTTCATCTCGGCAATCAGATCATTCATCAACTTGTCCACGCTGTCATTGAAGCCGAAATACTTTCGCGCGACGCCGAGACGTGCGCCTCGCAATCCGTCCTTGTTCAGAAACTGAGTGTAGGCGGCAAAAGATTTGCCCGCGCTGGTTTTCGTGATCGCGTCGTTCGGATCAATTCCGGTTAACGCGCCGAGCAGAATTGCTGCGTCGCTGACCGTCCGCGCCATGGGTCCAGCGGTGTCCTGGCTGTGGGAAATGGGAATGATGCCGGAACGTCCGATAAGACCTACGGTCGGTTTAATTCCGACCAGCGAGTTTGCAGACGAGGGACAAACAACAGAACCGTCTGTCTCGCTGCCTATAGCGGCAGCGCAAAGATTCGCGGCGGCAGCGGAGCCTGACCCAGAGCTGGAGCCGCACGGATTCCGATCCTGCACATACGCATTCTTCGTCTGTCCGCCGCGACCGCTCCAGCCGCTGCTGGAGTGGCTTGAACGAAAGTTTGCCCACTCGCTGAGGTTTGTTTTGCCCAGGATTACAGCACCGGCTTCGCGCAGCTTCTTTGCCACAAAAGAATCCTGCGCCGGCCGTGAACCGACCAAAGCGAGCGATCCTGCGGTTGTCATCATGCGGTCCGCGGTATCGATGTTGTCCTTAATTAGAATAGGAATTCCGTGCAGTGGTCCGCGCGCGCCCTTTTCTTTGCGTTCACGATCGAGCGCTTCAGCAATCGCCATGGCATCAGGGTTGACTTCGATCAGGGAATTCAATCGGGGACCGTCTTTGTCGATGTCGTCAATACGATCCAGGTACTTCTTCACTAGTTGGCGCGAATTGTACTTGCCGGATTGCATGCCACTTTGCAATTCAGTGATCGTGAGTTCTTCAAGTTCAAAATCTTTCGGAACTGCCGGCGGGTTATTGGGGGTGCCTAGCAGAGAAGCTGGTTGACTGATAGCGAGAGCGCACCCGAGTGCGCTAGTTTCAAGAAACTGTCGTCGTTTCATTCATGCCTCCGGTCGAATATGAAAGATTAAAATGTCCGATAGCTTTAGCTTGTCGCTTACTTTGGTTATGCGTACAAGTTCCAAATAGGCTTTGGTAGAGGCGACTCCTTGGAGTGCGGTGACCTGTCACCGCTTTGGCCCAGGGCGGCTATGACGCCCCATCTTTGCAACTTTTCTAGCCCAAGGTAGCCGCGACAGGTCGCGACTGGCGAAAGCGGCGACAGGTCGCCGCACTCCAAGGAGTTATCGCTCGCTTCCGACCTTCCTGAAGTTCGGACAAATGTTTGCTACGAGCTTTTCGGAACTTGACCCATCAACGCCAGCAAATTATTTTCCGAATCGCGGAACGACGCTAACCACAGATCATAAGTGGCCATATCCGCTACAAAGATCGGCTTCTCCTCAAACTGTACGCCGCGTTCCGTAAGCGTCGCATAAGCCTGTTGAATGTCATCTACCTTGAAATAGATTATTGAGCTGGGGTGATCAAACTCCGGCTTCGGTGGCAGCGAGAGCATTAGCCTGATGCCGTCGCAGTCGAAGAAGGCTAAATTCGGCGGCACGCTGAAGAGGTGTTTCATGCCCAGCTTGTCGCGATAAAAGTCGACGGCCCGGTCGATGTCCTGTGCGCTGACCGCGATTTGCTCGATCGTTGAGAGACCAAAGTCAGGGATAGCAGTCATAAACGGCCCTCCATTTTTCCTGGCGTAGAATTGAAGCAGACAGCTTCGCGACGTCTGACTACTTACATCGCAACAAAGTTATAGGTGATGACGCCGGTCACTTTCACAGGTTCACCACACAGTTTAGTCGGTGAAAACTTAGCTTGTCTGGCTGCTGCAACGCTCGCGCCCTGCAACAACGGATGTCCTGAAATAGCATGAGCCGCAATTACGGCGCCCGCCTCGTCGATAAATACCTGGACGACGACCGTCCCGCTGGCGTGAGCCGATCTTGCGATTGGCGGGTAGTCTGGTCTGGGCAAAGCGATTGCCTTGCCATTCAACACGTCACCACGTATTAGTGGCTTAGAGCTACTGGTGGCTTCCGAACCAATTACAGTGAGCACTCCAGACCTAACTTTGAGAGAATCTCGAACCGCGCCCCAGGCCGAAGTCGCGAGTTCGTCGTCAACTTTCCGAACATAGGCAAGGCCGACGAAATGTCCATTCATTCGAGAGAAATAGACATCACCGAGCGCCGGCTTATGATCTATTAGCCCGTGCAATTGCGTGCCTTCCATCTCGGAAGTCCCAGCCTTTGTTTTTACCGGAGCACCGCTAGGGGCGTCACCGGCTTGGATCAGGGTTGCGAGCCGTTTAATTAATGCGCCCTTGATCTTATCGCGCTCAGTCTCAAAGTCGCATGCGGACCCAGAACTCACGACCACGACGATTTGAGTTGAACCGGGTGCGGGAGCGACCGTCACAGTTCGCAGTCCAGGCGCGTCACTCTCGGTTACGGTCCAATTAGCCGGATAGTCAAATGCGACGCCGGCTTTCTCAAAGTGTTTCGTCGGGCTGTTTTCACCCTGCGATCGGGCAACGACCGTCGCCAAGATGGCGAGGAAAATGACGAGTGAGAGCTTCTGCTGGGTACGCATACTAATTAAGACTTCAGTGGACAGGGTTTCACGGCGACCACTTCAACGCATCTGGAAAACGCAAACAGTTTCTCAGGGCTGAAGAATCTATCGCGCTCCACTTGTTCTGTCCAGACTTCTGCCTCAAATCTGCAATCAGAGGTCCAGCGACTGGCAAAATTTGGCTAGTTGCCCTACCGTTGTTCATCGAAGTTAACTAAGCGGTGACCGCTGAACTTCTCCAGCACTGTGGGTCGACTAATACGGAACGGGGTAGCGACCTGGTTCATCATGGCCTGAATGCTTGAGG
>JBOGOP010000092.1:0-18003 GCA_050747225.1 Pyrinomonadaceae bacterium
GCGCCACAATCGTGCCCACTGCATTCTTTACGCGCGCGGAACTAACCAAGCCGAGCAGATCGCGCGCGCGATAGGCGGCGCGCGTAGTGGCGTCGATATTCGCATCGTTGACGAGAAAGGTCGTTTCCGAGGTCCGCAAAAGGCTGCCGGCAGCGATTGTACTTATGGCTCCCGTTTGCCCGGTTGTTTGACTCACCGGCTGATAGTCGTACTCACTTGCAGAACTGCGGTTCAGGTCGGCGTCATAAGCGAAAGTGGTCGTTTTCGTGAGCGCATCCCCGCCCGTGTCGAGCAGTATCTGAATCTGCTTATTTACCCGCGGATCTCTGGTTGCGGTCCACTCGCCGCCGGATGCCGGCCCAGACACTATCCACTCTGTCAGGGAGCGACGCAGCATTTGATCCGACGCAGAATACGAACTCTCGTCGTAGGCCATGCCATTGCGCGCGTCTTCAAAACCAAATCTGCTGTCGGAATTTGGACCCCCATGCAGCAGCCGCTTGGAATAGGTTCCATCGGGCGCGGTGATGGTCACAGTACGAATTGCCTCATCTAAAACCCACTCCAAATGGGTATCGTTGCCTCATTTAAAAACCCACTCCAAATATGACGGGTAGCCGAGTCTGTCAACAGCGAAATTCAAAACCTACTCGTTTTGTTTATACAAAGACTCTTGCATCAAGAAAGAGCGAAAAAGGAGCCCCGGTGGAGGCGGGCTCACTGTCAATGCAAAGGTTCATTTATCGCTCATCCTTATATGGGAGGAAGAACGGCGCTAGTAATCGGTGTAGGAGGCGAGATTGCCGACAAGCGTCGTAAGCATAAATCTGCTCATTGCCCGCCGGATCGATAACGTGCTTTAGCCTTCCAGAAGGGATGATAAACAGGCATCTGAACAGCCCCAAATGCGCATCAATCAAGCTGTTGCACCCCGAGCTTTCAGGCTCGCTGTGCTACAATTCGCACGCTCGGTAACCAGACTTTCCCCGTTTCGCGATAGCAATTATTCAATTGTTTCCACAGGAGAAATACTTTTTGCGCCGTTCATTGACTACCTCGACAGTTACTTTCATGCTCCTGATTGGCTGTGGGATTACGGTGTTTGCTCAAAACCCTGCTCCCACCCCTTCGACCACAGCAGGTGCTCCCGCAAAAGTAGAAACGATTGACGCCAAGAGCGGAAAGCCCGTTACGGCTGCACAGGTAGCCGAATCGACTATTTTCCTGTACGGCAGTCGCCAGTTGCTGGACAAGATTCGCCGCAATGGAATCGAGCGCGGACGCATTTGTAAACCCACCTGCGAGATCGGAAAAACCGAAGAAGCATCCTATGAACGCCGCTTCGTTCGCGGCGAGAGCATGGACAAAGATAAGATTCGGCTCGACCAGAAGATGCCGACGCTTGAATACTCTTTGATCTACGGCAGTGGGCAGTTATTTGGAATCATCAACGGGTCATCGTTCACTCCCAGACAAGATGCGGCCAACACCTTTCTCGCGCAGCATCGCCACAGCCTTGATACCTTGTTGAGGTATAAAGAAAACGGCTCGACACTCAACCTGGTTGGCAAGGACAAGCAGAAGGGACTGGATCTCTACGTCCTGGATGTGATCGACAAGGATAAGCAGTCCACCCGCTACTACATTAGCTCCAAGTCTCTTCACGTCCTTTGGCTCGAATACGAGGAGCCTGCTCCCGGAGGCTCAACTCCGCTGAAGTATTCGCGCAAATTCATGGATTACCGGTATGCCCAGGGGACCCTTGTTTTCTACCGCACGGTATTGATGGAAGAGGGCAAGCAAATCCAGGAGACGCGCATCCTGAATGTCACTTACGGCGTGAAGCTTGACGATGCCCTATTCAAGGGTCCCGAAGCTTAAAGATTGCGAAAACTGAAGCAGCAGTAACTGCCACGAAGTTGCACGAAATAGCACAAAATAGGACTTTGTAACCCTCCGCTTTTGGCCAACCTTTCGGAACCCGTCAGCAACTTGAGCGTGTATAAACTGCGGGCGGCCACGGTCAGGGGTATAATAAGGTTCAAAGTGGCCGCTTCCGTTGCCGGAACTGTTAGTCGCTGAGCTGCGGAGCAAATAGTCAAAATAAGGGACTCGTCAGCGGTGTGAGAGCCTACCTGCCCTGATGGACACACTAACTACGATCGACATTAATTTCTCCGCGGCGTTGCGGCCTAAGGTTGTCGCCGACCCGACCTCGGATCATGCGTTACTCGAAGCCACGAGGATTGGCGACGAAGACGCGTTTGCAGAGTTGGTAGGACGCTATCGTAACCCGATAACGAATTACATCTACCGGATGACGAACGATTACGACGGAGCGGTTGACCTGGCGCAGGAAACATTTGTGAGAGTTTACCGAGCAGCGGAACGTTACCAAACGACTTACGCCTTTTCAACTTACATCTATCGCATAGCGACTAATCTTGCGATTAGTGAGCTTCGTAAGCGAAAGCGGCGCAAGTTGGTGTCCTTGACCGGGTTCTTTCAAGCAAGAGATGGCGGGGAGCCTCAGGAGTTTAATCCGCCGGATCTGAAGCCACTGCCCGACACAGAACTGGTCGACGCGGAACGCCGCCACGCGGTGCAGCGAGCCATTAGCACATTGCCGGAGAAGTACCGGGCGCCTCTCATCCTTCGCGATGTAGAAGGCAAGAGTTACGAGGATATTTCGCGCATCCTGGAAACGAGCGAAGGGACAATTAAGTCTCGCATTAGCCGGGCGCGAGGGTTTTTGCGAGAGAAGATGACAGCTTATATCTGAGGAATACCATGAGAAACATTAACTGCCGAAACATTAGGCGCGATATCGAGGAAGCACGCTCGGCCGACTTCCTAAGTGCGGCTGCACGTTCGCATCTCGAAGTCTGCGCCGCATGTGAGACGCTTTCCCGACAGCAAATCAGGTTACGCGCGATTCTTTCCAGTCTTGAAACTGTGGAAGCGCCTGCAGATTTTGATTATCGTGTGCGCTCACGCCTGGCGGCGGAAAAACGTGCAGGCACGCGCGTCCTGCCATTTTTGAATCTATCGTTTGGTCTTGGTTCCGCCGCTGTCGCTGCGATGCTGCTGTTAATCGGTTCGGCATTCGTATTTGTTAGTTTCAAAGCGCGCCCCGACACTCCG
The DNA here is from genome assembly GCA_050747225.1 of Pyrinomonadaceae bacterium. Classification (GTDB taxonomy): domain Bacteria; phylum Acidobacteriota; class Blastocatellia; order Pyrinomonadales; family Pyrinomonadaceae; genus PSRF01. The sequence goes on from JBOGOP010000092.1 coordinate 3,145, forward strand.
GTTGCAGGAGGAAAAGTAGTCGCACCGAAACCGGTTACGCCAGAGTCAGGGGGAGGAAATCCAATCCCAGTTAACGGAGTTAAGACCCCTGATGCCGTTCAGCTCGCTGGGATGACAGGCAATGAGCCACGACCAGTCGGGCCGGGCCGGCGCGCGGTAAGAGCACCTGGGGCGAGAAAAGAGTTTGCCGCTCTCAGAACCGGCAAGCGTGTTGGTACGTTCGATCAAACCCAAACGGGGGCGGCCGTTGACCGGCTTTCTGATTCCTATCCAACTGCGGCTTTCCCGATCAACGCTTCTTACCAGTCCCTAAAGGTTTCGGTGGACGATTCGCGCGGCGCCTCGCGAACGATCTCACTTCCGTCAGTTAGTTTCGGATCGCAGCGAACTTTATCGCAAACCGCATCTCCCTTAATTGCATCGGCAAGAGACACCTGGTAACCGGTGTTGACCGATAAAGATCGGTGAGGAAGATTTAACAAGCAATGAGAACATCAAAGATACTTAAGTTGTTGACCCTGGCATTCCCAGTCGTAATCGTGGTCGGCCTAGGCTGCCTGCCGACCGCAGCGCAAACTGCGGCGCCTTCACCCGCGCCGCACCGGACGCCAACTGCATCCGGTCCCCGCCGTGTAATTGTTCAGAACAAGCCCGCTGCGCCACAGGTGGTTACGATTCTTCACCGGCTTAATGGTCTTCAAGTTATGAGTTTACTGGCGTCGAAAGAGCAGGCGGAGGTCATTGTTAATCTCGATCAGCGATTCGATTTTTCCGGTGAAGTCCATACAAATGTTATTGCCGGCCTTGCTCTGGACGACGGAAAGACAATTGTTGCGTGGCTGCCTGAAGCGGAAGCAGAGTTGCCGCCGCCGGCGTTTTTTACGCCGCGCGCGTCGGTTCCTCCGCCCCTTCCTCCTAAGCCAGGAGGGACGACAGAACCGCCATCAATGGAAGCACCGCCGGTCGCTCCTGTAGCTGCTATTCCGCGAGTAACGACGATCACAATCCCCGGCGTACCCTCGATCAATTTCCAGGGAAATTTGTTCGAGCCGGCCGACCTCCGGATTATTACGCGCGACGGCAGACGCATTTCGGGCCATTACATTGGATTAGATGGTCTTACCGGACTGTCACTGATCACCCTGGCAAAGGAAAGCCTGCCAGTCAACGTCGATTTGAAAGAGGAGGCGGTAGCCGTAGGTCAAAAGATTCGCGTGATTGGGCCTCAGCCTGCGCCGGGTTCTGAAAGTGTAGCTGGAAGTCCGATGTACATTCGGATCGCTGAAACGGAGGCGTTCGTCGTCGATGTCATTCGCTCTCCATCGGGGGGCCTTGCCAAAGTACGTGTTAGGTCAGCGAAGTTTACGCCTGCCAATATCGGCGGCATCGCCATCAACGACAATAATGAGACGTTGGGAATTGTGAATGGGGTTGAAGGTGGTGAGGCGACGATAGTGCCTTTGAGCCTGGTTCGCATGGCCGCGAGCCGGGTAACGGCGCGACAAGCCAGCGTTCCTCGGCCCTGGCTTGGGATTCGTGGCGAGCCTATTGGCGCCACGTCGCTCGAGCGAATTCTTCGCAATGGGTGGGAGCTTCAGCGGGCCCGCGCGCTGGCCGAGAAGGCCCAGGGAATTATGCTCACGTGGGTCGCTCCGGGAAGTCCGGCTGCGCTGGCGAAGCTTAAACAAGGCGATGTAATCCTGACTGTCAACGACGACTTTATTCGCAACGCCCAGGAGTTCACTTTTCTTTTGGACGAGGCAAGCCAGGAGACTCCGGTTCACTTCACAGTGGCACGTCCCGAGAAGGAATTTTCCGAAGCTGTGGAGATCCAGCTCAGCGAGTCGCCCGATCCATTCTTTCCTTATAGAAGAATCGAGAAAGAAGTTTCGAAGAGTTTCCGGCGGCACTCGCTGCTGGGCGAGGGAATAGAGGCGGTCACCCTAAGACCGGCACCGGCAGCGCGTCTTGGTTCGACCGGCGGCTTGCTGGTTCTTTCCGTCCGCCCCGCAACCGACGCTTTTAAGGCCGGCTTGCGTCCGGGAGATGTGATCGAATCAATCGACGGAGAACGGGTTTACACGCGCGGCGCCGTAAGGCTGTTGCCGGTAAAACCTGGGGTCCGTTCAAGCTGCATCGTTGTCCGAAACAAGGAGCGGATAAATCTAACCTTCCAGTATTCGCCCGACGAAGACGACGAGCCCGACAAGCCATAATCCCCGGAAATTACGGTTAATTGAGGGGTGGTAGCGGGCGCTGCCACCCCTCAATCTTTGCTCTCACGTGGCCGCCTTTCTAAGTGCTGTGATACTCTAACTCACTCCTGTAGTACGGATTGTCCGGCAAGTTCGTAGTTTGTCGAACTCTCTATCTCGAACAAAGAATCAATGCCTACGCTTATGTTGCATGAAGCAGTTTCGCGTTATCACGATTTGCTTCACGACGCTACGCTCGCGGATTCCTCGCGCGCAATGCTCGATGAGGGCCTCGAAAAATCAAAGCTGATTTTTGGCGGCCGGAGACTGTCGCCTTACCTGCGCCCACACTTTGTCACCGAGGCCGACTTCGCGCGCATCGTGAGCGTCTGCGAAACTGTCTGGTCGGCAATCCAGAAGGTTAAGGATGCGTCAATTGCAGATCCTTCGATCGTCGATGACCTTGGAGTGACGGAGTTTGAGCGTGAACTGATCAGCATCGATCCTGGTTATCGGGCCGTTTCTCCTACTGCGCGGCTCGATTCATTTCTGACAGATGCGGCCTATAGTTTTGTTGAACTCAACGGCGAAAGCCCGGCGGGGATTGCTTATGTTGACGCTGCCTTTGATATTTTTTCCCGGCTGCCGGTGATGCAAAAACTTGGCGAGAACTACAACATTCGCTCCCTCTACGGTCGCGGACATATGCTCGACGTACTGCTTCACTCTTATGAAGAGTTTCTTGGCCGCAAGCCCGACAGTGTTCCTCAGATCGCCATCGTCGACCTCGGCAACAGACCGACGCAAAGCGAGTTTGAATTATTCAAAGAATTCTTCGAAGATCAAGGATACCCGGCGGTTATTTGCACGCCGGAGCAGCTCGAGTTTAGTAACGGCAGTCTGCGCGCAGGCGATTTTCAGATTGATATTGTTTACAGGCGCCTGCTGGTCAACGAATATCTTCCCATCATCCGCGAGTCTCCGGAGCTGCTGGACGCCTATCGTGCCGGCGCAATCTGCATGGTCAACAGTTTTCAATCCAAACTCATTCACAAGAAAGCGCTGTTCGCGGTCCTGACCGATCAGCGACGGGCGGGGTTATTCACCAGCGAAGAGCAGGAAGCGATCCGAACCCATGTGCCCTGGACGCGGCTGGTGCGGGAAGAGAAGAGCGACTACTTTGGGCAAGAAGTCGATTTAATCGAATACATCAAATCAAACAGAAATAAACTGGTGCTGAAGCCGAATGACGATTACGGTGGCCACGGAATCACCATTGGCTGGAACAGCGACGAAAGCGAATGGCATTCGGCCCTGCAGAACGCGCTCGGAAATGGCGACTATCTCGCGCAAGAACGAGTGCCGACTGCCCGCGAGGTGTTTCCAGCGTTGACGGCTGACGGCAAGGTAGAATTTACGGAGCAGCTTGTCGACCTCGACCCGCTGTTGTTCAATGGCAGAGTCCGTTCGGCCTTTACGCGCCTTTCTTCTACGGAATTGGCCAATGTTAGTTCGGGTGGCGGTATGGTTCCCACCTTCATCATCAGTGAAAAATGATCGAGCGAAAGGCTGAGCGCTGAACTAAAGGAGACACTCTGGTGGTTGACGATCTGGATGAAAGCCCCGATGGATCCGACGATAGAAGGCGGTATGATCGCGCACGCCTGATCGTCGACGTCTTCTTTGACGGACAAGATGTGACGGGCATTGCCAGCACGAAGGACATCAGCGTCGGCGGTTTCTACATGAACACGCAGGCGACTTTGCCCGAGGGCGCCATGTTGCTCGTTCGCATTCCGTTGGGCGCGGGAAAGCAAATGATTGCCAATGCCGAAGTGGTGTACAGCAATCCGGCGCGGGGCGTTGGCCTCCGCTTCCTGAATTTGTCGGAAGAAAACCGTGCATTGATTGAAAGTGAACTGGGAAGTGACTGAACCGAACGCAAAGGCAGAAGCGACAACCTGGAAAGAGCTTCCGCACGCGGTACGAGAGACACTGGCCGGAAAACTTACCGGTCTCTGGGGCGCGGCCAGCGACGAAGCGGCTTTCGACAATTTGCCGGTGGATAAGCAGCAGACGCTTTTGATTATGGTTTCTCGTTTGGGCGCAAAAGGCCTTTGGCAATTGATCGGTAGAATAGATAATGTTTATGGTGAGGGCGGTGTCGGTATCGGTTTCTCTGCGTGGCCCTTTATCGTATCGACCTTGCGGCGCCGAAAAGACTTCACGCGGTTTATGGCTAATCATAAAGGGACGACCGGTGGTTTTTATGAGCGGGGCCGATCCAGTGCAGTGCTGCATTTCATTTATGAGGCCGGCAAGCCGCCAAAGTGGTACGTTCATTTCGACCTTTACAGCCCCGTGCATTCACCCGTGAGCGCGCTCAAGCACTTGCGTTATGAGTTTCTTGGTAAACTGACGCCCGACTGGCGCATGATTCAGGAACGATTGCGAGCTGAGCCTTGATGATCGATGAATAGGAGCCCGATGCTATGTTCGACCAATTCACGCTAGGGATTGAAGAAGAATTTCAAATTGTTGACCCTAAGACGCGTGAGTTGCGTTCGCATGTGTCCGAGTTCCTTGAGGAAGGCAAGATGATTCTGGGCGAGCAGATTAAGCCCGAGATGATTCAGTCGATGATTGAGGTCGGCACCGGAATTTGCAAGAACATCCAGGAGGCCCGGGTCGATATCACGCGTTTGCGGAGCATAATCTCCGGGCTGGCAGGGAAGTCCGGCCTGGCAATAGTCGCGGCGTCGTCGCACCCGTTTTCACACTGGGAAGACCAGAAAATCTATGACGACGAGCGATACTCGCTGCTGGTTCAGGAACTCCAGAACGTAGCACGATCGCTTTTGATTTTCGGCTTGCACGTTCACGTCGGCGTGGCGGACCTCGATCGTCGCATTCACATCATGAATGCGGCGCGCTATTTCCTGCCACACGTCCTGGCGCTAACAACCTCATCGCCGTTTTGGATGGGACACAATACCGGACTCAAGTCGTATCGCTCAGAGGTTTTCAAACAGTTTCCCCGTACCGACATTCCCGATCACTTCGATTCCTACAGCAGCTTTCAGCGCTACGTCGATCTGCTGGTGAGGACCGGTTGCATCAACGACGGTAAAAAGATTTGGTGGGACTTGCGGCCGCATCCGGTGTTTCCAACTCTTGAATTTCGCATCTGCGACATCCCCACACGCGTCGACGATACGGTCGCTATCGCCGCGCTGTTCCAGGCGATCGTCGCCAAGCTCACCAAGCTAATCGAAAAGAACCTTGGCTTCCGGCTGTACCGGCGCATGCTGATTCAGGAAAATAAGTGGCGGGCGGTGCGTTGGGGAATTGACGGCAACATGATTGACTTCGGTAAGCAGAAGGAAGTGCCGACGCGCGATCTGATTCTTGAATTGTTGGAGTTTGTCGACGACGTGGTGGATGAGCTCGATTCGCGCAAGGAGATCGAGCACATCCATACAATTCTCGAGCGGCGCACCTCGGCGGAGGAGCAACTGCGGGTGTTTGAAGAAACGAAGGATCTAAACTCTGTTGTCGATCGCCTGATTGAACTGACGATGGAGCACGTCCCGGTGACGACTGACTTCACCCCGCCGACGCCAATGACCACTGCGTCGACAATCTCCAAGTGAAACTAAACCGATCGTAGGTGAGCTGAAAAGAGGCAATCTGTGGGAGCTTTCCGTCTCATCTGGGCTTGGGAGCGAATCGTTTACCTTAGGCAGCAACCCCCTGGTAAACTTCCTCGTGAGTCCCGATATCGACAAATAAAGCCAGAGTCGGTTCGACGAACGCAAACAGAACTCTAACGTCGTACTCGATGCTGAAGCTCCACCAGTCCTGCATCTCTCCAGACAGTTTGTGAGTTTTCAGTCGTGGATCGTAAGGATTGTGCTTGAAGATTGCCACTCGCTCCCAGAACCGTTTTTCCAGTGGTGGGTTATTGTGAACCTTCCGTCTAAATGCTCTCTTAAAACGAGGTACTTAGCGAGATCTCAGTCATCGGCGAGCTGTTCTTTGAGAGTTTCGATGTCGCTGGAAAAGGTTAGCTTGCCTGCGCTGTATTCTTTCAAAGCGGCCTCACCGTTCTCAAGAATCTCGCGACGCCTCTCTTCTACGACGTATTGTCGAAGCAATTCTTGCAACTCCTGTTTCTCCGCAGGCGAGAGTTGCTTAACCTCTTCCACAACTTGCGCAAAAGTTTGACTCATCCTTTACTCCTCCGAAAAGCCTGGACCGAAAAATACTTTCTAAGCAAGAACCAATCATACGACAATCGGTGTTAGATGCCGAGGTTCCAATTCAATTCCGTTTCGCGAGATAATGCTGCCACAGCATTCTCGCAGCCACTGAACGATACGGCCGCCACGCCTCCGCCATCTCCAGGAGTTGGTTTGTGTTTGGCCGAACGGCGAGTTGTTTCAGATCGGTAACCGCGCTGACCAGCGCCAGGTCGGTGGCCGGAAAAATATCCGGCCGGCGCAGGACCATCAGCAAATAAACATCCGCGCTCCACGAACCGAGGCCTTTTACGTCCATTAGTGCGGCCTTTACGTCGGCATCGCTCATTTGTGGAAGTTGCGAAAGTCTCAGCCGTTTGTTGTCCAGCGCCTCGGCGAGGTCGAGGCAATATGCAGTCTTCTGACGCGTGAGCCCACAAGATTTTAAATGCGCTTCACCCAATTCGAGAATGCGCGCTGGTCGAAAGGGAATGGTGTTCCTTCTTAACCGGGCAAACAGGGAAGCCGCGGAGGCCAGGGACACCTGCTGTTCGAGAATAATTGTGACGAGAGTTGAAAAGCCGGCCGGCCGAGCCCAGAGCGGTGGCGGCCCGAACTTCTCGAGAATCGAAGCCAGATCGTTGTCGCGCTTTGCGAGCTGCTTTGCGGCTCTGCCAACTGTCACTTCGGTTAACGCATCCATGCCATCAAAGCCTTCGAGTAGGGGCAACGAACTGTAGTGCTGATATTCACGATTGACAGAGGATCCTCTGGCGAGGCCGGAAGTACGCGCTAACAGCGATCAGGAAGAATGGGCGAGTGCGAGTTGCAGAAAGTTTTCAAAAAGGACGCGGCCATCGCGAGATTCGTTTTGGTGTTCCCAACGCGTGCGGCTCTTATTCCAGTCCTCAAAAGATTTTTCCAGGTGAAACTGGACTGTGTAAATAAGCTGGCCTTCGCTCCGTTTGACCATCATCTGATTACGGCACAGGTATGAAGTAGCCAGCAACGAGAAACCCTCGGGCACTCGATCGAGTTGCAGGCCATGGTTTTGCCAGACGCGCAATACACGCGCGTATTCGGGATAGTCGTGCCAAAGCCCCGACGAAGGATTGTTGATGCCGCGGAAGATAGGGTCGGTCGGCTCAGTAATTCTTATGAAACGATACTGATATTCCAACGGCCGATTCTGGCGCTGCTCGTGCTGCTCAAGCCGGTCGAGCGTCATCACCCGGGCGCCAAAGCTGAGCCCCACCAGTTGATGGCCGCCGCAAATTGCCAGCACCGGAACCTTATTCGGACGAATAAACTCGGCGAAGGTATCGAGCACGGCCGGATTGTAGTAATCGAAATCGCGCAGCGTACCGCTCAATACGATCGCCTCTGGCTTGAACTTTCCGGCCGCCACCGCGATAGAGGCGAGCGGCGTAACGCAGGTGCTCGGTTCTTTCACTAAACGCTCGAGATTGCTCTCGATATTCTCAATCACCATTTCGGCGATGCGGCGCTCGCGTTTGATCTCGACTGAAGCGGCACTGCCCCATTCAGTTCGGGCCACGTCCGAGAGGTCGTCATCATCACGCAGCAAACAATCGACTATGAGCACACGCACCCTATCGATCTGTTTCTCGATAGGTTCAAACCGGCAAAACGTTTGTTGATTGTGGGGAAACGGAAGTGCGGCAACGGCTTCGCCCGGTGGTGGCTCTTCGATTGGAAATTCCCGCTGCTCTTCAATCATGCTGTGCACTATTAAACTTCGAACTTTGTTGTAACGCAAGTCAAAAGCTTGCCGACTTCATTTGCTTTAACCCGCTACGCGGGTTGAAGAAACCTTCAAGCCTGAATTGGATCAAAGCTTCCTTTAGTTTATCGGACAATTTGCTGCCTGGTTGTCTGTTTGAATTCCGGAACCGAAGATCCCGCGCCCATCTCGGAAATCTCTGCTTTGATTTTGCTTGTCAACAACCTTCCGATTCGGGCCCTGAATGTTTCGGTTTTGCCGGCCGCGTAATGGTCTACAAGAAGAAACATTCGATGCCATGAAGATTCCAGCGCGTCGGCCAACTGGGAAATCTTCGTAATATCATAGGGCACCGCTACCTGTTCGCAACCGGCTCGCGCGAAGACGGCGAGATAGCGCGCCGTAGCCAGATCAGGACAGAGGAAACGACGCCGTCCGGCTTTCAATTCCACTCCCAACAGGGTGTGCTGAATCTCCACGCGGCTTTTGGTTGTTAGTCCCTTGAACTGGTAAGAGCGCGTGCGCTCACTGAGAATTCGCTGACGATAGATGTGAGGTAACCAGGTGTCTTTGAGTTCAGCCTGAACTTGCGCGGCGTATTCTTCAGCAGTCATACCTTGAATTAACCAGGACCCACCCGCTACCGCAGCTGGTATTAACCTCATCTCGTCGAGGCAGACACGACCGCCTTCGTCTGTAGCGCATTAATGATGCGGTCAGGGAAGAGACCCAGATACAGCACTCCAAGAATCGTGATCACTAACGCCAGCCGAATACTCGCGGGTACTTGAGGTGCGCTCCAGGCTGTGGTTCTTTCGCGGAAAAACATCACGATGATAAGCCGCAAATAGTAGTAGGCGGAGATCGCCGCATTCAGCACACCGATGACTACCAGCACGAAATAACCTTGATCCAACGCCGCGCGAAAAACCATCAGCTTGCCCATGAAGCCCGCCGTCAATGGCATCCCGAGCAGACTCAGCAGAAACAGCGACAGGGCAAAGGCCAGCCACGGCGACTGAAAACCAATGCCGTTGTAATCTTCCACTTCCGTACGGCGGTCGGAATCTCGCGCGATGAGCTGCACTACCGCGAAGGCTCCGAGGTTCATCACGGCATAGGTCAGGAGATAGAAGATCACCGCAGCGATCGCCGCGTTGCGCTGATCTTGATTCGGTGCGGCGCCGGCAGCGATGAACCCGACCAACGCATAGCCGGCGTGGGCGATAGACGAATACGCCAGCATGCGTTTGACGTTGTTCTGGGCGATTGCCACCACGTTGCCGACAGTCATGGTAAGCATTGCCAGGACCACCAAAATCCCGAGCCAGGCGGAGTGGATTTGTCCGGCGACGCTCTTGTTGGCTGTTGCAACCACGAAGGGAAACGCGATCAGAAAAACTCGCATGAACGAAGCGAAGCCCGCGGCCTTGGGCCCGGCGGCCATGAAGGCAGTGACCGGAGTGGGCGCCCCCTCGTAAACGTCCGGGGTCCAAACGTGAAAAGGCGCCGTCGCAATCTTAAAGCCGAAGCCGACCAGCATCATTGCGGCGCCCGCGAAAAGGAGCAGCGGGTACTGCGCTTCGGGAAGTCTTCTGGCGATCTCCGCGATGTTGGTTGTGCCCGGACTGCCGGCCACCGTCGAGGTCGCGCCGTAAGTGAGCGCAATGCCGTAGAGCAGGAAGGCCGACGAGAACGAACCAAGAATGAAATACTTCATCGATGATTCGTTGGAGCGGACGTCGGTGCGACGAAAGCCGCACATGACGTAGGTGGCGATGGAAAGGATCTCGAGCCCGAGGAACACCATTACTAGATCGCCTGCGGACGCCATGAACATCATGCCGGCGGTGGCAAACATCAGCAGAGAATGAAACTCCCCAGCGGGCAAGCGTTCATTTTCAACCCACGCCATCGAGACCAGGATTGTGAGACCAGAAACAACCAGAAATACAAAAGTGAAACCAAGCCGCAGTTCGTCCAAAACGATCATGCCGTTGAAGGCTTCGCTCACGCCACGCCACGGTAGGCACAACCAGGTCGCACTCGCAGCCGCGGCAATCAAGCCGGCGAGGGAAATGCCTCCGGTTATCCACCGTTGCGTGGGTTTGGCGTAGGCATCAACCAACATGACCACGACGCCGGCAACGCAGATGACGAGCTCTGGCAGGATAAGCCAAAGGTTGACGTCCGGCGTGGCGAGTTGAAGTGCAAACAGATTCATTTGCGACCTTAGGTTAATCCCAAAACCCGCGGTGCGGGTGAAAGCATAAAGCCTGGGGTGGAGCGAAGCGGAACCCCAGGTACTGATTGTTGAAAAATCAAAGCGCGCGAAGCGTGCGATAGCAATTGCTCGGACATACGCAACAATGAACAGCTGTCGCCCGCTTCGCGGGCTTTCGTTTCTTACCGCACCCCACCTGGGGTTCCGCTTCGCTCCACCCCAGGCTCTATGCTTTCGCCCGCTCCGCGGGCTGGGCGGATTTGCTTCACAGGCTCAGGCGGCACGGCGGCAAACGTACCGCCGGCTTGCGATTTCGCGAGACGCGCTCTAACTTCCTCCACGCTTGCCTGCGATCGATCGAGAAACACGCGCGGATAAACTCCCATGAAGAGCATCAGCAGCATCAGCGGGATTAAGAGGCCAAGCTCACGCGCGTTAAGATCCCGAAGTTTTGCGTTGTCCGGATTCGTAACTTTTCCAAACACAACGCGCTGCAACATCCAGAGCATGTAAACCGCTGCCCAAATCACACCAGTGCCGGCAAGCATCGTCGCAATCCAGGCGTGCTCGATTGCGCTGGAAGTCCAACTGCCAAGCATTATCAGGAACTCGCCGACGAAGCCGTTTAGAAACGGTAATCCAATTGACGAGAGCGACGCGATCACAAAGAGGGTAGAGAACCAAGGCATGGGCGTAGACAGCCCACCAAAGTCGCTGATCTGGCGCGTGTGTCGGCGTTCATATATGAAACCCACGAAGAGAAAGAGCGCTCCGGTCGAAACGCCGTGATTCAACATTTGATACAGCGCACCCTGCATTCCCACCTCGGTAAACGAGAAGAGTCCCAACACCACAAATCCCATGTGGCTCACTGACGAATAAGCGACCAGCCGTTTGACATCGGGCTGCACCATCGCGACCAGCGCGCCATAGATAATTCCAATAATCGCCAGCGTGATCATCACGGGAGCAAACTTCCGCGCCATCTCCGGAAAAAGGCCGAGGTTGAAACGCAGCAGTCCGTAAGTTCCCATCTTCAACAGCACGCCGGCGAGGATTACCGATCCGGCGGTAGGCGCCTCGGTATGCGCGTCAGGCAGCCAGGTGTGCAACGGAAAGAGTGGCACCTTGATGCAGAAGGCAAAAGCAAACGCCAGGAACAGCCAGAACTGCGCCTGCTCACCGAGAATTTGTCCACCGCTTAGCGCCGCCAGTATCGTGGTGTAGTCAAACGTGCCGAACATGTAGTACAGCGCGATGATGGCGACCAGCATCAGCAAACTGCCGACCGCCGTGTAGATAAAGAATTTTACCGCCGCGTAGATGCGGCGTTCACCGCCCCAAATTCCAATCAGGAAAAACATCGGCACCAGCGAGGCTTCAAAGAAAAGGTAGAACAGAAGCAAGTCCAGCGACACAAAGACGCCTACCATCGCGCTCAACAAGAGCATGAGAAACATGTAGTACGAAAGTTGGCGCTTCTGAATTGCGGTCCAGCTCGAGAGAATCGCGATTGGCATGAGCAATGTGGTCAGCAGCACCAGCCAAAGACTGATTCCGTCGACGCCGATGTGATAGTGGGCGCCTATCGAACCGATCCACATTACGTCTTCAACGAAACGAAAATCCTTGGTGCCGGCGCCGATGCCGCGAACTAACAATAGGGAAAGCGCAAAATCCACGATGCTGAAGGCGAGCGCAATCCATTTGTAGTGTGACTCGCGCTTGTTCGGCAGCAGGCTATAGCCCACGATCGCCAGCGCGCCGGCAACGGGAAGCAGAATGATGATGGTTAGTAGATGCTGCTGCATATAAGAGCCAGAACTCTAATCAATCAAGGCCGCAAAGCGATAACACCGTAATAAGCAAAGAACGCGACCACCGCCAGCGCGCCCAACAGAATGATTGCTGCGTACCCGCGCACGAAACCGGCCTGCAAGTGACGAACGACTTTGCCTGTTTCCGTCACCGCGTCGCCAATCGAATGCAGAAACCCATCGATCACGCCCACGTCAAATAGTTTCCACAGGCCTACGCGCGACCCGACATTGATCGGGTTGATAATTGCAGCGTCGTAAATCTCGTCGACGTAATATTTCTTTTCCAATATTCGTGGTAATTGGAGCAGTGGGCGCCTCCGGAAGATCACCCATCCGGTTGCGATTCCAAGCAGGGCAATCGCGACCGACAATAATGCCAGCAGACGCTCCGCGCGAATTTCTTCGGGCGAATGCGCGGCCCCTTCACCATGTTGATCGAGCGATGTGAAGGCGGGAGGGCCGTCGACTTGCTGCGGCGGCGGTGAAAGCCACTGGGGTTCGGTTCCATGTTCAGAACTGTTGGCACCGCTCTCGTGGGCACCCGCAGGCGCCTCCGCAATCACCGGTTCCAGAGTGCGCTCAATGTAGTTTTCAGGATGGCCACCGACCAGAGAACTGAGCGCGTAGGGCACTCCAATCAGTCCGCCGAAAGTTGACAGGATTGCCAACACAATCAAAGGCGCCGTCATCAGCCAGGGAGACTCGTGCGGTTCATGTAGGTGATGCTCGTGATGCACATCTTCGTGCGCAGCAGCGTGTTCATTGTCTACGTGAACCTCGCGAAAGCGTTCGCTGCCCCAGAAGGTCATCACCATCATTCGCGTCATGTAGATAGCAGTCAGCAACGCCGTCAATGCGCCAATAGCCCAGAGCGCTTTGCTCCAAATCGGACTGGGCAGGCCAAAGCCGGCAGTCCATGTTTTCCAGAGAATCTCGTCTTTGGAAAAGAACCCCGCAAAGATTGGTATGCCCGAAATGGCCAGCCACCCAGTCAGCATGGTGACAAACGTAATGGGCATATACTTCTTTAGTCCGCCCATGCGGCGCATATCCTGCTCGTGATGCATCCCGGTGATTACTGAACCGGAACCGAGGAAGAGCAGGGCCTTGAAGAACGCATGAGTGATGACATGAAATATCGCCGCGGTGAAAGCGCCGACGCCGCAGGCGAGAAACATGTAGCCGAGTTGCGAGATCGTGGAATAGGCGAGAACTTTCTTGATGTCGTTTTGGGCCAGGCCAATGGTGGCGGCAAATAGCGCGGTGGCCGCGCCGATAACCGCCACGATGAACATCGCTGTTGGGGCGTGAACATAAATTGCTGAACAACGAACGATCATGTAGACGCCGGCAGTAACCATGGTCGCTGCATGTATGAGGGCCGAGACTGGCGTTGGGCCGGCCATTGCGTCAGGTAACCAAACGTAAAGAGGAATCTGAGCACTCTTGCCGGCGGCGCCGATAAACAGGAGGACGGCAACAGAGGTTAGGCCGCCAGCGACAATTGCTTTCCACGTAAAGGCGTCAACCGCCATCGTGCTGATTACCTGAAACGCGCTGGTAACGCCGGTCGTAGGCTGGTTGAAGAAACTGATGGAAGCATTTCCTGCGCCTGAGGTGATGAAGAACAGCAGCATGATGCCCATCACGAAACCCCAATCGCCTACGCGGTTGGTAATGAAAGCCTTCTTCGCAGCGTCACCCGCCTCTTTGCGATCGCTATAGAAACCGATCAGCAGGTAGGAACACAGTCCCACTCCTTCCCAACCGACAAACATCAACAGGAAATTGTCGGCCAGCACCAGCGTCAACATTGCGAACATGAACAGATTCAGGAAAGCGAAGAAGCGATAGAAGCCGGAGTCTCCGCGCATGTAGCCAACCGCGAAGACGTGGATCAAAAAGCCTACGAAGGTGACAAAGAGCGCATAAGTTCCGCTCAGCCGATCCATCGCCAGGCCAAAGTCGGCCCGAAACTTACCAACCTGGATCCACGTCCAGAGGTGGTCGAAGAGGGGCTCTGTCGATCGCAGTGCGCCGCCGGATTTGAAAGCGAGGTAAAAAGCAACCAGCGTAGAAATGCCGATCGATCCACAGGCAATAACGCCGATTAGTCTTTCATCTCGCAGACGCCGGCCAATAAACCAATTAATGGCCGCGCCCGCCAGCGGAGCGAAGATGATCAGACTAAGAAGGTTATTTTCCACGAAGTATCAACAACGGTCTTTGGTTTTGGGTCTTTGGTCTTTGAAATCTTTTTCGCGTCGAATCCTAAAGACGCAAAGGCCCAAGCCCAAAGTCCTAAGACACAAGTCTTAAAGCTTTAAGATATTCGCATCATCAACATCGAGCGATTCACGATTGCGAAAGATAGTGATGATGATGCCGAGTCCGACCGCAGCTTCAGCCGCGGCCACTGTCATCACAATGAAAACAAAGAGTTGGCCGGTTACATCATGGAAGTAACTCGAGAACGCAACAAAGCTCAGATTCACCGCATTGAGCATCAGCTCGATACACATGAACATCGCGATCACATTTCGCTTGACGATCACGCCGACGGCGCCAATCGTGAACAGGATCGCGGACAGCGCCAGATACCAGGAAAGGTGTGGGCCCATAACTTTTTACTCCT
>JBOGOP010000093.1:0-17853 GCA_050747225.1 Pyrinomonadaceae bacterium
GCTGTAATCCTCGCGATACATCCAGGCAATAGCCAGAAAGTGTGGAAACTGCCAGAGAAAGAGAATTGCAAACAGCACCCAGGCCTCGAGCCCCACAGATCCGCGCGCTGCAGCCCAACCGATGAGCGGCGGCACGGCACCCGGAAACGCGCCAACTGCCGTCGATAAAGAAGTCCGTGTTTTCAGTGGGGTGTAGCCAAACAAATACCCGGCGATCACGGTCAGGCCCAACAAGGCGGTCAACGGATTCACCAGCACAGCAAGATATATCTCGGCCAGCACCGTTAACCCGGCGCCAAAAGCCAGAGCTTCCCACGGGAGGAGTTTGCCGGAAGGCAATGGCCGGTTGGCTGTACGCCTCATCAAAGCGTCAAGGTCACGCTCCATGTACTGATTGATCGTGGCGATTCCTGACGATAACAGCGCAATGCCAACCATCGCCCGCACCAGACCTGTGTAATCGACCCGCGCCCCCGACGCCAAAGCGAATCCAGCAGCGGAAGTGAGCACGATCAAAAACGTAATACGCGGCTTCGTCAGCTCGAGATAGGCTGCGAACCGCTCACGCGCGCTCAGCCGCTCAAGCCGGACAACTGCCGAAGGATTAAGGTCTATTGCAAACTCTTCCATTTATTATTAAGCAAACCCTGAAGGCCAGGCCCGCAGTTCAGAGTTCAGCTTTACCTTGCTACTTGAATCGGGCAGCAGAAGCGTAAGACCTGATCCACGAAAGGGCACTAACTAATACGAAATGTGATTAGTGTGCTTTCGTGTGAATTCGTGGATCAAATCGTTTCCACGGTTATTAGAAACAACCCCGAGCTGAAATAAAACTTCAAGACCGTTCTGCAGTCGCAAATTCAAATGATGGAGCGCCGGCTCGCAATACCTTGAAGGTGCGCAACGTCAAAACTATCGTGGTCGCAAATACCAACGCCCCACAGGCTACATGCGCTACCGTAATTCCGACCATTGGATTTAACGGCTGCGGATCATTCGGCGACGCCATTCTGGTGATATAAGCCGCGAGACCCAGGAACAACTGTACCGCCAACAGAGCCAGCGCTATTTTGGCGGGCCGGGTTAGAAATCTCTCACCGCCATAGCGCCGCAGGAGCAATAACGCGGTGCTTCCCAACAAGAGCGTTACTGCGATGGCGCCGCCAATGTGCGTCAAAAGCAAATCTGTCGGCAAGGGCTGATCCCAGGTCGCTGAATGCCGGAGCGTGGCGCCAATTATCAGTTGTAGAAAGATCATTATTGCCGCTGCGATACCAAGATAACGAATGGATAGTCCGCCCTGCTCTTCTATCGCTGGCTGCTTTTGAATCCAACTGCGCGACGTGAAAACCGCCAGGCTAACTGTGATGCAAAAGAAGAGCTGGGCCAGAGTCGCATGCGCTGCCGAAACCACCAGCGGCAGATTCAGCTTTACTGTCAGTCCCCCCAGCAGCCCCTGAGCAATCACCGTCCCCAACGCGAATGCACCCAGTCTACGCACCCACTGGCGCGGCTCTCCGCGGTAAACAGGTTCGGTACGCAACAGCCCGTGCCGGTGCAGCCAGGTACAGAACTGGCCCCAGTATAAGTAGACGGTAAAACAAACTGTCAAAAATCCGACGGTAGTGGCCACCATCCGGTGTCCGTGCTCCCAAAAGAGATTGCCGACCATCTTTGGAAAGAACTGGCCGTTTGAAAGCGGCCAGTCCGATGTCGCCAATCCCGCATCGTGGCTCGTCACCAGCGCGCCCGCGATAATCAGGAAAAACGTTGCGCCCGCCAGCAGCAGCGCGAAGCGATGCACACCCCTACTCATATTTCCGATTTGCGATTGCCGATTGCCGATTGAAAGCATCTGCGGTTTCGCTTCAGAAGTTTCAATCAGCAATCAACAATCCGCAATCTTAAATCGTCAGTGTCGGCCCAGCATTGGAAACTCAAGCGCCGGCATCATCTGGAGACTGGGGTTACCGGAAGCCGTGGCCGCTTCGCCAAACGCGAAGTCGGCGGTAGCGCTGCCGCTGGCCGGAACGGTCACCTGCATTGTCTTCTGGGTTCCTGTTGGGCCGCCTTCGTGCCAGGCAACCACAGTGTATGTTCCAGGCGGCACGCCCTTGATGCTGAAGCTGCCATCTTCGGCACTAACGGCTGCGAATGGGTGCTTCAGAACAGCGACATAAGCTTTCATCCAGGGATGCTGGTTGCATTTGACCGGCACCAAAATCTCCGAGACCTTAAATGAGTGGGTCAGCGGCGCTGCGCCGTTGGGCTGCGACTGGTTCCAATCAGGGTTGTTCTTCGGAGTGAAGTGGATGTTGTGCTGTGTCGGATCGCTGTTCGTAATGTTCAGCGTTTGATTAACCATGACGGCCGAAACGTGTGGTTTGTAATGGCAGCCATTCTGGTCCAGAGTCAGGGCCGCGGTTGCAGGTTTAAAGCTGACGTCACTAATCTTTGTGCCATCGGCAAGCGTTCCCTCTTTGATGTAGACGAGGACGTTGGCAAGCTTGCCATTAGTAACCACGTTATCCTCGGTCGAGAGATTGGGATTCTTCTGGCCACACGCAGGATCAGCGTCCGTTGCGATTTTCTTCGGCGCTGGCGGCGTGCCGGTGAAAGCAACAGCGCCACTGATGGTTCCTTCTTTTCCCGTAGACACATATTCTTTCGAGGCTGGGCCGCTGTTGGCAGCAGGACCCTCGTCCGGTTTCGTCCCGCAAGCCGAGGCCAACGCCAGCAGCGAGAGCGCAATCGTCAGAATCAGCAAGACTTTAGTCTGCTTCATAAACATAATCATTTCCTCCAAATCAAAATAACTTTCCAATAACTCTAGCACGGGAGGCGTTGGGAAGTAGACCCGCCGCACTGGTTAGTAGTGCCCGGGGCTGCTTCTTGTAACGCAAACTGTTAGTTTGCGGGCGCGTCGAATGCCATTCAATCATCGCAAACTAACAGTTTGCCTTACAAAACCATGGCGCTACATGCCGGCTGGCCGCGCAATTGTTCTTCCGCTGCGGTTCTCGACTACAGTGGGCCGTCGCGCGCGCCGCGCTCTATTCAAAGTGGTTTCCCCGCCCCGGCCCTTCGATCTTATTTGCGCCTTTTGCGCCGGCGGAGCTGGGGCCGGAGCTACCGGCGCCGTGGCCAGCAATCGCCGCTGCTCGTCAGGTGTCAACAACATCATGTAACGAACCAACAACCGCGCATGGTCATCATGATATTCGTTCGCACTCGCCGGGGGATTGGGCAGGTTGACGACCCAACGATCGCCTTCTTTCCTGAACAATCCGCTCGGCATCGCTGTGCCCGGGCTGATTTGCGACGGATCAAGCAGCCAGCGGAAGGTCCACTCCGGTTTCAGACGTTCGCCTGCCAGCAGGAAGTTTGGCGCAATCGCTTTCGCATCGTGCGTTGGATCACCTGTGATATGACACTTCAAACACGGCGTGCCTGACGTGAACATCTGTCGCGCGGTTAGTTTCTCCTGTTCGGTCAACGGCTGGAGCGGCTCCTTAATATAAGGCTCCTGCTGACCGGACATCGCCATGAAGAAACGCACCAGGACTTGCAGCTCGTTGGGCGAGAAGTTGAAGGTCGGCATGCGAAACTTCAAATACGGCCGCACGCCATTTCGATCCAGACCGGGTTGCGGTTTCAAGTGACCTCCGGTGGGCGCAGCGTTAGCCGGAGCCGGTGTGCCGCCGCTCGCGGCGTTCGTAGCGTTGGCTGGAGTTCGGGCGGCCTGTGCGGCATTGTCGATGGCCGCATTTTGAGCTGTGGTCTTCTCTCCACTTAGCGATGGGTCATGCAGAAACTTCAACAACCAACCTGGATCGACGCGCGCGCCTTCGCTACTCAACCGCGGCGGCAACAGATCCTTCCCTTCCGGCGTTTGATAGAAAGGCAGATCCATAACGACCGAACGCTGACCCACCTGAAGTTGGTGACAACCCATGCAATTGTACTTCTTGACTACCCACCAACCATTCTGAATATCCTGCCGTCGCGTATCTTCAGGATTATAGAAGAGCGACTGCGGGACGTTTGAGCCTTCCGCGCCAACGCTGCCAAGCAGAAAAGTAGTTAACGCATTGCGCCACTCCGGCGTCAGATAAGGCTTGGGCATGCGTAGACGATCTTTGGGATCTTTCTCTTTGCCCTGATCATAAATGGACGGCTCTGTGATCTTGTGTTCGAAGAAGCCCTTGTGGTTGTACCAGGGTTTCTCTTCTTCTTTAGCTTTAGCCGGCGTCGCCTCGGACTCGGAATGCAACTTGAGGGGATCGCTTCCCTCCTCTGCTTTCTTCGTTAACAACGCAAAGTCGAGTCGCTCAATTGGCGTTGCGCCTTCCACCGTTAACTCCTTACCGATGCGCTGTTCGTCTTCGAAACCTTTGATTTCATGGCAACCCGCGCAACCGTATTGCTTAATCAGCGCTTGTCCCTTTTCGCGCAGCTCCGGACTGTCCATGAACGCGGCAGCGTCATACTGCGGCTGCGATGACAACGAGAAGAGATAGGTAGCAATGTCGCGAGCGTCCACTTCCGACAAGCGGAAATTCGGCATTACTGTCATGTTTTGCACTTGCAACTCAGCGCCGTCATTTGGGCAACGCGAATGCAGTTCGGTATCAAACACATAAGGCAGATTGTGCTTTTTGTAATCTTCCTCGGTCAGATCGCGCTTCTCTTTGGGACAATAGGGAGCCCAACGCTCGCGCGGATTGTGAATCCAGCGAACGATGTAATCGAAGTTTGCCTTCTCGCCGACCTTCTGAAGGTTCGCGGCAAACGTGCCGCCAATCTTATTTTCCTCGTCGCCGATTGAGTGACAACCCAAACACCCTCGGGTTTCAAACAGGTCCTTTCCGTGCGCGATATCTCCGCGTTGTTGTTCGGGAAGTTTGCCCGCGAAACTATCCTGCCAGAGATACGCGGCTATAGCCTGTATCTGTTCCTCGCCGTCTTTGTCGCGCATCGGCGGCATATGATTGTCGACCGGTTCAGCGAAACGCCAGAAGGTTGGCATCTTGGTGCCGGGACGAAATCCCTGCGGGTTCCTGAGCCATACCGGCACCCACTCCTTGCGGAGTTTCAAACGCACATCCTTAAGGTTTGGTCCAACCTTCTTCTGGTCCTGCATCAAGTACTTCGACTGCAGGTTCAACTGATCGATACGAGCAGCCAGAATGCTGTTGGTTACCTTTAGCGATTCCGAGTGCGCCAGCATCTTCTGGGCCTCTTCGTCACCTGTTCCCTCGGGTGGATTTTCGTCTAGTCTTATTTGTTTCTGGTTGCCGGTAATCTGATCCTCGAGTTGACTAATACTCTGCCGGGTGGCCGCTAATGCGTCCGCCTCGTGATCGAATCCTTCGTAACGATGGCAGCCCATGCAGCCTCGTTGCGAGAAAAGGTCGCGCCCGAGATTCAGCGTGTCAGCTCCCTGCGTAACTCTGTCTTTGGCGTGACATTGCTGACACCCGGCCTCGGTGTTCTCCTTCTCAAACATTGGCCACAGCCAGAACTTGTGGCGGCCGTGACCTTTCTCGTCACTCGTCGTCGCGCGGCCATTGCCCCAGTGGCAACTCGCGCAACCAAACTTATCCGGGGTATGAATCTGCAGAATTTCTTTGTTGGGATGACTCACGAATGCGCGCGCAAAGCTATCCGGCTTCTTGCCTGGACCATCCGGCGCCAGATCCTCGGGCCGCAGATCGAGCGGTTCGCGAATGCCAGCGTGGCAAACTTCGCAACGGTCAACAATATTAAATTCATTAACGCTGATCTGATGCGGAAGAATGGAGTAGTCAAACTGATCCATTTTCCTGAGCAGGCCGTCTATCTGACTCGGACCAAGGCCGGTCATGTGATGCTTTAGATAGTCGTCACGCTTTTTCGAGAGCTCTGTGGGCTCCTTAAGTAAGTCAGCTTTCTCCCCGAGCAGTTTGGCCTTTTCGTCTCGCGAGTCGTTGAAGCGTTTCTCGAGCTGCTGGTAATTCATTTTCTGGGCGGTTGTTTTCCCAGAACCGTCGGCCGCAGGCAGATCGACTTCCACCAATTCCGACATCTTTTCCTGAGCCTGTTTGCGATATTTGTCTTTGGCGCCGCCTGAGGCGATCTCGACGTTGTAGTTGATGACCGTCAGCTTGCCTCGCTGATTCTGAAACGGTTCCGTAACCGCGTCGAGCTCCTGCTGAATTTGGGTAACCTTCTGATCTATCTCGGCGATCTCAGGTTTGACTGTTTCGAGCGCCGCCTGGGCGTCCGCATCCAGCGTCTGGTACTCCGGAGTCTGTTTGACTTCTGTTTCAGTGTCGCCCGCTCGCGATTTAATGCTTCTCAGGTATTTCGAATAGCGGCTGACAAACTGTTGCTGCATCCCTTTCCAGGGACGCTGGCCAAAGGCTTCATCGTAGAGAGACCAGGCAAGCGAGGCAGTCAACAACAGAGCGCAGATGAGCATGATTCCGCTCGTAGAACGCTTCACGATCGGATCCTGCGCCGGCGCCTCCGGCTCCTTCTTTACCAACGACTCAGTTGCTTCAGTAGAGTCTGCCACGTCTGCCACCAGGGGTCATCCCTCCGCACTCATCTCGATCAAATGTCAGATATTGAACCAGGGTGTTACCCAAACATACTTAATCGTCAACGCCAACCTGAGTATCAGTTTCACCGGCATTGCCAGCAACACGCTGACGGCGAAGAACTGGAAAGTCGCGTATTGCAGCACACTGGTACGAGCCAAAAGCTTTTGCTCAAATGCGTCCTTCGGGAAAAGGCGGAACGGCGGCCAAAATCTCAGTTTCTTGAAGTCCACCGTCATCAGCCAGTGAAAGAACAGCGCGCCGATTACATAAAACCCGCCCACTACCAGTAAGCCAAAAATGAACTTAGCGGGATTGTTTGAAAGAAATCCCAGATGCAGCGCTTTGCCAATCCGGCTCATCGCGATCCAGTCGTGCAGGTCGACGTTTTTGTCGAACACTACGGCATTGTGGTCCCATGTCTGTCCCGGCCAGAACCAAATCCAGCCAGGTCCGCGAATGAACGTGCCGATAACGATGAGCATGATCCACATCAGAAACCCCCAGGCAAACATGCCGACGGCGAAGCGGCGTTGTCTGAGGGTGTAGTAACCGTTGCCCAAAGGATTCGAGTCGACGTAGGGAAACACCATCAATCCAACCATGATGATTGATGGCATCACCACGCCGGCGATCCACGGGTCGAAATAAACCAGCATCTCCTGAAGTCCGAGGAAATACCACGGCGCTTTCGAAGGGTTCATCGTCAGGTTGGGATTGGCCGGCTCTTCAAGCGGCGCATTCAGCGTGATCGACCAGACAAAAAGAACGACGGTCACGATAACCGCCGCCAAAAACTCAATGCGCACCAGATAAGGCCATACGTGAATCTCGCGCGCCCACCCGGGACGCCACGGCTCCGCCTTGCGATGATGCGTCTTCGCGAGTTTTGGGTCTGTTTCTAACTCTTCGATTAATCGATCGTTGGCCTTCGACTGTTTGATTCCCAACCAGGTGAAGAAGGGCACGAGGAAAAGCATCGCCACGATCGGCACGTTATCCGGCGCTGACGAAATAACCCAAAGCTGGTGCCAGTCCTGAACAAAAAAGATGGCGAGCACCAGGAGCAGCGCAACCACTCCAAGCGTTATAAACCTACTGGCAGTCAATTTAGGCATCGCCATCATTGTATCGTTCGACGCGTAGCGTCGAGATGAATTTAGCCCGGCGTTTCAACGCCGGGAAGGACCAGACAAAAAGTACCCGCGTCGCGTAGCGACGCCAGAGAATCCGAACTCAATCGTCGCAAACGCGACGAAAGGAATTGTCACCGACTACTCTCTCCCGGCGTTGAAACGCCGGGCTAAACTCAGTTTGCCGCTACGCGGCAGTAGACTCGGCAAAAACCTACTTCTTCTTGGTCGCCTTCATTTCTGATTCAAGCATGACCGGAGCCGGACCAGAGATGCCGCCATCCTTGCGTATTCGCCAGAAGTGCACGGCCATAAATATTGACGCGACCAGCGGAATACCGATGCAGTGCCAGATATACGAACGCAGTAACGCATTCGAGTCGACAATCGATCCCCCTAACAATCCAAAGCGAACGTCATTAAAAGGAGTCATGCCGAGTTGAACGCCAAACGGTCCCTCTGAACCAAGCATCGGAGTCGCGCGCGCCATGTTGGTGCCGACGGTAACCGCCCAGAAACCAAGTTGATCGTCCGGCAGCAGGTATCCGGTAAACGAAAGCAGAAGGGTCAACACCAGCAACACCACGCCTACGCCCCAGTTAAATTCGCGTGGCCGCTTGTACGAGCCGGTCAGGACCACGCGAAACATGTGCAGCCAGGTGGTGATCACCATTAAGTGGGCCGCCCAGCGATGCATGTTTCGGAGTAGCTTGCCGAAGGGAACGTCGTGCTCGAGGTAAAGAATGTCGCGAAACGCGTCGACCTTCGTCGGGTGGTAGTAGAACATCAGCAGCACGCCGGTGAAGGTGAGCACAATAAACAAGTAGAACGTAATGCCGCCCATCCCCCAGGTGTACTGGTAACGCACTGCGTCGCGATTGATTTTTGCCGGATGAAGATGAAGAAAAACGTTTGAGAGAACTGCGAGCGAACGATTGCGTG
Organism: Pyrinomonadaceae bacterium; assembly: GCA_050747225.1. Classification (GTDB taxonomy): domain Bacteria; phylum Acidobacteriota; class Blastocatellia; order Pyrinomonadales; family Pyrinomonadaceae; genus PSRF01. The sequence continues at coordinate 8,660 of JBOGOP010000093.1, forward strand.
GGTCGGAGCGGTCATGCGAGACACGGAAGATCGACTTCCAAAGTTGGGTTTCCTGAACGTCCGTATAACCCTTGGCCTCGTCGATGGCCCTGGCCTTGAGCGCAGTGGTGCCCTCCTTCATTTTCTCAATAAGGCTTGCACTGGACTTCTCGTCACCAGTCAACTGCTTCGTTTCTTTTTTATCAGGAGTCTCGTCCATCTAGTCAATCGCACCTCGCACAGCCGTACCACGAAGTTACAGCGGGATGTAGGCACCGGGATCGTTGAACTCGTTCTTCTCACCCTTAGGCCATTTGTAAAGCTTCGCTATGTCAACCACGATTTGTCCTTCTGCATCGACCTCGACGTGAGCGCGATCCATCGGCCGCGGGGCTGGCCCTTCAAAGTTCACACCTTCGCTGTCGTAGCCGCTGCCGTGGCACGGACATTTAAACTTATTCTCGCTGGCCTTCCAGTCAGGCGTGCAGCCGAGATGGGTGCAGCGCGCGTAGATCACAAAAATACGATCTGAAGTCTTGTCGACCCAGATGCGATATTGCTGCTGCCATTTAGTGTCAACGCCCAGCGCGTAGTCTGCAGGAAAGCCGACGGAAAACTTGCTGGATGGCTCAAGAATAGATCGCGGCAGGAAGAACCGGAGGAACATCAAAAAGTCGGTGACAAGGAATATGACGACGCTCGACCAGACAATGCGTCGCCGCATCTTGTTTACGGCAGGTTCGGGCGTACTCTCGACGACCGCACCGGCTGGCTTGGCAGGTGCTTTCGCAGCGGCCGGAGGCTTTGCTGGCGCAGGAGCAACAGCTATGTCACCGGGCTGCACGCTGGTGCTATTCTGCGAACGCTCTTGATCGAGCGGACTATCCACTTGTGCGTTTCCTCCGTCAGCTAAACTCGCCGCGTACACACTTCAACATTGCCATCGAGTGCAAACTATACAACTCCCCACAATGCAGGGAACACTCTCTGCGCAAGAACAAATATTCGTCTATTCATTAGGGCGCCGCGCCAATCAAATCATATATAAACGGCTCGGGTGCGATATTTATAACCTGTTTTCCAATTTACTGGCAAGCGGTATTCTCGTAGGCCTCGTTACTTCAACGGACTACGAACGCGAAGGGCTTTTGGTAATATTTGAAATGTCGCCGGCAGGCATCCGGGGATTTCACCGTCCACTTCCACCTCGACAGTCTCATTCTTGTCCAGAGGACGAGCGCTCACCTTCGCTGCGAGTGCATGCCCTACATCTGCCATGCTGAGATGTGCGCCGATATACAATCGCGGCGCGTTGGCGAGGATTCTGGCAGCGCCCAGGTCTCCAATGCTGACAACATCAAACTTTCCATCGGCCAGCTTTGCGTTGGGCGCAATTTTCATCCCGCCACCGAAATACCGCGCGTTGGCGATGCAGAGGTTTGCCACCGTCATATGTCGCGCCGGATCGTCGTCAAGTTGAACCACGACGCGAGTGGCCGACTTTTTCGCTGCGGTTTGCAGCATTGCAACTGCAAAGGAGAGTCGGCCGGTTAACCACTTGGGCCCTTTGGTCGGCAACCAATCAGGGCCGCCCTCCTTTACACGTGCGACCACATCCGCACTCATGCCAAAGGAAGCAACGCCGAGGAAGTAGCGTGATTCGAGTTCGCCTTCGTCGTTTGTAAATGTGATTTTGCCTACATCAATCAAACGGGTTTGGCCATCACGGAGAATTCTGGCTGCCCCAGCAACACGAGCAGGAATGTTGAGCGTCTTGCGGAAGTCGCCGCCTGTTCCGCTGGGCAAAATCCCGAGTTCCGCTTCGCTGTCAACAGAAAGAATCCCGTTTGCCACTTCAGAAATCGTGCCGTCACCACCGCAGGCGATGATCAACCTCGTACCCTTACGTGCGGCGTTAGCGGCGATTTCAATTGCTTCACCTTTTTCGGAAGTGAACTTAGGAGTGAACGATCCGAAGTGCGTGCTCAGCTCACTGGCGATGCGGGGCCACGCGTCGCGCGTAGCGCCCCCAGCGGATTCGGGATTGACGATTATTATTGGCAGAGACATGACGTAGCAATCAGCGGTCGTCCAGTTCATCCGCAAGGAGCACAAAAGATCTGTTCCAGCTGATTGTTGATTGCTTTTTTATTTTCATTTAATCATTAAGCCCGTGAGCATTGCCACTACTGCTGAAACGACCATTGCTACCAGCGCCCAACCCTTACTCCCGAGTCGCCCATCGACGGTGAAGCCTCTGGCTGGTTGGCGTCGGAAACACAAATGGGCGAGCGCCAAACCTAGACAGGAGAGGGCCAGGCAATAGATTCTGTGCGTCAGGATTCGTCCCTGATCACTTCCCGCTAAATTAGAATAAGTCCAGAGGTCATATAGGGCGGGATTGTAAAGCCAGTGTTTATAACCAAGCTTATAGAGGTAAAAGAATCCGATGACTGTTGCGATCAGTGTGGCGTGGGCGACGTATTTGTCGCGCACAACGGCGTTGAGAGCGATCGAAGCTGCAGTCATGAAAGCTATAGTTGGAAACAAGATCACCGCGTAGGTGATCAAGTAAGCGGAAATTTCGATTGGAGTTTGCCCGCGTAGAAGTTGGGTCGCAATTGCGGTTAGACCAGCCGCAACGATCAAAACCAGTGCCAGTGAGATTGTTGTCAGAAACTTCGAGAGCAGCAGGCTGCTGTTAGGAGCGGGCGTGCTCCACAAGACCGGTTCAATCTTCAGCTCGCGATCCCGGTGCATTGCCTCACCGGTGTAAAAAACAATCACGCCTAACAAGAACAACAACAGGCCGTTCGCTGTGTTACTCGCGAATGCTGCGGAATAAGCCTCACCGGAGAACTCCTGTCGAGGCAAGGACAAGAAAGAAACAAGTATTGCCAGCGGCAGAATTACCACGACACTTCGTTCGGCGAGCAGCAAGCGAACCTCAATACTCAGGCCAGCGACCAGTTTGCTGTACTGATTGTAGATCCCTGCGTTTACCTTATTGACTCCTGGAAGTGAGACGCTGGCGACTTTAGCTTTCTTGAGAGGATTGCGGAATTCAGTGTTCAACTGAGGTAACAGTTCTCCCCTGGCCTCCTTGAAGCTCTCTGAATCGTAATAGCCCTGTTCGGCTGCTGTTGAAAGACTGAGCGTTGAAAATTCTTCAGCCTTGCCGGGTCTTTCCTCCAGAGCGAAGCGGAGATAAAGGACTGTCAGGCAGATGGCCGCGACCAGAATCATCGACGTGCGGTTAGCGATGAGGTCGGAATCGTAGGTGACTATGAGTTGATTGAGCCACTCAGCAGAGCGACCTTCTGAAGACTTGTTGGCCCAGTTCATCAACAATGGATCGAGAACACTTTGCCAGCGCGACGGCAAGCTCTTCAGTATGACAACCTGGTAAGCGATATAAATCGGGTAGAAAGAGATTGCCAGGACGTAGACGATTTTGGCATTGCGCGTAAGCGTGCCGACGGTAAAGTAGATGGCGGCCAGAACCAAGTGGGAGATAACCACGAAAACCAGGAAGTGTTTCAGGTACGGCAGCGCGCGCACATCCTGCACAATCATGCCTGGCCTGCGAAATGCTTGAAGCACAAATAGCGTCAGTACGAAAGCCGCTTGACAGCAAACGAGCACGAAGAAGTTACCGAAAAACTTTCCCAGAAGGTATTGGGAGCGGCTTACTGGTTTTGAAAAAATCAGCGGCGCGATGCCCGTGCGAAAGTCTCTGATCACTGGATCCGCCATGATGAGGGCGGTGAACAAAGGCAAGGTCATGAACGAGTAAACCGGGAGAACACCGGCGATAAAGAAATCGCTATTCGTGGCCCAGCCGTGCCCAGCGGCCGGACCCCAACCCCACCACAGCAAGGCATTGCTCCCAAAAAGGATTGCCATGGCGTAAGGCGCGACGCGTTTTGTGTTGAGTAAAACTTCCGCCTGAAAGATTGCGCCGAACGACGAGCGGACTGGATTTTTCATTTCAGTTAGCGTGCCCGCCCACTCCTGCCCGCTCGCGCTCGCCGCCGACGAGATCAAAATAATAGTCTTCAAGAGCTGGAGCTGCAGCAGTAAACTCTTCGCCCGATGGCCGCTCCCCTTTTGAGATCACTCTCAAGCGCGCCATTCCACCTAGCATATGCGAAGACACTACCTGGCAGCGGGCCTTCAATGCCGAGACCTTTTCTCGCGGAACTGATACTTCCCAGACAGAATCTTTTAGATCCTTGATCGCTTGAAGTGGCGTACACGACTTGATGATTTCACCCTTTCGAATGATCGCCATCTGGTCGCAGAGGTTCGAAACGTCAGAGACGATATGAGTAGAGAGGATAACTACCGTGCCTTCTCCCGCAGTTTCAGAAAGGAGGTTGTGAAAACGACCTCGTTCCTCAGGATCCAATCCGGCTGTCGGTTCGTCAACAATGATCAGCTTCGGTTCGCCGATCAGAGCCTGTGCGATCCCGAGGCGCTGTCGCATTCCGCCCGAAAACCCGCCGACTCTCTGCTTGCTTTCGGATGACAGATTCACCCTTTCGAGAAGAGCCGCAACCAAGGCGCCACGCTCTTCCTTCTTCCATACGCCCTTGAGCTTAGCGAAGTAATCGAGCGTCTGCTCCGCCGTCAGCGTCGGGTAAAGTCCAAACTCTTGCGGCAAATACCCAAGCATCTGCCGAACTTTATCTTTGCGCGAAATCAAATCAACGCCGTTCACCTCAATCGTGCCGGAGTCAGGCTCGAGCAGAGTTGCGACTATCTTCATCAGGGTCGTCTTGCCGGCGCCATTCGGCCCGAGCAAGCCAAACATGCCCTCAGGCACTTCCAGATTGATCTCTTTAAGCGCCTGAATTCTACTCGAATAGGTTTTCTTCAGTTTGTTGATCGTGAGCATAGGCTTTGTGCTGGTCGGGGTACTACTCTCTCCGGGTCAGGATTTCCTTTTCATTGACCCCGTGACTTGCGTAAAGTTCCCGATCCTGTTCGCCTAACTCCGCAATCTTGCTCATCACGAACCTGGAGATCTCAACGTAAGTACGCGCTTGATCCTTTTTCGACAAATAGTCTGACAGATCAAGTCGCGGCCCGAAGTGTATCCGAATCTTTTCCCCACCTCGCCAGTTCCCCAACACTTGTTTGGGAAGGTCGTTTCCCAGCCCGGCGACAAAAACGGGGATGACCTGCGGTTCGGCATCTTTGATTAGTTTTCCGATCCCGGGTTGCGCCGGCAGGTAGGAATAAGGATCCGGACCTTTATTGCGCGTGCCCTCGGGATGAAAGCCGATCACGTTACCTCGACCACTCCGGCAAAGCTCAGTCAGAAGACGAAACGAATACTTGTCAAACCCGCGTTTCTCTAAGATCGGGTTTTCACCTGAGGCGAAAAACGGTGGATACATCGACCACCAGCCCATCACTAGATTTACAAACAATCCCAACACTGAGTCGTAAAAGAAGCGCCCACGCACAGGAAAGAAAAGTTGCTTGCGCCAGGACGTGTGACGGAAGAGTGTCGTCGACACGACATACATGTCAAAAAACGAACGATGATTCGCTGCGATCAGTATTGGCCGGTCTCTTGAAGCGGCTTCGATGTTCTCGAGGCCGTAGACCTGCATGAGGTTGTAAGTGGCGATATGGATCCAGCCGGCGCCAAAGACTTTCTGGCACCATGTCCAAAATCGCTTCCACGCGCCCTGATTCATGCGATGGATAAAACGAAAGGCGCCGCGCTCGAACCAGTTCAATACGGCGAACTCGTCGGGAGAAGGTCGAATGTCGAAAGTCCAAAGTCCAAAGTCTGTCTTGTCGGGTGTCCCCTCATCCGTCGCTTCGACGTTCGGTTCAGGACTTTGGACTTTGGACATTAGACTTTGCACTAATACTTTGGACTTGTCTTAATCGATTGAAAAGTATTTCGCTTCCGGGTGGTGAACAATGATCGCCGAAGTCGATTGCTCCGGATCAAGCTGAAACTCTTCAGTGAGTTCAACTCCGATGCGCGACGGCTCCAGCAACTCAAACAGCTTAGACTGATCCTCGAGGTTCGGACAGGCAGGATAGCCAAAACTAAACCGCGAGCCCTGGTATCGCTGTTGGAATAACTTCCTCACATCGGCAGCATCATCACCGGCAATGTTGAGTTCTGCGCGAATCCGTTTATGCCACAGTTCCGCCAATGCCTCCGCACCCTCGACACTTAGTCCGTGGAAATAAAGATATTCGGCGTAGTTGTCTGACTTGAATAGCTCCTGCGAATACTCAGTCGCGCGGCTGCCCATGGTGACGAGATGAAAGGCTACGACATCGAGGCGTCCTGAATCTTTAGCAGCGAAGAAATCAGACAGGCACAGATTTTTTCCCGCAGGCTGGCGCGGGAAAGTGAATCGCATCCGCTCTGTTTTCTCGTCCTCGTTATAGATGACCAGATCGTTGCCGGAAGATTGCGCAGGAAAGTATCCGTAAACCACCCGGGGCTGCAGCAGTTGTTCCCGCTTGCTGCGTTCCTTCAACTCCTCATAGATGGGCCGCACCTTCTCGCGAACCAGCGCCTCATACTCTTGCGCCGGGCGCTTTCCTTGTTTGAACTGCCACTGTCCTTTAAATAAGGCTGTCTCGTTAACGAATGCGAACAGGTCGTCCAGCGAGATGTCAGCGACAACTCGCGAACCATAGAACGGCGCTTTTGGAATCACGACATCCTGGCTGACTGCCGAGCGAGTCGTGTGGGTTGTGTCACCGGCAATCTTTATTACTCCGCGTGGCTTCAAAGATTTGCGAATCCCCAGCTTCGCTTCCTCGCCAACCAGATCTTCGACATCTTCAGTGGTGTCAGCGCTCGCCGCGTCCCCGCGTCGCCGTGTCCTCGCGTCCCCAATTAGTTCCGCCTGACCATTGCCGCCAACCAGCTTGTCCATTGTGTGCAAGCCTGCAAACGCGTCGCCGGCATAGTAGAGGCTACCTTTATAGATAGACTTCAAATCCTCGTCGACGTACCGGCGCGTCAATGCGGCGCCCCCGAGAATCACGGGCACGGTTATGCCGCGTTCATTCATCAGGTCAAGATTGTCCTTCATGATGAGCGTAGATTTTACGAGCAAGCCGCTCATGCCTATGGCGTCAGCCTTGTACTCATCCTGAGCCTGGAGGATGTTGTCGATCGGTTGCTTGATGCCAAGGTTGATAACCTTGTAACCGTTATTGGTGAGAATGATATCGACAAGGTTCTTGCCAATGTCGTGTACATCGCCTTTAACGGTCGCCAGCACCAGCGTACCCTTTGCGGTCGCTCCACCCTTCTTCTCCATAAACGGTTCGAGAAAGCGCACGGCCGCTTTCATGGCTTCAGCTGACTGCAGGACAAACGGCAACTGCATCTGACCGCTGCCGAAAAGATCGCCAACGACTTTCATCCCATCGAGCAGGATGTTGTTAATGATGTCGAGCGCAGGATGTGTTTCGAGGGCCCTGGTCAGTTCGCCTTCCAAACCAATCTTTTCGCCGTCAATGATGTGATTCTTCAAACGCTCTTCAACGGTCGCACCCTTCGACTCTTTCTTTGCAGTTTTAGCTTTGACGTTTTCGAACAACGTCGTGAACGCGGTTAACGGATCGTAAGTACAGACGTCGCCATCAAACTCACGGCGGTCGTAGATCAGGTCACGAGCGACCTTCAACTCCTGTTCGCCAATTCGATTCAGTGGCTCGATCTTGCTGGCATTGACTATCGCAGCATCCAGCCCGGCTGCCACGGCATCGTGGAGGAATACAGAATTCAATACGACACGTGACGCGGGATTGAGACCGAATGAAATGTTGGAAACACCCAGAATGGTGAAAGCTCCGGGAAGTTCCTGCTTGATCCGGCGGATTCCTTCGATGGTTTCGAGCGCGTTGCGACGGTCTTCCTCGATTCCCGTCGAGATTGGTAACGCGAGTGGGTCGAAAAAGATATCGCTGGCAGGAAAATTGAGTTCGCCAGTTGCCTGCTCGTAGGCGCGCCTGGCGATAGCAAACTTCCCATCGGCAGCGCGCGCCATTCCCTGTTCGTCAATCGTTCCGATCACAACGCTGGCGCCGTAGATCCTGGCGAGACCGATAACCTTCGAGAAGCGCGGCACACCATCTTCGTAGTTTGTCGAATTGAGAATGCTCTTGCCGCCTGCGTGTTGCAGTCCGGCTTCCATTTTTTCCCATTCGGTTGAGTCAAACATCAAAGGCAGCTTGATGTTTGTTACCAGCCGCGACGATAGTTCGTGCATATCCTTTTCGCCGTTGCGACCCACGAAGTCGACGTTTACGTCCAGAACATGGGCGCCCTCGCGTTCCTGCTCCTTCGCCAAAGCAACCAGACCGTCCCAGTTTTCGGCGTTGAGCAAGTCGCGCATCTTCTTTGAGCCGCTGGCGTTTACTCGCTCGCCGACGATCAGGAAGGAGGCGTCCTGGACATAAGGCTGCTGGAAATAAATAGACGAAGCGGCGGGCACGAGTTTGGCGTCGCGCGCCTTGGGCGTGATGCGCTGCATTGCTTCGACAACCAACTTCAGATGCGCGGGGGTGGTGCCGCAGCAACCGCCGACAACGTTGACGCCGAAGTCATTGGCGAAGTGGATCACCTGATTGGTAAAAGTTTCGGGAGTCTCGTCGTAGTGCATCTTGCCGTCAACGACTGAAGGCAGGCCGGCGTTGGGCAACACTGACACGGGCAGCGGCGCATTCTCGCAAAGGTAGCGGATGCTCTCGGTCATATGTCGCGGACCGGTCCCGCAGTTCATGCCAACAACATCAATGGGAAAGGGAGCCAGCGCAGTCAGTGCCGCACCAATCTCGGTTCCGTTGAGCATCGTTCCGAAGATCTCGATAGTGACCTGAGCGATTACCGGAACGCGCACGCGATGCTTTTCAAAGTGTCCAAAGATTGCAGCGAGTGCTGCTTTAGTCTGCAACAGGTCCTGACAGGTCTCCACAATCAGTAGATCGACTCCGCCATCCAGGAGCCCGCGCACCTGCTCGGCATAGGCGGCTCTGAGATCGGCAAACGTGATATGACCAAGCGTGGGCAGTTTTCGCCCGGGACCCATTGAACCCGCAACCCAGCGTGGCTTGTCCTTCGTTGAGTAGTCAGCGGCGATGCGCTTAGCCAAACGGGCGGCAAGTACGTTCATGTCATACGCCTTGTCACCAATGTCATATTCGGCGAAGTCGAAGGG
>JBOGOP010000094.1:0-17834 GCA_050747225.1 Pyrinomonadaceae bacterium
ACAGGCAGGAATGCCTGTCCTACTCAGGCTTCGGTCGCTGCGTCTTAGGTGTTCCCGACGTATCCTGTTGTGCCTGCTGCAGCTCTATCCTCTGCCGCAAGTTATCAACCTCTGCATCAGCGGTAGCCACAGATGTCTCCAAACGCGTCCGGCTGGTTTCCAGTATCTTAACCTGGGCCAGCACTCGCGATTTTTCGCTTTCCAACTGGCGCCGACGCGCTTCGCGCACTTCTTCCGGATGAACTGTGCCATAACCTGCGGCGCGCTCGATGTTCTCCGGCCGCAGCTGATAATCAATCTGCTCTAGCTTGGACTGCGCATCCGCTAACTTGCTTTCAGTGTCCAGTTGCTGCGCGCGCAAATTCTCAGCCCGCTGCTCCGCACGCGTCAGCCGCTCCATATCGATGAGCGTGCGATCGTTCTGCTGCATTTGCGTCAACTTATCGTTGAGCCGGTCGACCTGATTTGAAAGCTTATTGATTGTCTGTTGCATGTCAGCCTGGCCGGCAGGCTTTGTTGATCTCTTCTCTTCAGTTGTGTTCTGGTCCGCAGTGCTGATGATTCTCTCGCCATCAGGGCCGATAGTTTCTTGCTCCGATCCCGGAGCAGCTATCGCGGGATTTGTAACGACGGGCCTCACTACAGGCGCCCGCCTGACGCGGCGCGAGCGACGCCGGCGGCGAGACTGCGCCCCGACGTCAATGACGCAGAGACTGATTAGAAGGATTAGACTGAGCAAAAATGCCGTTTGACGAAGAAATCGATTCTGCATAACAAACTCCGCTGGAATAATTCGTAGCGCAAACTGTTAGTTTGCGTCGTGAGTCGGGAAGCCAACTCCCGCCCCGCAAACTAACAGTTTGCGTTACGACTTGTTTCAAGATACGCCTTCTCAAGAGATGCGTTCAAGCCTTGGTAAGCTGCCTTGGTAAGCTACTTCCAGGTTACACGGCATGCGGTGCCTCTGGTTCCTCAAAACCAGCCTGCCTTCACTGCAGGTTAGCGATTGTCTGGTCGAGTTGCACCGTGCGCTGGGAAATATCCGCTATCCGCGCCCGGACCTCCTCTACTTTTTCAACGGGGGCGCGCTCCGTGAATTGCGGATTGGCAAGCTGCGCTTCGAGCTTCTTTGCTTCAGCCGCAAGTTTTTCTTTTTCTTTGCCCAAGCGCTGCTGTTCCTGTGCAAAATCTATCAAGCCCGCCAGCGGCACAGCTACCTCAGCGCCGCCCGCGAGGACTGCCCTTGCCGAAGCACGCGGCGCCTCAACTTGATTGCTGACCGAAACCTCCGAAGCACGCAACAGCCTGGTGATCTGGTTCATGTTAGCCGAATAAACGGCGCGTAGTCTTTCGTCCGGAGCACCAATCAAAACCGGAATGGGCTCGCTCGGTTTGATCTGCATCTCTGAACGAATATTCCGTACGCGCGTAATCAAGTCGACAACGGCCTGCAGCTCCCACTCCGCGGCTTCATCGATCGAACCCGCGCCTCCCTCAGGAAATGCAGTCAGCATTATAGTCGGCACGGCTTCACGGTAAGCAGGATGCAATAAATGTCTTCCCGTCCCGGGAAGCTGTTGCCACAATTCTTCAGTGATGTAAGGCATGAACGGATGCAGCAAACGCAGGGCCTGCTCGAGCACTGACAATAATCGCGTGCGCGCGGCAGTTCTCTGCGGACTGGCTTCTTCCGAGGTCACATCTGCTTTCGTTAGCTCGATGTACCAATCGCAGAAATCGTCCCAGAAAAAATGGTAGAGGGTTTGCACGGCTTCGTGAAATTCATAACCACCCAGCGCTTTCCGTACGTCGCGCGCTGTCTTGTTGAGACGCGAAATTATCCAGCGATCATGCAGTGCCAGCTCGAACGATGCATCCAAGGTCGCAGGATCAATCGTCGCGCCCTCGGAGTTCATCAAAGCGAAGCGCGCCGCGTTCCAAATCTTGTTGGCAAAGTTTCGGTACGACTCGACTTGCTTGTCGCTCCAGCGAATATCAGTGCTTCCAACCGAGGCCAGTTTTAGTCGCGTCGCGTCGACGCCATACTTGTCAAAAACCTCCAACGGATCGATGCCGTTCATCTTGGTCTTCGACATCCGTTGGCCATGGGCATCGAGAATTGTTCCGGTAATGAACACATCGGCGAATGGCTCGCGACCCATGAATTTCAATCCCATCATCACCATGCGCGAAACCCACAGGAAGATTATGTCGCGTCCGGTCATCAGCACCGACGTGGGATAAAACGTGTCGAGGTCCTTTGTCTTTTCCGGCCAGCCCATCGCCGAGAAAGGCCAAAGCTGCGACGAGAACCACGTATCCAGAACATCGGGGTCTTGAGTTATTTCGTCCGTGCCGGCTTTCACGCGCGCCTCCGCTTCCGAACGCGCGACAATTACTTCGCCCTCGGCCGTGTACCAGGCGGGGATTTGATGGCCCCACCAAAGCTGACGCGAGATAGTCCAGTCGCGCAGGTTCTCAAGCCAGTTTGAGTAAACCTTCTCGTAGGGAACTTCCGGCACAAACTGCGGCTTCTTGCGAGCCGCTAACAATTTCAACGCCTCATCCCGCAACTCGTCCATGCGCAGAAACCATTGCGTTGAGATCAACGGCTCGATGACGGTCTTGCAACGCTCACACTTGGAAATTGAGAACTCATAGTCGACAACCTTTTCCAGCAGGCCCAATTCTTCAAACTTTTCCACGACCTTCGTACGGGCCTTATAACGATCCAAACCGGCAAACTCGGCGCCGGCCGCCTCTGTCATCTTCGCATGCGGATCGATGACAACGACCTGCTCGAGGTTGTGACGCACCCCCATCTCGTAATCGTTTGGATCGTGCGCCGGCGTGACTTTCACCGCGCCGGTGCCGAACTCCGGATCCACAAACTCATCCGCGACGATGGGAATCTCGCGATCGGTGAGCGGCAGCATCACCGTTGTGCCAATCAGAGCCTGGAAGCGCTCGTCTTTCGGGTTCACAGCAACTGCGGTGTCGCCGAGCATAGTTTCCGGGCGGGTCGTGGCCACGGTTACACCGCCATTACCATTCTTTGTCGGATAACGCAGGTAATAAAGTTTTCCCGCCTGCGGGACTTTTTCAACTTCCAAATCAGAAAGCACAGTCTGATCGTTCGGACACCAATTGACGATCCGGTTACCGCGATAGATCATTCCGTCTTCATAAAGCCGCACGAAAACTTCGCGTACAGCCCGCGACAGGTCTTCGTCCATCGTAAACTTTTCGCGCGACCAGTCGACCGAGACACCCTCGCGACGCATCTGCTTCGTGATTTGTCCGCCGGATTCTTTCTTCCATTTCCAAACGCGCTCAACAAACTTTTCGCGCCCCAGATCGTGGCGATTAACACCTTCCTTTTTCAGTTCGCGGGTCACCATTAACTGCGTCGAGATGCCGGCGTGATCCATGCCCGGTAACCAGAGCGTTCGGTAGCCGCACATGCGTTTGTAGCGCGTGATCACGTCCATCATCGTGTGCTGCAACGCGTGGCCCATGTGCAGCGAGCCGGTGACGTTTGGCGGCGGAATCACTATTGAAAAGGCGGGGGCATTCTCGTCGCGGTTAATCTCTGGCGCGAAATAACCTTGCTGCTCCCAGCGCTCATAGTGGTTCTGTTCGGCTTGTTTGGGGTCGTATTGTTTGGGAATTTCCATTATGTCGTTCGTAGTCAGTATTGAGCTTTCAACAGTGCTTTCATCAGATTTTGAATGAGAGGCATTGTAAGGTAACAACCGCGCCCTTTCATACTGAGGGACTAGGATTCGGACTAGTTGCGACGCTTCGCCTCCGCGCTCCTTTGAGTTTTCATGGTCCCAACCACTCTGTGTAACGTCAAAAAAAGAGCAGGCGACCTCGCGGCGCCTGCTCTCGTTAGTTTTGCTTTTGAATCAGTTAGGAGTTCTTCTCTTCGAGCTGTCGCTTAATCAGCAGTTCCGCGAGCTGGGGCACAACCTCCCAGGCTATTTCCTGCACGACCTTTTCAGAAAGCTGCTCAACCGCCCGACGCGCAATTGCATCAATCATCTCTGGTGACAAGTCCTGCACTGAAACTGCGGTTGGTGCAACGGAAGGCTCTGGAGAAGAATGTTGCACGCTCGACACCGCCTCAACCGGTACGGCAGGAGCTTCAAATTCATCGTCAACCACTCGCACATACTCCTGTGTTGGTGCTAGTGGATCGGTGGTTGGCGCAGGCTCTGCAGAGATTGTTGCCGGCGCTCCATAGCTGCTCGCGTAGCTGGGCTGTATTTTTGGTAGCGACCGATAGCTGTCGCGATTGCGGAAAGCCGCCGCCGAAAATGCCGGTTCGGCCGGTGATGGTTCGGGACTTTCTTCAAGATCGATGTCTAAAACAAATTCGTCATCCAGCACGGAACGTCCTTGTCCGAAGTCACCCAGGTCGAGAAGCACTTCACCGGCGCCTTCGTAAACTTGAGAACTCATCTCAGGCTCCGCTGCGGGTTTGCTTGTTTGCTGCGCCTGCGACGCCGCTGCCTCTTCCACTACGTGCCTGAGCTCCGGCGGCAGAGGCTGTGTGTCGGCAGTCGTAATTTCCAGTTCGGCAGTCGAGAGTTTTTCGACGGGCGGTTCCTCGGCATGCGGTAGTTCAGCCGTAGGTATCTGCTCCTCCGATTGCCGGTTGCGCGAGAGCAATCCGACTTTTTCTATCAAGCGGCGAATTGATTGAAAGGGCTTAGTCAAAGTGTCGTTCGCGCCAACTCTGCGCGCCTCCTCTTCGTCGAAGGGTTCAAAGGAACCAACTAAAAGCATAACCGGAATATGCTTGAACTTGTCGTTTTGTTTTATGTACTCGCAAACTTCATAACCGTTCATCTCGGGCATGAAGACATCCGCGAGAACTACATCGGGGGAGAATTCTGCGAGCGCCGCGATCGCTTCACGTCCGTTGCTTACACACTGCACCTTGACGCCTTCGTCAACAAAAGTAAGATCGACAACTTTCTGAATCGTGATTGAATCGTCGGCGAGTAGGAGTTTTCGTCCAGCTAACAAAGCTTGGGTACCTTAGCTGAATTGAGCGCCACTGGCGGGTTTAGAACTAACAGCTGGCGCTGGGCCGGGTTTGCTGCTTGTCTAATAACGAGGGCTTTCCACAACAAAGCCACTGTTTGAAACTACCATCCACGCTAAGAGCGCGTCAAGACTTTAATCAAAATTGTTGGGATTTAGGGCGTTTGTGGTGAAATCTCGAAGTCCAGTCTCACTCAGTTAGGACTGATTTTCTCAATCTCTCTCTCAATCAATGGGAACAGGCGCTGGCGGATTCTGGAGACAAGAGAATCAGCTTGTTTCACGTCTTCTTCGAGTCGGTTGCGGCTTTGAGCGCTTAGACTCAGCAGGCTTTCAAGCCCCCTCTTTTCAATTTCCAGGGACCGCCGTCGCACGTCCCGCAGTTCAGCTGTGCGCGTTGTTCCAATCCCGTTCAAAGTGCGCTCAACATTTTCGGGACGAATCTCTTCATCCATCTGAGCCAGGCGGCTTTTGTATGAAGTCTCTTTTTCGATCAACTCGATGAGCTGCTTCCGCAGGATCCCGGCGCGTTCTTCGGCCCGAGCCAGCATTTCCAGGTTGGGCGCAATGCGACTCTGTTTGTCGTTCGAGCCAGTTTGTCTTGAATCGAGCGCAGGAAGTTTTTCGCTGATTTCGCGCAATCGGAGGTTCAAAGTTTGCAGGGACTTTCGTAAGAGATCGATTTCGTTTACCACTGCCTCAATTGAGTTGGCATTCGCCGGACGACTTGCCGGTGGTCCCTCGGCCTGCGGTGTCGCACCTGGCTGGCGAGGGCCGACGCTCTGAGCAAATGATTGCGCACTGAATAGTGTTAAGACACAAATGACGATGGGAAGAGATATTGCGCGGAGGCTCATTGGCGGACTCCTTTTGTGGAAAGTTCCAAAAACTGTTGTAAACACGCTCTCCGCTTAACGAAGTTCGTTTATTGTAATCGGGGGCGTGTTTTTCAAAGCGCTTTTACGACCAGGCACAAAGCCGCGTTGCCGCGCGCTCCGGTGCTAAGACATGTTACTTCCGTCGGGTTATCAAGTATCCCGGTGAAGGCCGCAATCAGTAACGGCCGATCATTACAAGCGTCACGACGATCTGCGCTGTTAGGTTGCGTCGCTCGGCTAACCGTTCGCTAGCACACGCCGCAACCACGTAACAAGTAATCCAAACAACCAAAGCGCACCCGTCTGAGCCACGAAGACCGCAATGACGAATCTAGGCCACGGGAAATCCCAGTAAAATGATAACCACGCGACAAATAATATTCCTGGTAAGTTTAGAAAAGAAACTCAGAACTCAGAAGGCATTCACGATTTACGATTTACTGACTACGAGTATGTCGTCCGGCGTATCGGCTTTGCGATCTGGTCCCGTTGAGCGCAGGGTGTAATGGTCGCGTTCGCCGAGATATTTGTAAGGCTGGTTCCACGGATCGACGCGAATTACTCGCGACAGATAGCGCGGGCTGAGGAAGTCTATCGCCACGGACTGTTTGTCGGAAACTACATAAAAGCCACGGTCCTTGCGAAACTTCTCAAGGGCCGTGGCGATCAAATCCAGCTCCGCGCGCGCTTGCTTCTGTTTCTGTTCGTTGACGGCGTTAACGAGCGCGTCGAGTTTGACCCAGTCACGATTTCCGGTTCTCAACTCCACCACGCGCCAACCGCCCTTGTCGTGCGCCAACTTCGTCTCCACCCGCAACCAGGCGACGACGGTTGCGGAAGGTTGTGATGCAAGCGGGATGGGCATCGGGTTCACTTCATGAATCCGAATTGCGTCGGAAGGGACATCAATGCCCAACAAACTACCGAGCAGACAACGCGCACGCTTTACGCTGGGATCGACTGCCAACTTGCCTCTGAGGCGCGGATCGGGCGCAGTGCAGTCGCCTTTGCCCACCTGCGTGCCAGGTCCACTTGCGATGAGATCGATGCTCTCCCAGCGATCTTGACCGGTTCTAATTTCGGCGACGCGCCACTTTCCATCTTTGTCCGTTTCAAACTTGAAGACCGTTCTTATCTCGGCTGACACGTCGGCTGTTGAGGCGCTACTGACAGAGACCGATTTCACCCGCACCTCGCCGCTCTTCAGTGCAAACCCGGCAATGCGCGTTATAGCCTTACGCGCCTGTCCGGCAGACAAATCCGCGCGGGCATCGGCGCAGGTAAAAACGATTACGCAGCACGCGAGTACCGGAAAGAGCAAGGCCGTCCTGATTTTGCCAGCGTTCATGAGCGTCTCAAATTAACTTCACCGTTTGCCAACCAACATCTGCAACATGGTGTGCAGTTGTGCGGTGGTGAACGGCTTGGGTAAGAAAACCACAGCACCCGCGGAGAAACTATCAGACGAGAGCTTGGGATCCTGTTCGGCAGTCATCATCATTACCGGAATGTTCATGAGTCGTTTTTCGGTCTTCATATAACGCACCAACTCAGGTCCGGAGATGTGCGGCATAACCACATCGAAGATTGCCGCGATGAAATCTGCTGAGCCCTGCAAAATCTTGTAGGCCTCTCGGCCGTCGCGAGCGGTGGTGACTCCGTAGTTCTCTTTTTCAAGTATTGCCGAAACTAAACGTAGGATTGCCGGATCGTCATCAGCAACCAGAATCTGCCTCTTCTCGGACATTGAGTTTGTTCCTTACTTTATTTCTAGACTTCCATTGCGCAGCCGCTTTCGCCGGCCCGAGTTGATAAGTCTGCGGCAAGCTTGATGGCCGCCGACATACTTGAGTGCTCAGCGACGCCCTTGCCCGCTATGTCGAATGCGGTGCCGTGGTCGACTGAGGTACGAATGAACGGCAAGCCCAGAGTAACATTTACCGCCTCGCCAAACGAGAGACACTTTACGGGAATCATGGCCTGATCATGATAACAGGCAATTACGGCGTCAAACTCTCCGCGCGACGCGCGCAGGAATACAGTGTCTGCTGAGTAAGGACCAGCGACATTGACGTCGTCCGTATCGCGACAGGCTTCGATGGCCGGCGCTATTTCGGAAATTTCTTCCATCCCAAATAGTCCGCCCTCCGCGCCGTGCGGATTCAAGGCCGCCACCGCCAATCGTGGCCACTCGATGCCCCAGCGTTTTAGTTCGCGATTAGTGAGGTTGATGGTCCTAACGATGCGATCCCTTTCCACCAACCTGATCGCCTCTGCCAGCGGGACGTGAGTTGAGATCAAGACAATCCGTAGATTGGCTGCGACGAAAGCCATTGCATACTCTTCACTGCCGGTTAGGTGGGCCAAAAACTCGGTGTGTCCAGGGAAGCTGTAACCACCAAGGAAGAGCGATCGCTTGTTTATTGGAGCTGTGGCAATCGCGTCTACACTTCCCGCCGCGCACAATTCGACCGCGGCTTCGATGTATCCACCCGCCGCTTTTCCGGCAGCACCAGATTCAACGCCTGACTCGATTACACCGTTGATGTTATCAAGATGAAAGATGATCGGTTCTGAGAGTTGCTCGGGGATCGGTTCCCCTGAGCGAACGATGTCATAGCCGGATTGCAGATCCAGGGTGCGTGCAGTATGCGCGAGTAATTGGGCGTCGCCAATAATGATGGGAATGCAGATTCGTTGAATCTCTTCTTCGGCTACAGCCTTTAAAACTACTTCCGGACCAATCCCGGCCGGATCACCCATCGTAATAGCGATTCGCGGCAAGGATCGGCGCTGATGGGGAGCCGAATGAGATGAGCTTTCATCAAACCTCATTGCTTGAGACCAGGCCGACAACTACTGGGATAGGAAGGGAGTCAGGAAACCGAGTAGGCGCCGATCTGCTTTACTCCACAGCTTCGGCGACGCGATCTTCAGCCTTGAACATGTACTTGACGTTTCTCTTGAGCAGCAGAAGATTAGGCGCTGACTTGCGGTTGACCTTTAGCGCGCCGCGATCATACCACTCGATTGTTCCCTCAATCTCTTCGCCGTCAAGCAGTACAATCACCATCGGCGTGTGCGCGTCGATCTGTTTCTTATAGTAGAAAAGTTCCGCGTTAGTCTCCATCGGGGGCGGCGTTCGCTTGCGCACCTGAACCGCGCTTTGCTGAGCACGCGAGTTCTCTCGTCCAGAGTCTCTGCCGCCATCCCTGTCACCACCGCCCGGCCCGCGATGGGAACCATTGTTGGAACGCTCTCTTTCTCTGGGCTGAGGCACTACGCGTTCTTTACCCTTCACCTCGGCGAGCGTGGTTCTGATCAACTTACGGTTACTCACTTGTCACTACCTCCAATTAATTAAGACGGATTCAAAATCAATCGTGATCAAATCGCGCGACACACATGTGGCGGGGATGTGATAGCGCGGATCACAGTAAACTCGCAGGCTGCGGCCATTCGACTGGGACGAAAATTGAACCGTATTGGAAAACCCTGCAAGGAATGACGCTCATGCTACACAAGCGGGACCCAAAAAGCAAAGGTGAAACTGCTGTGTCTGAAGGCGAACATTCGCGCAAAGCAAAAGGAAGGGCCCAACAAGTTGAGCCTTTCTTTCTTATGGCTGGCTTTCGGTGATTAGTCAGCTTTCTTGCGAATGAAAGTAGGCACGTCGAGGTCGGCTGGTCGTGCCTGCATCATCGGTCGGGGCAAATCATCCGAGGGGCGCTGCACAAAGCGTGGTGCGCTCACAGGCAAACTCGAAATTGCTGCTGCGGAAGCGACCGCTACCGCTTCCTGTCCAAAGCCCGTCGCGATCACGGTTATCTTCATCTCATCCCTGAGGTTCTCGTCGATTACGGCGCCGAAGATTATGTTGGCATCTTCGTCGGCTGCCTCACGAATGATTGTTGAAGCCACGTTCACTTCGTAGAGTGTCAGGTCAGGCCCGCCAGTGATGTTAATGAGCACGCCCTTTGCGCCCTGGATAGTAGCTTCTTCAAGCAACGGGGATGAGATTGCCTGCTGGGTTGCCTCAATCGCGCGATTCTCGCCCCGCGCACGCCCAGCTCCCATTAAAGCCATGCCCATTCCCTGCATGATCGACTTGACGTCGGCAAAGTCGAGATTGATTAACCCGGGCACAGTAATCAGATCGCTAATGCCCTGCACGGCCTGACGAAGAACATCGTCGGCCACTCCAAAGGAATCAGCCAGCGACGAATCCTTCTGCACTGTATGCAGCAAGCGTTCGTTGGGAATTGTGATTACTGTGTCTACGCACTCACGCAACTCACGCAATCCCTGTTCAGCCTGTTGCATGCGCCGACGACCTTCGAAGTGAAAAGGTTTTGTCACCACCGCAACGGTCAGCGCATCAAGTTCGGTCGCCAGCGACGCAATGATCGGTGCACCGCCGGTGCCGGTGCCGCCACCAAGTCCGGTGGTGACAAAAACCATATCAGCGCCTTCAAGGACTTCGATGATTTTGTCAGTATCTTCAAGTGCGGCTTCGCGTCCAACATTTGGATTGGCTCCGGCGCCCAATCCCTTAGTCAGCCTGCTGCCGAGTTGTATTTTGATTGGCGCCTTAGACCGCTTCAACGCCTGGAGGTCGGTGTTGGCAACGAGGAACTCTATGCCCTCGATGCCGGCCTCAATCATGCGGTTCACGGCGTTGCCGCCGCCGCCGCCGATGCCGATCACTTTTATGCGCGCACCAAGCGGGTGCGGATCGTCATCAATGAAAATATTAATGCCTCTATCGAGACGCGCGTCCTCTGCCATAGTTATTTCCTCTCTTCCGAAGCGAGAAGGCTTCCAGGGCTTCTTTCTCCTATGTTGGGTTGCTTGCGCCATCGACGTCGATATGTTGCGGACTATATCTTGTGCGACCGGGGCGAAAGCATACAACAACTTGTCAAAAAATACTACTGAAACGATTACGAAATCTCGAAACAAAATGCGTTAGCCGGCCCGTCGAGCCACGCCGGCTCATTGCGATCCGCAGCTCGCTGGCTTGAGCTCGACTGGCAACCAATGCCAACCCCGCGGCTGCGGTCCAAGCGGGACTCTGCACATCCTCAATCAATCCACCAAACCGATCTCTTTCCGGATAACCAATGCGGACAGGGGCATCGAAAACTTGTTCTGCGACTTCAGTCATACCGCTCAACAAGGCTCCTCCGCCTGTCAGTACTACGCCACTAGAGAGTTGTCTTTCCCAACCCGCGTCTTTGATCTCGTCAGCGACGTGCATCAAGACTTCTTCCGCCCGCGGCTGCAAGATGTCGCAAAGGATCTGTCGAGAAAGTTGACGCGGCGCGCGACCACCCACTGAAGGAACATCCACGAACTCGCTCCGTTCTATTTCGCTCAGCGAAGTGCTCGACGCGCAGCCAACCGAGCGCTTGATCTTTTCCGCGTCCGGAATAGGAGTTCGCAAGCCGAACGCTATATCGTTAGTGAAATGCGAGCCGCCCAACGGAAACACTGCCGTATGCTGAACCGCGCCACGCTGGTAGATGACCAGCCCGGTCGTTTCCGCACCAATATCTACCAGGGCTGCGCCGAATTCCTTGTCGTCCTCGGTTAACGAAGCTTCAGCCGCGGCCAGTTGCTCCAACACCATGTCGGCAACTATCAATCCGGCCCGATTTACTGCGTTTATTGCGTTTTGGCGTGCTGTTACCGGACTGGTAACGATGTGCACTTTGACCGCGAGCCGCGCCCCGATCATGCCCACCGGGTCGTTAATTCCGTCCTGATCGTCAACGATAAATTCCTGTGGTAGGCGGTCAACTATTTCGCGGCCGGCCGGAAGTTGAATCGCACAGGCAGAATCGATGGCTCGGCGTACGTCCTCCGTTGTGATCTCTCGATCACGACCTGACACCGCTACGATCGCCTGACCGTTAAAGCCGAGAATGTGAGAGCCCGCCAAATTGATTGTTACTTCTTCAGCTTCGAGCCCACTCATTCGTTCAGCTTCTTCGACTGCTCTCTTGATAGCATCGACCGCGGCGTCAGGGTTTACGATTACTCCCTTTCGCAACCCACGCGCCTCGGCCTCGCCGAGGCCGACGATGTTCAGCAATCCGCTCTCGCTTGGCCCACAAGCAATACACGTCACCCTGCTAGTCCCTATATCGAGACCGATTGTGTGCTGCGTACGCTTGGCCATTTAGAAGAGCTCCTTAAGTGAAGTGATTTCTGCGAAGGTCATCTTTGGCGATCCGGCTTCTTCGACTTGTCCGATTTCTTTTCTGCTGCCAAGGCTCTGTCAGAACGACTGTTCCGGGCCTGAGTCTCGGCATTCCTCACGGCGGCGGCGGTAGCGCCCGCACGCGTCGCCGCAACAACCATCTGGCGATCGGGCGTCAACGCATTGACCGATGCGTTGGTCGCGTTTGGAGCTTGAATGCCCCCAGTAGCGTGAGCGCCCGACGTTAGACCAACAATTGCCCTCTTGTTCCCCTGGCTCAGATCGATGTAGCTAATTTGTGAGCCGCGGGCCGAGTGCTTTTGGCCGTCGAGCACTTCGAGTCCATCCTTCAGCCGCTTGCCGTGATCTTGAGAACCCAACCGAATCTCGATGTGTGAATCATCCCCTGCTAACTGGGCTCGAATGTCCCGAATATCGATCAGGTTAACTTCGCTTACGCGTTCCGATAATCCGGCGGCTTCCCAGTCACGCTGCAACTCAAGAAACTTTGTCACGCGCTCCTGGTTCTCAGTTCGCGCTCCATCTGGCTCTTCCTCATTCAAGCCACGCAGGAAAAAAGCCGGGATCTGATCTGTTGGCAACATCTCACCCAGCAGTACTGCATCTTCGTCGACCCAGCGAAAGCGTCCTGAGGCTGTGCGCACGACTGCGCGCGGCACTCGCTCGGTGATGCGAACGCGGATGCCGTCTGGCAATACGCGTGACACAATCGCAGTTCTTATCCAGGGCAGTTTTTCCAGTCGCGCATTCATGCCTTTTAGATCAGCTTTCCATACGCCAGTGTTCTCCACTTCCTTGCGAACAAGCGCCTGAACCTCCTCGGCTGAGACTCGCGATGTGCCCTGCACTTCGACTTTGTGAACCTGGAAGAAACTTGCAGAAGCCGCAGCGCGGTACCCTGCAAAAATGAGAATGCCGGCAACGATGGCCAGGACGAGTTTCAGAAATGCCGGGACATAGCCGAGCAGCGTGCGGAGACGTGCTGCCAGTACTGAGCCGGTGCTTTCACGTCGCGTTGGCCGTTGTGTCGCAGCACTGGAGCGGCGATGATTTCCCAGGCCGCTGCGGTTTCCAACTTTTTGTCCTACAACTTGCTCTCTCACTTCTGTTCCTTTCGATCTGAGTCAGCCTGCGCCTCATCGGCGTCGGGCTTGTTTTTTGGCTTGCTCGCTCGCCAAAGTTCAACCTCATATTCGAGCTCAATGCCATGTTCGTTCTTAACCCGTTCACGAATCTCTTCAGCCAGGGCCAGCGCGTCTTCGGCCCGCGCCTCTTCACCCTCAGTGACAATGAAATTCGCGTGGACAGGGGAAATGACCGCACTGCCTCGTCGGGAGCCCTTCATACCCAACTCATCAATGATCTTGCCGGTGCCCACCGCACCGGTCGGCGGGTTCTTAAAGAAACAGCCCGCCGAACGTGACCCGTGTGGTTGCGTCGCCATGCGCCGCGATTTTGCGTCTTCCATGCGCGTGCGAATTTTCTCAGGGTCGTCCGGCGTCAATCGCAAGGTTGCACCGAGCAGTAACTCGCCTTCCCTGAACGAAGTGTGACGATAGTTCCATTGAACGTCGGCTCCGGGAACCTGGACCACGACTCCATCGCGCGCCACGCGCACGGTCTCCGTTACCGTACCTATCTCATGACCGTATGCGCCGGCATTCATCCACAGCGCGCCGCCGACGGTGCCTGGAATTCCGCCCAGACCTTCTATGCCGGAAAGCCCCTGACGGCCGGCTTCGATGCAGAGTCGCGGCAGCGAATAACCGGCTGGGACTGACACGCGTTCACCATCAAACTCAAGTTCACCCTTCAAGTCTTTGAGACTCAAAACAACGTAGTGATGATCGCTATCGTCGGCGAGGATGTTGCTGCCCGAACCCAGCGCTCGCCAGCCAATTCCCGCCTGATCCATTTCATGAACAACCGCGGCGGCCTGCGCCTCGGAGTCTGGTGACAGAACCCAATCGATCGCGCCACCAACGCGCAAACTCGTTAACTCGGCAAAGCGCCGCCCACGTTCGGCGCGCACACCGAGTCGCATTGCGATCTCCTCGAGAGCAACGTCGCGTTCACGGAAGTCAGCTTCGGTTTCTTCCATCACTTCCTGGCGCAAACTAACAGTTTGCGTTACACAAAAACCTAAACGCCCTTCGCCTCGCTTCGTTCGCGAAGCAGCGCCAGCAATTGATCGCTCACGCGATTCACGGTGCCGGCCCCCAAAGTCAAAACCAGATCTCCCGGTTGCACATGATCTCGCAAGGCCTCGGGGGCATTTTCCAGCGCCCCTACATAACGAGCGTCCTTGTGACCGTAGCGTTGAATCGCCGTGGTCAGCGTTTCCGCTGTTGTTCCTTCAATCGGATCTTCGCTCGCTGCGTAAATGTCGGTAACAAAAAGCGTATCGGCGTTGTTGAATGAGCGCGCGAATTCTTCCATCAGATCGCGTGTGCGACTGTAGCGATGCGGTTGAAATAACACGACGATGCGTCGTCCGCCCGAACCAATTTTGGCTGCTGCCAGGGTCGCCTTAACCTCTGTCGGATGGTGACCATAATCGTCAACGACCATCACGCCCGCCGCTTCGCCTTTGAACTGAAACCGCCGCCCGGCTCCGGTGAAACTCGCTAACGCTTCAGCAATTTCTGTGAACGGCACGTCCAACTCAAACCCAACTGCAATCGCCGCGAGGGCGTTATAGACGTTGTGCAGACCGGGCACACACAACGAAATGTCTCCGACCACGTCCGCACCGTGCCAGACCGTGAAAACCGATCCGAAATTCTGATCGTAACGAATTGCATGCGCAGAGATGTCGGCCTGCGCGCTGAGACCGTAAGTTATGCGGCGACGTTCCACCGCCGGAATGATGGCTTGCACATTAGGATCGTCGAGACAAAGAACCGATGCGCCGTAAAACGGAACTTTGTTCACAAAGCTCGTAAAGCAGGCCCGTACGTCATCCATGTCGTGGTAGTAATCCATGTGCTCGCGATCAATATTGGTGACGACCGCAATCGTAGGCGTCAGCATCAGGAACGACCTATCGCTTTCATCGGCTTCGACTACCATCAGATCGCTGGTACCAAGATGCGCGTTCGATCCGAAAGCGCCTACAACGCCGCCAACCACGATCGTGGGATCCATACCCGCGTGACCAAGCACGGTTGCTACCATGGACGTGGTCGTCGTCTTACCGTGGGAGCCGGCCACCGCCACCGTGTGCGGTTTTAGTCGCATCAATTCCGCCAGCATCTCGGCGCGCGGAATCACGGGAATTGAACGGCGATGCGCCTCGACAACTTCAGGATTGTCATCACGCACTGCCGTGGAACAAACCACGACGTGCGCGTCGCCCACATTTTCGGCGTCGTGACCCTCTGCGAACTCCGCTCCCATTTGTTGCAGCCGGTCGGTGACGCTGGATTTCTTCGCGTCCGAGCCGGATACACGAAAACCAAGATTGACCAGCACCTCGGCGATACCAGACATGCCGATGCCGCCAATGCCAACAAAATGGACGTGTTGAATTCGTCGAAACATAGGAATTCAGTGGTCAGTGACCAGTGGCCAGTGGCCAGTTTCTGAACCTCGGCCCTGGTCTTTGGACTTTTGTCTTTGGATCTTCATCTTAAATATGCGATCTCAGCGGTTCGATACGGCCGCCGCAGCTTGATTGCTGGCTGCCTTCTGGCCACTGATCACTGGTCACTGGCCACTAGCTTTTCCGCCATATCCACTACTGCCGCCGCTGCGTCGCCGCGAGCCAGCTTGCGAGCGGCTTGCTCCATGGCGGTAATCTTCTCCGGCTCGTGCGCCAGTGTTGTTATCTCCTCACCCAGCCGCTCACCTGACAGGTGCTGCTGCAAAATCATTTTTCCCGCCCCCGCCGCTTCCAACGCCTCGGCGTTCTTGCGCTGGTGATCATCGGCCGCCATCGGAAAAGGAATCATTACCGACGCCTTACCTGCCGCGATCAGTTCCGCCGTCGTAGTTGCTCCAGCGCGACACATCACCAGATCGACTGCGGCGAAAGCTTCGACCATATTGTCAATGTACTTCCGGACGCTGGCGCGTTCACCCCAACCAGCCTCGGCGTATCCGGAACTCACTTTGGCGAAGTCTGCTTCTCCCGTTTGATGTGTTAGCCGCAGCACATCCTTCACACTTGCCAACGATGGCAGCGCCGCAATCATCGCTTCATTGATTGCGTGGGCGCCCTGCGAACCGCCAAACACGAGAATAGAAAACTGTCCCGGCTGACGCACCCTCGTTGGTATCTCAAAGAACTCCCGGCGCACCGGATTGCCCGTTACCACTGCCTTGCCGCGGAAAAAAGGCAACGCCGCATCGAAAGAAACCGCCGCCTGATCTACAAAGCGCGCCAGCGTGCGATTGGTCCAACCCGGTAATGCATTCGACTCCATCACCAGCGTTGGCACTCTCAACATGGCCGCTGTCAGAACCACTGGCCCTGAGACGTATCCTCCCGCGCCAATTACCACGTCAGGCTGGAACTCCTTAATCAAACTTCGGGCGGCCAAAAAACTCTTAGGCAGCACCAGCAGTCCGCGCGCGCGTGCGACGGGCCCGACGTTCTTAAGACCCGCACTGTCAATGAGCGATAGTTCAAAACCCGCTTGCGGAACAAGTTTGTTTTCCAGGCCCCGGGCTGTGCCAACAAACCTGACTTCCGATCCGGCCGCGCGCCGCAAGATTTCTTTCGCGACTGCAATTCCCGGATAAATGTGTCCGCCGGTTCCCCCGGCGGCGATCAGTACGCGCATCGCGTTACTCAGCGCGCGAAGAACCCGTCGCGTGTTGCGAGATGTTCAGCAAAATGCCGACGGCAGCGAGCGTCGGAACCAGGGACGACCCGCCATACGAAATAAACGGCAACGGAATTCCTTTTGTGGGCACCATCGATAGCACGACGCTCATGTTAAATAGCGCCTGGGCAACAATCCCCGTCACGATGCCGATCGCGAGCAGCCTGCCAAAGCGGTCCGGCGCCATGAAGGAAATACGAATCCCGCGCCAAAGAAACAATGCAAACGCTGACAGCACCGCCAGCGTGCCGAGCAGGCCCAGTTCCTCACCGATCACGGCGAAGATGAAATCAGAATGGGCAAACGGCAGAAACATCATCTTCTGTTTTCCCTGCGCGAACCCGAGTCCATTCGTGCCGCCCGAACCAACTGCAATCAGTGATTGCACCACCTGAAAGCCGCTCTTTTGGGGATCGGCCCAGGGATCCCAAAATGAAACTAAACGGGCCAGGCGCCACGGGACGAAAATTAATAGACCCGCTGCGCACACCAGCGCCGGCGCGGCGGCCATGGCAAGATGCGATACTCGCGCTCCCGCCGTGTAGATAACAATCACAAAGGTCAGGGCCAGCATCATCGACGTGCCGAAGTCAGGCTCGACTACGATAAGGGACGCCAGCAGCGCGGTCACCACGCCGCAGGGAATAAACGTCCTCCAAAAATCACGTTCTTCGCCAGCATGTCTCTCGAGGAAGTATGCAAGGAAGATCGCCAGCGTCAGTTTTGAAATCTCCGAGGGTTGAACGGAGAATCCCTGGAACTTGATCCAGCGCCGCGCCCCGTTTATGGCCGGGAAGGCAAAGACCGCGACCAACATGAACGTAGTCAAGATCAGCAGTCCATAAA
>JBOGOP010000095.1:0-17698 GCA_050747225.1 Pyrinomonadaceae bacterium
TCGAAGTCGGGAATTGAGTACCTGCCGTTGCCGCAAGACGATCCAAAACAGCGCAAACCTGATACCTCGCGTGCTCAAAAGCTGCTCGATTGGAACCCGACGATCCCATTGCATGAAGGGTTGCAGAAGACGGTTGCGTATTTCAAAAAAAGAGTCGAAGCAAACAACAGACAGCAAACAGCGTCATGATCGGATCATTCAACTTGGGTCTTTGGTCTTTGGTCTTAGGTCTTTGTACTTAGTTCTTTGCGCTTTGTCCTTTGTGCTCACCCCCAAGTTGTCAGGTACAAGACCCGCACAAAATCGAAGTTCAAAGAACCAAACACAAAGAACCAAGTACAAAGAACTAAGACTAAAGTCCAAGACCAAAGACCCAACTGTAAATGAAAATCCTCTTACTAAATCAGTGTTTCTACCCCGACATGATGGCCACGGCCCAGCAGCTAAACGACCTGGCGGTTGGACTGGTGCAGCAGGGACACAGCGTTACGGTCATCGTCAGCGATCGTGGGTACGACGATCCGTCGCGCCGCTTTGTCAGTCGTGAAACGTGGAATGGTGTAAAGATCATACGCATTTCATCGCTGACGACTGGCAAGCAGAAGCGTTGGCGCCGGGCCGCAAACTTTGCGAGCTTTCTCGCTAACTGCGCTTTGAGATTGTTACTGAGCCCGCGCTTTGACGTTGTGGTTGCGCTGACTTCGCCACCCTTGATTTCGTTTCTTGGGGCGTTATTCGTTCGGCTAAAGGGAGGAAAGTTTTTTTTCTGGGTAATGGATCTAAATCCTGACGAAGCCATCGCGGCCGGTTGGCTCAAGACGGATTCGTTACCGGCGCGACTCCTCAGACGCCTGTTGCGTTACAGTTTGATTCATGCGGAACGGGTGATTGCGCTGGATCAATTCATGAAACAGCGGATCGTTGAAAAAGGTGTTCCCGATCAGCGAGTAGTAGTTTTGCCACCCTGGTCGCATGACGACAGTATCAAGTTTGACCGGCCGGGGAGCATCGCTTTCCGCGAAGAACACGATCTTCAAGAGAGTTTCGTGGTGATGTACGCCGGCAACCACAGCCCTTGTCACCCACTGAATACATTAATTGAAGCGGCGCGCACTTTGGCGAGTCGCAAGGACATCGTGTTCTGTTTTGTCGGCGGAGGCAGCGAGCAGGTGAAGGTGAGAGAGTTTGCGGCGCTCCATGGATTGCCAAACATCCGCTGTTTTCCTTATCAGCCTTTTGACAAGTTGTCGGCATCGCTGTCGGCCGCTGACTTGCACGTGGTCGTAATGGGCAATGAGTTTGTGGGAATTGTGCACCCGAGCAAGCTTTACAACATACTGAGCGTTGGTAGTCCTTTTCTGTATATCGGACCGAGAGAGACTCACATCACCGAGATCGCCGCCAAAACCAATGGCGAGTATCGTTCCTACATCGCGACCCATGGCGACGTGGAAACTGTAGTCAGGCACATTTTGCAATCACTCAAACATAGGGCTGAAGGAACCGAAAGGCGTGTGCCGCAAATCGCGGCAGCGTTTTCGAAACAAGCGCTGCTGCCACGAATGATCAAATTATTAGAATCCCAGTTCGTGACCGAAACTGAAATTTCCAGCAAGTCCAGAAGTGCGAGTTGCGTCTCAGCCGCTCGCTGACTCCGGGATTAACCAGCGACATCGAGTAAGAAAGGTTACCCCCCTCTTGAAAACCTATTTCGCGCTTTTCTTAATTGCGGCCTCTTCAACGTTAATTCTTACCCCGCTGATTCGCCGCTTATGCCAGCGTTTCAAGTTGCTGGACGTGCCTGCTGATGGACGTCGAGTCCATACGAATGCAATCCCGCGTTTGGGCGGCGTTGCGATTTACCTGTCGCTGATGCTGGCGCTGTCAAGCCTGCTGTTCGTCTCGAATCTCGTGACAGAAGTGCTGGGTACCTATTACATGCCGGTACTCATTAAAGTTTTGGTGCCGTCGTCCCTGGTGCTGCTACTCGGCGTTTACGACGACTTGCGCGGAGCAAATGCGGTAGTGAAATTTGTTGGTCTCGGTCTGATCGCATCACTGTTCTATGCGATGGGCGGAAGAATTGACCTCCTGGCAGTGCCGTTTGTTGGGGCAGTGCACCTTCCGCCAGTAATTGGTTTTGCAGTTACGGTCTTTTGGCTGGTAGCAATCTCGAACGCATTCAATCTCATTGACGGTGTTGACGGCCTGGCGACCGGGGCGGCGCTCTTTTCATCTGTTGTTATCCTGGTCGTTGCTTTGTCGGGTCAGAATCTGGCAATGATTGTAGTCACGATCGTGCTTAGTGGCGCCCTAGCCGGCTTCCTGCGCTACAACTTCAATCCCGCCTCCATCTTTCTGGGAGACTCGGGGGCGCTCTTTGTCGGGTTCCTGTTGGCGTCCTTATCGCTAATGGGCGCGCAGAAGGCAACGACGGCAATTGCGGTGATCACGCCGATCCTGGCATTCGGTCTGCCAGTTGTAGACACCACCGTGACAATGGCTCGCAGGCTAATCGGAAGACGCCCAATCTTCCAGGGTGATGGTGAGCACATTCATCACATGATGCTCGCCCGGGGATGGTCTCAACGACGCGTGGTCTTAATACTGTATTCCGTGTGCGCAACGTTTGGCTTGCTCGCGGCGTTGACTACGAAGACTTCCTCACCGATGACCGGTTTTGTGTTGTTCGTCATTGCTGCGGCGGTAATCGCAGCTGTCGGACACCTGCGTTATCACGAAGTGGACGAATTGCGCGCTGGCGTTAAACGCACGGTAGGACATCGCCGCCTGCGTGTTGCCAACAACATTCGCGTTCGGCGCGCCGGTGTGGCACTTTCGCGGGCCTCCAGTCTCAATGAGGTATTTGAAGCTCTCAGCAATATGCTTGAGTTTGAGGAATTCGCGTACGCCGAGGTGCAGCTTGGTCAGGCGGGGCGAGCAGACGCCGTTGAGCGGGCCTTCCAGGCAATCGAACAGCGCTGGTCAGCAAAACAGATCGAATTGACCCAGGGACAAATCTTCTGGCGTTGGAAGCGCGAAGGTATCGATCCTGATGAAGTTATCGGATCGAGTAACTACTGGTGCTTCCGGCTTCCTCTCGCCACCGCGAGCGGCAACTGGGGCTGGATGTATCTTTACCGTCCACTGAGTGGCCCACCTTTGCTCCTTGACCTGGACTACTTGTCGGGATTTCTGCGGATCGAACTCTCAGAAGCTACAGAACGCGTGATTGGCGCTCTCGAAGAACCGTCCACCACGCCGAAGGTGCGGCTGACGATGACTGCAGGAAAATTTGCAGGTTGATGTTGCAAGCGACTACTACTGAACTCGAAACGATCACTGTCACGGATCGTTCGGCGACTTCCAAACTACTCGTAGCGAGAATTCTCGGGACGACAATCTTCATCGCACTGCTGTGTTTGATAGTCCTCACCGCTATTCCTTACGGAACTACACAGCCGTGGTGGAAAGCAGCGTTCATATCCATAGTCTTCATTACCGCTATTTTCTGGTTGGTAGAAGGCTTTATCAGCCAGTCGTGGTTCGACGGAACGTGGTCGCTGTTTCTTCCGGTCGCGGCGCTGGCGCTCTTCGCGTTTTTGCAAACACTGCCGTTTGGACAACCGGGTGGCAATCCCGCAGGAATTAGTTTTGTTCCCTGGAACGCAATCAGCGCGGATCCATACCAGACAAGATTCTTCGCGCTCCAGCTTCTGGCACTCATGCTTTCAGGGGTGATGCTGGTTCGATACGCTTCCACCGAAAAGCGAATGCGAATCTTGATTAATCTGGTGATTCTGCTGGCAGCGGCAAGCGCTATCAGCGGCATTCTTAGGCAAACTACGCAGCATAGTGTCGGATTTGGATTAGCACTGCTGGCCCCTGACATTGGCTACGGCCAGTTTATCAACAAGAACCACTTCGCTTACCTCATGGAGATGAGCCTTGGCCTGGTACTGGGACTGATCCTGGGTGGCGGCGTCAAACGCGACCAGGCGCTGATCTACTTCGCCGCTTTGCTGCCACTTTGGATCGGACTGGTGCTATGTGGTTCGCGTGGCGGTTTGGTTGCGATGCTGGCTCAGTTATTAGTTGCAGCGCTGCTTTTCAGCGTGGTGGCGCGCAGACGCAGTTCAAGCGAATCGCAGTCAAGAGTGTTGGGTCTCACTCGATTGTTGCCGGTACGTCTGGTATTGATTTTCGTATTGGTCGCAGGAGTTTTCGTGGGAACGATCTGGCTCGGTGGGGATCAACTGGCGACCAGGATTGAAGAATCGCGGAACGAGCTTGGTGTTGATGCCGACGGGTTGCGTCAAGGTGTCAGAAGAAATGAACTATGGAAGGCTACGTGGAGAATGATTGTGGCCCATCCCTTCCTGGGGATAGGAATGGGTGGCTATTGGGCCGGCATCCCAGCTTTTCACGACGCGTCGGGAACCATGACGCCACAGGAAGCTCACAACGATTACCTCGAACTGCTTGCGAGCGGCGGTTTGGTTGGTCTCGCCATCATGGCCTGGTTTGCAGTGATCGTTTTTAAGCGGACTCGTGAAAATATAGCGGCGCGGAACCGCTTCCGCCGCGCCGCAGCTTTAGGGGCGGCAATTGGAATTGCGGGCGTAGCAGTTCATAGCCTGGTGGACTTTGGTCTACACACGATCGTTAATGCGCTGGTGTTTACAACCTTAATTGTTATTGCCACGTCCAAGCCGCACTGGGGAAACGAGCCCATGAAACTTCATGAATAGGTCCCGACATCTCAAACGCGCCATCGCTACACTGTTAGCAATCTCGTTTGGCGCGGCCATGGTCAGCGGGTTGCCGCCGCAGAATGTCGGAGGCGCCAGCGCTTTTCAGGGCCAGGACATCATGGGCGGTGCGGCGATAGTCTTTAAGCGCCCGCAGCGCGTGAAGGATATGGTTGGTGGCGCGGCGATGCTGGTGGTCAAACGCTCTCCGAAGCCGCCGGTTAGACCAACCGAAGTTGCCAGAACCACTCCTGATCGACGCCGGCCGCGACCGAGACCGGGCGAGACCGTCACTGAGCCAAAACTATCGGACGAAGACAAGGGCGAGGCTTTCAAGAATCAGGGAAATACCTACTATGATCTTGGCGATTTTGCGAAAGCAATTGAAGCCTATCTCAACGCGATCAAATTTACGCCGAAAGATCCTGTCATATATAACAACCTGGGCGCCGCTTACTTCAGCAGTGGCAAAAGCAGCGAAGCTGCCACCGCGTTTCAGAAATCGCTGAGCCTCAAGCCAAACGACGCGGATGCGTTTTTCAACCTCGGCATCGCCTATAGCTCGACCGACAACCATGAGCAGGCTGTTAACGCATTTAAAGATGCAGTCAGGGTCAAACCTGATTGGGGTGAGGCTTACAACGCGCTGGGCGACAGCTACCTAAGCCTTAATCGTTTCGCTGAAGCCGCGAAAGCGTATGAGCAGGCAGTGCGAATCCAGCCGGACAATGCTGTCGCTTTCAGCAACCTCGGCTTTGCTTACGACAAACTGGGGATGTTGCCGCAGTCGGTCGCTGCACTGCAAAAGACAGTTAAGCTCAAAGCCGATGACGCGGTAGCATTTAACAATCTCGGAGCAAGCCTCTATAAAGCCGGACGCTATCCGGAGGCAATTGAGGCGTTCGCCAACTCCATCAAACTGAAGCCTGGCGATGCTGACTCACTCAACAACTTAGGTGCGGCCTACTACATCACCGAGCAATATCTCAAAGCGCTTGAAACTTTTCTGAAAGCCGCAAGTGCCAGACCCGGTTTCGCTGACGCTCAGTACAATTTGGGAAATGCCTATTACATGTTAACTAAGTATCCGGAGGCGACCGGTGCCTATCGCGAAGCAATTCGGATCAAACCAGACTACGCGGAGGCGCGCACCAACCTCGGCAGTCTGTTGATTGCACTCAATGAGTACAACCCGGCTGTCACTGAACTTCAGGAAGCTATCCGACTGAAACCGGACAATCCCGTCTCTCATAACAATCTTGGCTACGCTTACGCGAAACTGGCGGAGGGTGGCAATCAGGCTGCTGCTGCGGATTATTACCAAAAGGCAATCGCTGCATACAAAGAGGCAATTCGCCTAAAGCCTGACTACGCAAAGGCACTCAACAATCTCGGCTCGGTTTACAACAAGCTGGGCAGTTTTCCGGAAGCAATAGAGAGTCTGAAGCGGGCGACGAGTCTGAAACCAGACTTTCCCGAGGCGCACTACAATCTCGGAACCGCGTACTACAACCGCAATCAGTTTGTGGAAGCGGTGACGGCGTTCCAACAGGCAGTGCGGTTGAAGCCGGACTTTGCCGATGCTTTTAATAGCCTGGGCTCGGCGCTTTACCAATCGCAGCAGTTTGACCAGGCGATTGAGGCTTACAAGAAAGTGCTCTCAATGAGACCTAACGCTGAGACGCATAACAATCTCGGAAAAGTTTATTATCGCGCTAAGCGCAATCAAGAGGCAGTAACCTCATTCAAGGCGGCTATCAAACTGAGGCAAAATTTTGCTGAGGCACACTTCAACCTTGCAGTTGCTTACGTGGCGCTGGGAGACAAGAAGGGAGTGCTTGCGGAGTACAAGATTCTTAAGACGATCGACCCAGCCCTGGCCGAAAAATTTGCCGCAACCTTTCTGAAAGGGAACTGACACGCCAGACTTGCACAATACTCGCAACAGTTCACATTAATTTTCTTTGAAAAGACTGGACTTTGACGGAAAAAGCATTGACCTTCTCGCAGAAGCGAAGTAAACTTCGGGCCGCTAAGGGCTCCAAATCTCAAATTTCTACGCGTTAATCTTTGAAGGGACAGGAAAATATGAGCAAACAACGTCGAATCACCTCCAGAGCAATAGCTGTGTTCCTTGCTTTCGCTCTAGTTCAGGTGTGCATTCAATTGAGTTTTGCGGCCCCGGCGGTACCACAGCAATTCATCGCCAGGCTGACAACTACGGGCAATCAGCCAATCACCGTCAATGGCGCGAGTGCAGCCAGCGGGGCAAGCCTCTTGACAGGCGCGACAATTGAAACGCCGGCCGCTGTTAGCGCGACCATCGATTTGGGCGCGCTCGGCACCGTTGAACTGCAACCAGACTCGGCCATCCAACTTGATTTCGACGACAGTGGAAATGTTCGCGTCAAAGTATTGCGTGGTTGCGTCGTGATTAAGAAGAATGGACCGGGCGAAGCTGAAGCCTATACGGCTGAAGGTGCTTCCGAGAAAACCAGCAGCAACCGCAAAGGAATGGGGTTCTGCTATCTCAACGGGGGTTTGAATCCTCTCGGCCAGACGGCTGCTGTAGGTGGTACTGGTGGAGGTGGAGGTATCGGCACCGCGGCTTTGGTAGCGATTATCGCAGGCGGTGGCGCACTCGCTGCCGGCTTGATTTGGGCATTTCATGGCGGCGGTGGTAACCCCAGCCCAAGCTAAATCCTAATTGATCTTCGGATCTTGAAAAGCGTGCCCTCCGAAAGGAGCAGGCACGCTTTTCTTTGATTCAAACAATCCTTTCAACATTAACAGACGCTCGCACTTCTGTTCAATCTTTGCAAAACCCACTTTCCAGTTTTCTTTCGCATCGTTACGTGCAGTTGCTGTTAGTCGTAACCGCGATTGTCGCTTGTCTATTTGCTGTCCGGTCAGCGGCGACTTTTGGGATTTCCCGCCTGCTGGCGACTTACTCGCTCACCGCACGGAATCTTAGCGCGGCAAAGAAAGCCGTTGCACTAACACCGAAGGACGCTGAGGCGCACTTCGCCGGTGCGGTTGTGCTGGGCATGTCGGATACGCCGGAGCAATCGGTGTCTGAACTTGAACAGGCTGTGGCCCTCAGGCCCGCAGACTATACGCTCTGGCAACAGCTCGGACTGTTACGTGACCAGGCTGGCGACAAAGCCGGCGCTGTGGCCGCGTTTGATGAGTCTATTCGACGCGCTCCTTTCTATTCTCAGCCACGCTGGAATCGGGGCAACGTTCTTTTGCGAAGCGGTCAATACGAGGCTGCGTTCGTCGACCTAAACCAGGCTGCCCAAAGCAATCCTGATCTGGTTCCCATACTGATCGACCTCGCCTGGGGTATGTCTCGTGGCGACGTGAAGCTGACTGAGCAGCTTACTCAAATCAACGGCGACAGAATGCGCATAGCGTTCGCGAGGCTACTGGCTCGGCGCGGGAAGGCGCCCGAAGCAATCGCGCAACTCGGCGCCGCCGGCAATGTTCCCGAGGCTGTGCGACGCGAGCTGATTGATCAATTGCTGGCCAAAGGCGCTTTCAAAGAAGCTTTCGAAATCTGGAAAGGCGCTCCCGGATTACAGGCGCAAAGTGAACCAACTGGGCCTTCAATTTATGATGGGGGCTTCGAAGGATCTTTGTCCTTTGGTGAAACCGGCTTCGCTTGGAGAGTGCCGCGCAATTTGCAAGCAACGTCCGTCACACAGGATTCCGGCCAACCTCATAGTGGCTCGAAGGACCTGACAATAGAGTTTAGTGGTAATTCAAACCCGAATGTGTCCCAACTGATACTGCTCGAGCCTGCGAAGCACTATCGGATCAACTTCGCCAGCCGATCGCAAGACGTTGTAACGGGTGGCCTGCCGCTTATTGTGGTCAGCGATGCTGCCGGAGACTCAAAACGTCTGGGAGAGTCTTTGCCCCTGGCAAAAGGCACCAGTAATTGGCAGCCTTTTAGTTTTGAATTTACGACTACGCCTTCGACGACCGCTGTCGTGTTAAGTCTGCAACGGGAGAACTGCAGCACGTCGCCATGTCCAATCTTTGGATCGATCTCTCTTGATAGCTTCTCAGTGGAGCAGTTGAAATAACCGCTCCCGTCCATCGCCGCAACGTTAATTCCACAAAAAGTTTCGCAACAAATGACAAAGACAAAAATGCCGAAAGCCCAATTACCAAGGCTCAAGGCTGCCAACGGTTTGATGAACAAGGTGGATAGTCTTGGTTGGGCCGTCGGCTTTTCATTAAAGTCGTATGGCGTGCGAATCGGCATTCGTTCAAACGATCCCGCCGCGCTCACTTCTGCTTGCCGGCATCTTCCCAGTGAGTGGGAAGCCGTCAGCTCTCCGTTAGTAGATCGCGTCTATTCGATATTGATCGGCAGAAAAGACTCACGATCAAACGGGCGGCGCTTAAATCTTCTTTACGGTGATGATGTCCAGCTCGCGCGTTTGTCTGACCTGGACGGCCTGTATGAGACGTTAGAGTCGGACCTCAGGCTATTTGTGGCGGAGTTGGCAACACACAGAGTTTTTGTACACGCGGGTGTGGTCGGCTGGAAAGGGCAGGGCATTGTGATACCCGGGCGCAGCTACAGCGGCAAGTCGACACTGGTAGCCGAACTCGTTCGCGCCGGCGCCACTTATTATTCGGATGAGTATGCGGTTTTGGATTCGCGCGGGCGCGTCCATCCCTTTTCCAAGCCGCTCGAACTTCGCGAAGAGGGCGAATTCAGGCAAACAAAGATCACAGCCGCTGAGCTCGGGGGTCAATCAGGAACCAAACCGCTCCCAGTTCGTTTGGTCCTGATGACGCAGTTTAAGAGTGGTGCACGATGGCGGCCGCGCAAGCTCACTGCCGGACGGGGCGTGTTAGAGATGCTCTTCAACACCGTCTCCGCCAGACGCAGTCCGGAAAGAGCTCTCGCCACCTTACAACGCGTGACCGCGCAGGCAGATGTGCTGAAGGGCGTGAGGGGTAATGCCACGGAAGTAGTAGACGCGCTGCTCAGGAGAGTAGAAGGAAGTCGGTAGTGTCTTAATTTGGGGTTTAGCGCTTTCGTCAGTCGGTAGAGCGATCCACGAAATAACACGAACTTTCACTAACAAAAACTTTCATGTTATTTAGTGTGATTTCGTGGATCGTTAGCTTTTGTTTCTAAGCTGAGAGGGCTTGTAACGCAAACTGTTAGTTTGCGATCGGTTTCTCGATCGACCAAGCTGACTCTACACGCAGCGATCGCAAACTAACAGTTTGCGTTACGAAAAGTACTACCAGGAAGTCAGAACGGGAAGCAGTAACGAGCCAAGTCGATTGATCACAGCCGTTCACAAAATGAAATCAAAAGAGGCGCTGCACAAAGGGAACCTGGTGGCCGAAGTGCTGTCAGGATCGTGGCGCAGCTCAGACATCCCGACCCTGCGAATGACGGAGGCTGAGCTGGACGCAGTAACGCCCTTACTCTACGACTCAGGCACCGCTGCCCTTGGTTGGCATCGGCTTAAGCAGACTCCTCTGCGAAACTCCTCATCAGCCGAGATGCTTCACCATGCGTATCGCCTTCAATCGCTGCAAGCCGAGATTCACGAACAAAAGATCGAAAAGGTATTTCGGCTGTTTCGCCAGGCCAACATAGATGGGGTTCTGGCCAAGGGTTGGGCGACCGCAGGTATGTATAGCCAGAGAGCTCTTCGACCCTACGGCGACATCGATATTTGCGTGCGCCCGGAGCACTTCGAATTAGCTGAAGACGTTCTGAGTGGTCCCGAAGCGAATGACTGCTGGGTTGATCTGCACAAACACTTTTCTGAGTTTGATGACCGGACGGTTGACCAACTCTTCGCGCGATCGCGAACTGTCAGTCTGGGAGCAGAGCAAATTCGCATACTAGGTCCTGAAGACCAGCTGGCACTGTCGTGCATTCACCTCTTGAAACATGGAGCGTGGCGCCCTCTGTGGCTTTGCGATGTAGGCGTAGCAATCGAGACGCTACCTGCTACATTCGATTGGGACGCCTGTCTGGGAAGTAGCCACCTCCGCGCGAATTGGATCATCTGTGCAATTGGTCTCGCAAAGCGTTTGCTGCGCGTAAACACCGAGGGCCTTCCGGCCAGACTGAACGAAGAAATCCCGGCGTGGTTGATCCAGAACGTGCTTAGGCAGTGGCACAAGCCGTTTGCGATCTATCAGCCTCCGATGAGTCACCCAATCCCGATGACGGATCTTCTTCGCCATCCCTCGGGTTTACTCGAGGGCCTGCGCCAGCGCTGGCCAAATCCAATCATTGCAACCATCAGTGTTAACGGCGAATTCAACAACTTACCGCGACTCCCGTATCAAATGGCAAATTGCCTTACGCGAATCGGACGACTCTTGTTTGATTCTTCGAATGGACTTGAAGAGTAGGACAGACATTCCTGTCTGTCCCTCTTTTGCCTAACAACCGGCAGCCAAAAAGCATTTTCCATTTTGTCATTCGACAGTTTTTATTGAAGACGACCGGTGACCGACGGCCGCCGAACAACCCTTCGGCAGTCACTGTGGGTGGACAAATACAGAACGAGCGGTAGCGACCTGGTTCAACGTAACTAACTATTGGCCGGCAAACATAGAGTGGGAAGTGGTAGGGATCCTGCTTACCTCCTTGGCAATTCTGCTTGAATCGACTATCCCGCCCGCTCCTGAGTTTGACGTTGAACCAGGTCGCTACCGCTCCCCGTTCTGTATTTCTCCACCCACAGTGACTGCCGAAGTTATGCCTGTCCTACATTCAATGAAGGCTCCCGTTATCTTAAGTCTGGAGACCGCTACGATGGGCGGCAGTGTCTGGCTGGGCTTTGGAACGGTGGAACTAGCCACTCGCATTGGCGATCCAAAGGTTTCCCAGTCAGTCACGCTGCTGAACGACATCAGCGACAGTCTCTCTGAGGCGGGTGTAAAGCTTGCCGAGGTGGACATCTTTGCTTGTGCTTCGGGTCCAGGCAGTTTCACCGGATTGAGAATTGGCATTGCAACGCTGAAAGCTTTGGCCTCGTCGTTGAGCCGACCATGTGTTGGTATTCCAACGCTTCAGGCCGTTGCTCATGCAGGAGGAGCTTCAGCTGCAACGGTGGCGCTCTTGCCCGCGGGCCGAGGCGAAGTTTTTGCTCAGATGTTTTCTGTCGCTGAAGATGGAATGGTTACTGAGCTGGACTCTGCGGCTCACCTTTCGCCGACGATGCTGGTTGCGAAATATGCCGGAATCAAAAACCTGAAGTGGGCCGGCTACGGTGCGCATCTGCACCGAGACTTGCTTGAGAGATGTGCACGCGAGCAGGGCATTCATTTCTTTGCTGACCCGATCGAAGAAGAGAGAACTGAACACGATCGTGGTATCTGGGAGTTGGCCGCTCCTGAGCTCAACTTGGCGAAGCATGTGGCGGCTCTGGCGCTACAACTTTTTCAGTTGACCGCGATACAATCGCCGCATTCACTTAAAGCTATTTACGTGCGACCCTCAGATGCAGAGTTGAACCAGAAATGTCCTTAACCGAGCAGGCGATACCCGCAGCCAGCCTTGGAGTCTCCATCAGTCTAATGACGGAGCACGACCTGCTGGAAGTAGTTGAGATTGAAGAAAGCTCCGGGCTCAGTCGCTGGGGATGGGCCGCATACTATTCCGAACTTCAGGGTGGTAATAGACACCTGATGCTGGTGGCGCGGGTAGCCGAGGGTGAACAAAAACGAGGCCGCTCCAGGCTTGCCGGCTACATCGTCGCCCGAATGGGCGCGGATGAACT
Source organism: Pyrinomonadaceae bacterium (assembly GCA_050747225.1). Classification (GTDB taxonomy): domain Bacteria; phylum Acidobacteriota; class Blastocatellia; order Pyrinomonadales; family Pyrinomonadaceae; genus PSRF01. Next base: position 12,530 of record JBOGOP010000095.1, read on the forward strand.
GCACATCAATAACGTCGCTGTGCGCGAGCCCTACCGCCGGCTGGGGATTGGGCGGGCACTGTTGGATCGTATCCTGGCGGAGGGGAAGCGCTCGCAAGTTCCCTCTGCGTTTCTCGAATTGCGGGCTGGAAACTCCGCCGCCCTTGCACTTTATGAAGAGTGTGGTTTCCGTGTTACCGCCCGGCGCAGCAGATATTACTCGGAACCGGTGGAAGACGCCCTGGTCATGATCGTCCAACTCAAGCGAGAGGCTTGATCGATTGCTACAATTGGGCTACCATTTTTTTGTGTCCCAACATTCCCGGGAGGTTTCCAAGCACCTCCTCAACCAATCTTGCCAGTCCCATCGTCTGAAAGGAGACATGCACGAAAATGGACATTACAACTACGGATATGCTTAAGGAAGAGCTGATGACTCGAGATCCGGAGTTCCGGGAACTAGCCCGTGAACATACTCGATACGAAGAACGCCTCAGCGAACTGACAGCCCTGGCTTATCCGAGCGACGAAGAACAACTGGAAGAGGTTACTCTCAAGAAAAAGAAACTTGCTCTTAAGGATCAGATGTACGCGCTAATCATGCAACACCAGAAGAATCAAAGCGTGAGTCATTAAAATTAGCGGGAGAGAGACTCTCCTGAATCGATTTACCTTGTGAGGGGACGTGGAGGAGTGACACGTCCCCTTTCTTGTAAAGGCAGGCTCTCAATCGATGTGCGAGTGAGATGAGCTGCCGGAAAAGTAAGGAGTCACAAAATAGTTCGCGACGGCATCATTTATGTGTTGGTACCGGGGACCCTGGCGGTTCTCTTGATAGTGCTGGGTTTATGGCCGGTGGCCCTGGTGTTCGTGGTTTTGGCTGCCTTCATGGCGTTCTTCTTCCGCGATCCGCGGCGGCAACCACCCACTGGCGCGAACCTCGTAGTGGCGCCGGCCGACGGGCGCGTTACTCGCGTCAAGCCAGTGGAAGAGTCAAGCGATTGTTCTGCTACCCTCGTCAGCATCTTCTTATCGCCGTTTGACGTGCATATCAATCGCGCGCCCATTGCCGGTACGATTACCGATGTTTCCTATACGCGTGGAAAGTTTCTGATGGCGACTGACGAAAGCGCCAGCCTTGTTAACGAGCAGAATGCGCTCACGATTGAAGGAGAACAAATCACCGTCGTCTGCAAACAGATCGCCGGAATCCTGGCGCGGCGGATTGTTTGCTGGAAGAGGGTTGGTGAACGCGTCAGCCTCGGTGAACGATTCGGTTTGATAAAGTTTAGTTCACGTACGGATGTGCTGCTGCCTGCGAGTGTCGAGGTCCTGGTGGCAGAAGGCGCCAGGGTAAAGGGTGGCACTACCATCATCGGCAGGATACGATGACGCTCGGTACGAGTCACTAGTCGGATATGGAGACTAAAAACCCAGAACGGCGTGGCCTGCGGAAGGGCGTTTACTTAATTCCTTCCGTTTTCACTGCGGCAAACATTGGCATGGGCTTCTACGCCGTGATGGCCGGCGTACGAGCTTTTCAGTTCGTGGGGAGCGGTACATCTGCTGATCTGCTAAGAGCCGCCGGTTATCTCGACGACGCTGCCAAGGCGATTGGCTGGGCGCTCCTTTTCGACATGCTTGACGGACGGATCGCCCGCATGACGAAAACGACTACTGAGATCGGGGTCCAGCTCGATTCAATGGCGGACATCGTGACTTTTGGTCTCGCACCTGCGGTGCTGGCGTATGTCTGGGGATACGGTTCTATTCTCCAGGAGGGAAGTGGCTTACACAGCCTGGCCTGGTTTCTTTCCTTCATGTACCTGATGTGCGGCGGCTTTCGTCTCGCTCGTTTTAATGTTCAGGCTTCGCGTCCGCGAATTCTCGCTGAAGGCCTGGTAAAGACGGACAAGAAGAATTTTGTCGGTTTGCCTATTCCGGTTGCAGGTGGACTGATCGCGGCAATCATCCATTTCGCGCCGATGCCTCTGGTGCAATACACGCCAGAGCGCGCTCAGATTTATTCGCTACTGCTAATGGGCCTGGTGGGAGTGCTGGGCGTGCTCATGGTCAGCACGCTGAGATTCTCAAGCTTCAAGACAGTGGGAACCAGCAGTCGCAGCATGCGCACGATAATTCTTGCCGTTGCTGTCGGCATGCTCATCTTTCTTTATTCGCGCTATGTGCTGCTGGCGATTGTTATCGGATACATTCTCAACGGACTGCTTGCTCGCGTCCTCGGTATGTTTCGGCGCCGGGTTGAACCGGCCGAGTCTGGCGAGGCCAGTGTCCAGGCGAACCAATCTTCGTAGGACAGACATTCCTGTCTGTCCCCTTTCGCCTGGGGTAGAACTTCATAACTTAGGGTTGGGACAAGGACAGGCAGGAATGCCTGTCCTACATTCATTGCGTTGGTGGTTTTTCTCGCGGTGTTGCGAAGGCGAGTAGTCCATGCTCTGTGGTGAGCAGCACAACTTCTCCAACCGCTATCGGCGAGGCCGATGTAGCAATCTCTTCTCCGGTGGGAAGTAGATTGATCTGCTTTCCGTCCCGCAGCTCAAGCACCACGCCTGAGGAGCTTGAAAACGGCATGAAAAGCGCGCCGAGCTGCGTAACGAGTGGCCGCGAGGAAATTCTTCCGGGTAGCCGTCGTTTCCATACTCGAGCTCCCGCTAGAGAAAACTTGTAAACAAAATTGTCCAGCGACGCTACCAATAACCCGTCACCTGCCCGTACCACTGCCTCTACCCCCGCGCCCGTCCGTTTACGCCATATCAATCGACCATTGGTAGCATTCACGGCATAAACATAGCCGTCGCCAGAGCCAAAATAAACAACGTCATTTCCGTTGGCGACTGCGCCCCTCACCGCACCCTTCGTCCGATAGTGCCAAAGCAGTTTGCCCGTCTCTTCATCAAGGGCGAGCAAATTACCATCTTCGCTGCCGATGTAGACATGAGAATCGGAGACTACCGGCTGCGAATTAAATGGCGCTCCATAATCGTAAGCCCAACGCGCCTGGCCGTTCGCGCTATCAAACGCATATATTTTTCCGTCACTGCCGCCACCGAAAAGTTTGCCATGCCCCAGCGTCAAAGAACCGTTGAGCGGCATTGCCAGAGTCCGCATCCACTGCGTAACACCGCCTTCTCGTCCCAGCGCCCGTAAAGCGCCTGTAGCGCGACGCACGCCACTTTCCGGCTTGCCTGTTTCTGAGGCTACGTAAACGGCGCGTTGGTCAGCGACGGGAGAAGCCGACAGTTCTCCACCCATTTCTGAACGCCAGTTGAGCTGTCCACTGGCTCCCATGAGCGAAACAACGGTCCCGCCCGCTAGAGGCAAGTAAATGCGCTCTTCATCAAAAGCCGGTGTCAGGTTTAGAGTGAAGTTTGACTCGTACTTCCAGCTGATTGTGAAAGGCTGCGAGAAGTCAACCCGGTCGCTCACTTTTGAATGAGCGTTAGGCTTGTCATTGGTTTGGGCAAGACTCAGCGGCAGCAGTGTCGTTAGGACAAAAAGCCAAATCGCCGCCAAGCGGACCGTCCTCTTGCGATTGCCGGTAAGTCTTAACATTGCGTTAATTGCGAATAGCCATTGGTTCTTGAGTTATTCAAACGGAACCGTATAATCCACAGTTCATTATTTTTATCTAACCCGTTAGACGCATCCAGAGCGCCTCGAGGTCTTCTTTTTGATACCGGAAATTCAACACGAAACCGTCATCATACTTGACTTTGGATCTCAATACACTCAGCTGATAGCTCGCCGCGTGCGCGAGGCCGGAGTCTATTGCGAAATCCTACCCTTTAACACGCCTGTTGAAAGAATCGCTGCCCGCCAGCCGAAGGGGCTGATTTTGTCGGGCAGCCCGTCTTCGGTTTACCAGGATGGCGCCCCACGTCCGGACGCGAAATTCATAGAATCACTCAACAGCCCGCTTCTGGGAATCTGCTATGGATTGCAGATTCTGGCTTTCGATATGGGTGGTGACGTCAAGTCTTCCCCCAATCGGGAATTTGGTTATGCCAGGCTGAAAGTTGTCGACGAGAGCAGTTTGTTGTTTAAAGAACTGCCAAATGAGATGGACGTTTGGATGAGCCACGGCGATCAGGTGACTTCCGTACCTGCCGGCTTTCGCGTTACTGCTCTGACCGACGATGCCCTCAACGCTATTGAAGATAACGATCGCAGAATCTATGGCGTGCAGTTTCACCCCGAAGTCGCCCACACGCCGTTGGGCGCGCAGGTAATTCGCAATTTCCTCTTTTCCATTTGTGGCTGCCGCGGTGATTGGTCTCCAAAGGCAGTAATCGAAGAACAGGTCGGTCGTATTCGCGAGGCTGTTGGCGAAAATGGGCGAGTGGTCTGCGGACTGTCGGGCGGGGTGGACTCAACCGTGGCTGCGGCGCTTGTGCATCAGGCAATAGGGGAACGCCAGACATGTATCTTTGTCGACAACGGCCTTTTGCGGGACGGCGAATTTGAGTCGACAATCGCCTTGCTGCGGCAGCAGATGAAGTTGAATATCGCCGGCATCCGTGCAGGTGAGCAGTTTCTCAACACCCTCGCCGGCGTGACCGAGCCTGAAGAAAAACGAAAACTAATCGGCAAAGTTTTTATTGATGTCTTCGAGGAAGAAGCCAGGCGCGTGGGTGGCGTAGCTTTCCTTGTTCAGGGCACGTTATATCCCGACGTAATTGAATCGGTGTCGGTGCGCGGTCCCTCTGCGGTCATAAAAAGTCATCACAATGTCGGCGGCCTGCCTGAGAAGATGAAGTTGAAGTTAATTGAACCGCTCCGTGAACTTTTTAAGGATGAAGTGCGACTGATAGGAAGGGAATTGGGCGTTCCCGAGGAAATACTCACGCGACATCCGTTTCCAGGTCCCGGCCTGGCGGTACGAATAATCGGGGAAGTAACTGCAGAACGAGTACGATTACTTCAGGCTGCCGACCGCATTCTCGATGAAGAACTGCGTGCAGCCGGACTTTACAATTCCGTCTGGCAGGCATTTCCGGTGCTGCTTCCAGTTTCAACCGTGGGAGTTATGGGTGATGAGCGCACTTACGAAAAGGTGGTTGCTATCAGGGCAGTGACAAGTGTCGACGGCATGACGGCTGACTGGGCACGATTGCCACACGACCTGCTGGCACGTGTGTCTTCAAGGATCATTTCTGAGGTTCGCGG
>JBOGOP010000096.1:0-17579 GCA_050747225.1 Pyrinomonadaceae bacterium
ACGCTGTAACGGGAACTGATCTAACAATGGGCCTCACACGTTGCGCGTCATACTCATGCCGCGTCTCCTTATTTTTCAGAACGCTGTAAGCCTCGTTGAGAGACTTCATCTCTTCCTCGCTGCCGCCGCGGTCGGGATGGCGCTGAACAGCCATGCGCTTGTAGAGGCGCTCGAGATCGTCTGGCGACGCGCGCTCGTTGGCGCCGAGGATTTCGTAGTAATCTTTCTGCGAATCAAACTGACTCATGCTGTTTCCGCGATTCTAGTTTTGCGCTAGCCGTTTTGCAATTTTTCGGACTTTACCGGCCCGGGATTTCTACTCGTCCTCTTTGTCGTATGCTATAAACAGTTCTAAACAATGGCCCATGAATTTGCAGCAGGCGACGATCTTGTTTTTCAACTTGAAAGCGGGTTGGGTCTGCTGCGCATTCTCGCGATCACAGGCGAAGGCTCAGAAACAGTTTGGCATCTGCTGGCTTATGATGAGTTTTTTCCCAGCGTTGAGGCTGCAGAAGCGGCCCTCGCGCAGCCTGGTTCGTTGAAGATCCGCAACCCGCATATGGCGTTAACTGATCGTGCTTTCGAGAGAACGCCCGCGGCACGACTAGGCAATCGACCGCTCTCAGAAGACGAGCTCACCGCATATCGGGAATGGCAAAAATCGGAGGCGCGGAAGGTATCTGACCGCTCCGCGCTGTTATTGCTGGGAATTCGATAAGTCGCGTCCAATTCAGCGGAGGAACTGAAAAGACGTTTCCGCTTTCTTAGCCGGCGACAGTTCTGTATCATCGCTCCATTATCTTCCCCAATCAGCGCACGATGATCCCGCAACCAGCAAAGCCACTCAAAGCGTTTAGTTTCGCTGCGGCAACGCTACTCATATTCATCAGCGGCTTTGTTGCCCCGGCGTTTGCCGCGCGCAGTGAGCGTCTCATCGGTGCCTGGAAGCCAACCCACTACACTGTTTCGCTGACCTTCAATGACAAGTTAACCGAAATCACCAGCGCCAAGACGGAGATAACAATTCTCTCGTTAAGGGATTCGCTCTCGCAGATCGATTTGGATTTCGGTGAACTGCCGGTCGACGCTGTAACGGTAAACAATCGCAGGGCGCAGTACACACGCTCCGCCAGTCTGATCAATATCAAACTCTCGCAGCGAGTTCGCCAGGGAACGAGTTTCGTAGTTGGAGTTTCCTACCACGGCAAGCCTAGAGACGGTTTGATTCTGACGCTCGATAAAGCCGGTAAGCCCTCTGCTGTTGGCGATAACTGGCCTAACCGCAGTCACCACTGGATTCCCTGCCTGGACCATCCATCGGCGAAAGCGACTGTGACTTTTTCGGTCACTGCCCCAAGCCACGATCTGGTTGTTGCAAACGGCAAGCTTGATCGCGTTGAAACTTCTTCGAGCACCACGCGCACCTGGACCTACACGGAGGGCGTTCCCATCCCGCCTTATTGCATGATCATTGCTGTCGGCGATTTTGCTCTGGTCGAGCCTCCCCAGGAAACAGTTCCGCTCGCCTACTATGTGCCGCAGCCGGACAGAGCCAGCGCTATGCAGGGTTTCGGACCGGCGAATCCTTCGCTAAAGTTTTTCAGTGAAACTATCGCGCCCTATCCTTACGAAAAACTCGCCTTGATCATTGGCGCCACCCGTTTCGGCGGCATGGAGAATTCCAGCGCCATTGTTTTCCCAACCACCTTGTTTAATCCCAGAGCGGAGACGCTCAGCGATGTCTTTAAGATTCGTGAAGGCCTGAGGGACGTTATCGCACATGAGATCGCGCACCAGTGGTTTGGAGATTCGGTAACCGAAGCGACCTGGTCTGATCTGTGGTTGAGCGAGGGCTTTGCCGACTACTTCGCCGGACTCTTCATTCAGCATTATGAAGGCGAGCCGGACTTTCAGCGCTACATGAAGCAACTAGCGGATACTTATCTTCACTACGAGACAACCAGACGCGCGCCCATTTACGACACTGACACGGAAGATCTCTTCAAACTTCTGAACGCTAACAACTATCAGAAGGGCGCCTGGGTCTTGCATATGCTTCGCTCGGAACTGGGAGATGCGCAGTTTTTCCAAGGCATTCGCATTTACTACGAGGCTCACAAAAACTCCACGGCGACGAGTGAGGACTTGCGCGCCGCTTTCGAGAAAGCTTCCGGTCGAGACCTGAAGGATTTTTTTGCGCGTTGGATTTATGGCTCCGGCCACCCCAGTTTTGATCTGTCCTGGCAATGGAGCAGCAAGACCCACAAGCTGAGACTAGTGCTCAAACAGCTTCAGGCGGAACCCGCCTTCCCCAACGCGGTGCCAATCGATATCCTGACCGCCAACGGCAAGCGCCGCATTGTTCTAAAGCCAACTGGCAGGCAAACAGCCGATGAGGTAGAACTTGACGCCGTTCCCACCACCGTCAATGTCGATCCTGAGAACACTATCCTCAAGGATGTCCGCGTCAGTCAGCGGATGCTTTAGCTTCTCGTTCACCGTTTATTGGACAGTAAACTCGCAGAGTTTTTCCGCCATGAGTCCTCCGGCGACGCGATGGCCGGTCTCATTCCAATGACCCCTCCCCAACTTCTCTCCCGATCCATGTAGAAGGACCTGATTGCGAATTGCGTAGTCGAGCAGCGCTGGAGCTAAAGTCAAAACTTCAAGGCCCTCACGATCGCCCAGAGTTTTGATACGCAGATCCGAATAAAAGAGCGTGTCGAGGCCCAGGTACTTCATATATGCCTCGCGCTTCGCCGCATCCGGATTCACCTGAATTCCCTTACTGCCTGTGACGACGAGAAACTTTGCCCCTTTAGCTTTGACCTCATCGCGCATCTGTACGATGAGTCCTTCAGTAATCTTCCAGGCCTCAATCCAGTCAGCAGTGACGGGCGCGCGCAGAACTTCGTCATCCAGCCCTGGCTCACCTGGTAAAGGCTCTTTTGTGTTCGCTGGTTTCCCGCGCTCTTGATACGCTTCGCGCGCGCTGTCAATCAATCCCACCAGTCGCAAGTGATCTCGAAGCCAATTGAATGACTTACCTATGAATGTTTGCCGCAGCCGAAAAACAATAGAACGGTTTCGCGTTTCTAGCAAAGAATCGTCCAACGTCAATGAACCTTCTCGGTAAACGAAATACGGAAGCCCCGTATTAGCATATGGGTCGAGCGTGCGTGAGTTGTCTCTGATGTCGTTATGCAGGGTGACCAAAAGCAATACTATGTCCGGATTGTACTGCCAGACTCGCTTTCGCAGCGTAATCAGTTCGCGAGCAGTAGAGAAACCGGAAACACCAAAGTTCAGTACCTCGACTTTGACTCCGGCAGGAGCCGAGCATCCCTGGAGTTGTTTCTCCATCACTGCCCAAAACGCATTCTCCATCGGGACCTGAAAAGCTTCCGCGAATGAATCACCCAGCACAGCGATCCTGATTGTGTCGGGAGGCTTCGCAAGGGCATGCTCGCGGTCGCGCAGGCCCTGACTATTGATCCTGACATACGTCAATCCCTCCTTCCGCCACCAACCGGCGGCGTTAGGTCTGAGTGAGAAGCCAACATCTCTATCGACGATGTAGGGATTGAAGTGTGAGAAACCCGAAAGGCGAAGACCAACCTCGGCTATCAACAGAGCAACTACCACTCCGGCAAGGAACAGCATCGACCTGGCAAGTAGACGGCGTCTCACAAGAGGTGCGCAAATCTGATAACGACTGCTGATCTCTGATCGCGAAGTTGGACTCATAGCCCAATCATTAGGGCATCAGTCCGCTGACAAAACAAGTCACTGCAAGTCCGCATCCTAATGCTCCGGTCGAAACTGGTACCGATGTCGGACAGGAGAACTGTCACGTTATGCGATCACGGTCCGAAGCGTTGGCGATACTCGCCGGAGACGATGAACGCTTTTACCATCTCGGCGTCTACGAAGTTCCCATTGAACTGGTTGAGCTTGCCCAGCCAGAAGTTGTAACCACCGAAATCCAGATTCATTTCCGGCGGGTCGTTCGGGTTTCTCCGCAGGTAGCCGAAGTATTGCATCAGCACAAATGCTTTGTTCTTCTCCTGTTGATTCAGGATCGAGTTTTCCGCTACACGTCGCAATGCCCGTCCGCGTGCTGCTGTGTCCGCCGTAGTACCAACCCCACCAAATTCGTTAATGGCGGCGTCGCGGTCGTTGGCGCTGGGCGTCACTCCGGCCGTGGCAAACAGCCCATCCACAAACTGCGTCGGTGTCATAGTGAGGGGGTAGGCTGTCACAAACCGCGCCCGACCCACGAAACTCAGCAGGTATGCCACTTTGTTTGCTTCCAATTTCGCTTGCCAGTCCCCTACACCCACCTGCACCCCGCTGCCTATCTGCTGCGTGTCTGGCAGAAACTCATTAAACGTCAATGGTACCGGTTTGCCATTGAGATTCCCGTAGGCAGCCCGGTACGTCCGGTAAACCAGATAGCCCGTCTCCTGAAATTCAATCGACAGGAAGAAAGCTGCCGAGACATTGATGCGACGAACTTCAGCGCTGCAGGTTGCGCCTGGCTGCTGGCACTCCGTTATCTGGTTAGTCCAAAACGCCAAGCCAGCGTCGTCAGGTTCGCGGTTTAGAAAGTCGATGTAGTGTTGTCGCACAAAGAAGCTCGCAGTATCGATCGGGTTCGTCCCATTCGCAGCGTCATTGTCGTTGATTGTGATCGTCGCGACCGCAGGGGCTGCAAGCGTGCCGCCTGAGGCGTTGCTAAGGGTAAACGTCAAAGTCTCGCCGCCTTCAGCGTAGGCATCATCGACGACAGGTATGGTTACAGTCTTGGAAGTTTCACTGGCAGCAAAGTTCAGCGTGCCAATTGTCGTTAGGTAGTCACAACGAGACGAGGCTGAGCCGTTAACTACGTTGCAGTTGTTGGCGCCGGCAAGATCGCTTGTGGCGTAGTCAACGCTTGTCGCTCCCGAGGTAAATCCGGTGCGAGTCACTGTAACGGTGACTCCTGGAGTTCCTTCCATCACCGGATAAGCCGCGGCGCTCAATTGCACGGAAGGTGGTAGCGCATCCAGCGACTGCCAATCCGGTCTGATGTTATAGCCGTGGTTATTGGTGATTTGAATCGGCCCAGTGCCATCAGAATTGGCTACGTACAGTTCATTGAGAGTGACGAACGTGACCTTCTGCCCGTCCGGGGACCAGGCCGGCGCCACGGACTGATGGAGAGTGATCAGCGGTGCTATGCCCGAGCCGTCGGCATTGATAACAAAGACATTCCTGAAGTTGCTTGCTTCACCACTGAACAAGAGCCTGGTCCCATCCGGCGACCAACGTGGCAGAAGACAGGCTCCGGGCTCACCTTGAACCAGGATTGGTCCGTGCGTGAGGTTTGTTTGCGCAGTCCCGTCAGTGTTCATCACAAAAACATCTGTGCCATTTGAATAGGCAAACTTAGAACCGTCTGGAGACCATGCGAGATCGTTAATGTTTGCTGGAGGGTTAGGAAGCTTCGTCAATCCAGTACCATCGGCATTCACAACAAAGATCGCGCGTCCGGTTCCAATGAAAGCGAGCTTAGTTCCATTTGGTGCCCAGGCTATTTTGTGATTGGTGTCAAAGACATTGCTCGCCACCGTAAGAGAATTCGTGCCATCGGGATTCACCACGCGAATCTCATCGGCATAGGTGCCGGCGCTGGTCCTCTTGCCGAAAGCCATCCTCGTGCCGTCTGGCGACCAGGCGGGCGACGATGCGAAGGGATCCAGACTGGAGAACAGCACTTCACCGGTGCCATTCGGATTGATGGTGTATGAGCCAGTCGATCCGGTGCCTTGACCTGATCGATCAGATCCAAACGCAATCCGGCCATTTGCTCGCGGTGTAAGCTGGGTTGACTTTACATCAACTACAGCGGTTGAGCTGTTGTTACTCGAATTTGTATCCGGCGTTGAAGAGCTGACGGTCGCGGTGTTACTGATAACGCTGTCCACGGCCACAGAATTGTTGACCGTCGCGATGAGAACTCCCGTTGCCGACGCGCCAACCGCCAACGATGGAAAAGTAATCGTGCGGTTGTTTCCCGAGCCACCACAAGCACCGTCCGTTGCCCCGCAGGAAAAGAAAGTAACTTCGGACGGAAGATTATCGGTGACTGAGATCGAATTGGCGGCAGTGCCGGCGTTGTTTGTGACAGTAACCAGGTACACCACTTTAGATCCCGGAGCTACCCGGTTGTTTGTCGTGGTATTGGAAACTGATAGATCAGCTACGGCCGGACCGTCCAGAGTTAAAGAGAATGAACCTGTGGCGCCGGGACTAAAGGAATTGGCAAGAATGGCGTAGGTTCCGGTTGTCGGCAATGTGATCAACCCGCTTCCCGGAGGAATTCGAGAGTTTGAGCCACCGGCGCCATCGTCGTCGTCGGCGAATATAGAGCCATCGGGGTGCAGCAAAAAGAGGTAGGTATCAAATGCGCTGGACGTCATCAGGACCGACACCTGTTGCCCAGCCAGTCCGCTAAAACTATAAGGCTTAAAGAATGACCCGTCTCCGAGCGGGCAGCTTCCCAGGTGCAGCGAGCTATTAACAGTCTGGCCCACCGCAATCGGCTCAGGAATGCAAGCGGGGCCAGCAGCCTGGGTAACGACTATGACCTTCTGCCCAATCACAATCGTACCGGAGCGCTGGGGACCGTTGTTCGCGTTCACACCGAAGTTCACCGTCCCATTGCCACTGCCGCTTCCACCCGAGGTAATGAAGAGCCAACTCGCCGCCGTACTGCTCGCCGTCCAGTTGCAGCCGTTGGGGGCCGTCACACTTATGCTCCCGGAACCCACTCCGTTTGAGAAGGTTTGATTGGTCGCAGTGACGCCCGTGACGCAATCAGTTGCGGTCAGGAAAAAAGAGACGTTCGGATAGGTCGCGCTAAAGCTGCCGTATTCGTCGTTGGCGGTGGGACTACTGCAAGAGGAAAAACCACCCGTCAACGTTCCGACTAACTGTGCATTCGCGGCCGAGCCTTTCCATATTCCCGATCCGGATGAACCTGGTTCCGTCACGCCTGAGCTCCAGCCGACGTGCGTAAAGTTTGCGCAGGGACCGGGAAGGTCACCGGTGCAGTTTGGGTTAGTGGTTCCGAAAGAAATGCGCTTGTGTGAACCTTCGGGATGATGGATGCCGGTGACTGAAGTTGATAGCGGTGTAGCGGCGGCGTCCCAACCAGAGAAGACGAGTCCACCTGGCAAAGAACCAATAAGACGCACGAACGTAAAGTCGCTTGACGCTCCGGTAGCGAGAAGATTGGCGCCATCAGTGAACGGCGTGCCGCCCGGAGGGTCGTCGCCGGTGTTGTAGTTCCAATAAACGCGGAGCGTTTGCGCTTCGGTTTGCGCGCTGAAGCAATGATTGGCCGTCAAGAGATATGGCGCTTGATCGTTGGCCTGATCGTTTAGCAGTGTGCCAGTGCATACTGCTTCGAAGGCGCCAACTACGAATTGAAGCATGCCCACCGACTTTGCGACGTTTGCCCATTCAGGAGTAACTTCGAGATTACATAGACCCGCCGCATCAGGTCCGAATACATCCTTGAAGGTATGGCTGATCTCTGAGACGCTGAACGGAACTTCTGACGTGGCGCCAGAGCCACTTCGTGTGAAGTATTCAATCACGACTTCTTCGCCGGCCAGTGGCGGGGTCCAGAACGTTCCATCTTCGGCGAGTCCATGGCCTTCGTAAGGGCCATTGAAGTCGTCCGGGTTCTTCGTCGAATAAACGAAGACTCTCGCCCCCGGAGGCAGGGACATACGGGAGAAATGAACGCGGGTATAGAGCGCTCCCTGAGACACTATTCCCATAACGCGGACATCGCCTTCGATAAGCCTGTAGGGTGGGCTGGCAGTCAAGGGATTGATTAGGCTAAGCAGAGGCCTTACGACACCGATGCGCAAGATCTTTTCCGACGGCTCCATCCGCATCTCATCCGCGGTTAGCGCGGGGAGGCGCCTAACCTTTGCGGGATCAACTTTGAGGTAGTCGTAAATTCTGCTCAATGGAGCCTCGCCACGCCCGGCTCTTATTTGAATGGGAACCTCGAGTGTCGTGCTGGGTTTTTCTGGCGCCTGAAACCCCGGGGCGGACTGGGCGAAAACGCTCGGCGCAAGTACCAGGAGGTAGAGTGAGAACACTCCCAGCGCACCTGCTATGAAACGGAACATTCGCAGCGGTGCGAGATGGGGGAAACTAAACATCGATAAATTCCTCAGGGGCAGACGTGGGGCGATTTGTATATTTAGAATCGGTCGCGGCTTCGCGTCTGTCACAAAGCAGCGGGTCGGAACGCTGCACAGATAGAGCGCTTCCGCCGACTTTCCAAATGGGGCGACGGGATTTAGAAGTGCGCCAAAGGGTATGGGAAGAGTCCTCGAGCAGCGCAGTTCCAAGTTCGGGCGACTATGCTACCCCATTCCGCGACGCAAGCAAAATGGGGCCTGCTGCACTTTGTCTCATGGTCCGAAGCGCTGTCGATACTCGCCGGAGATGATGAACGCTTTGACCATCTCGGCGTTGACGAAGTTGCCGTTGAACTCGTTGAGCTTGTTAAGCCAGAAGTTGTAACCGTCGAAGTTGAGTCCGACTTCGGGAGCGTCATTGGGATTGCGGCGGAGATAACCAAAGTATTCCATCAATACAAACGCCCGGTTCCTTTCCTGTTGCGTGAAGGTTGAGTTTTCAGCTACACGGCTGAGCGCTCGTCCGCGGGCCGCAGTGTCGGCCGTGTTCATCGCGGAGCCAAACTCGCCGATAGCAGACGTTCGTTCTGAGGCTGACGGTGTCACGCCAGTATTCAGATAGAGCATGTCGACAAACTGCGCCGGCGTGAGCGTGGTCGGATAGGCGGCGGTAAAACGCGCGCGTGAAACGAAATCAAGCGCGAAGGCAACCTTGTTGTTTTCCAGTTGCTGTTCCCAACCCACTTGCCCAACAATCACGTCTTTCCCGATCTGTTGCGAGTCCGGCAGAAACTCAATAAGCGTCAATGGTACCGGCGTGCCCGGCAAGTTGCCGTAAGCGGCCTTGTAGGTTCGATACACAAGAAAGCCCGTTTCCTGAAACTCTATCGAAAGGAAGAACGCCGCCGACACGTTGATGCTCTTCAGCTCAAGGCATTGTTGGTTTGCGCCGCAAAGATCGATTTCGTTGGTCCAGAAACCAAATCCTGGCGGATCGGGTTCGCGATTCAGAAAATCCAGATAATGTTGACGGACGAAGAAAGCAGAGTTGCTGAGCGGGTTGGGCCCGTTCACGGTTTCGTTGTCGTTGATGGTGACGATAACTGTGCTGGGCGAACTCAGCACCGCTCCACTGCCGCCCGCATTGCTCAGCGCCACGATGAAACTCTCGCTACTGCCCTCTGCATATGAGTCATCGATGATCGGTATCGAGATGGTCGCGAGCGTCTGCCCAGGTGCGAAATGCAGAGTGCCCGTGGTGGTTTTATAGTCGCAAGGCGCCGACGCGCTGCCTGTGTCAGTCAAGCTGCAGTTACCTGCGCCTGCCGGATCGATAGTTCCATAGTTAACATCAGCAGCGCCTGCTGTATTGCCGGCACGCGTAACCGTTAGAGTTGCACTTCCCTCACCTTCACCGACGCCAACTTGTGTGGCTCCAAACTGAACGGTGCTAGCGGATGCGGAAGTGCCAAACTGTCCACGAATCTCGCCACTAAGGAAGTTGCTGCTGTGAACATTGATGTACCACAGTCCGTTTTTAAGATCCTGAGCCTGTTGCGTCGTGAGCGTGATTTTGAAGTCACTTATTTGTCCACTCGGAAGCGGGAAAAGAACTCCGGCGGTAACACCAGCCGCAGCCGGGCCATGGATGTGCGCGTCGGTCTGTGGACTTGATAGTCCACTAAAGTTAAGCGAAACCGTTGCTGAGGTCTCGTCTGGACTCAAAACGAGCGTGGCATTTCCCGTCGCAGTCGAACCATTCGGTGGGACTTCCTGCGCGCCAGTCAGATTCGCGTAGAAAATCGTGCTCGGTTTGGATTTGATTTCGTAAATCGCGCCATTGAGCAACGAGACCACGAACACATTTCCGTTGGGATTGGTTTGAATGTCTGTGACCACGCCGAAATCGCGACCTACCAAAAGCGTCTCGCTTTCGGTTAGGTCAAACTTGTCGACACTGTCGGCCACGAGATCGCTTAACAGTGGATCGGTAAACTTAAAGTGCTTGCGATCCGGCGTGAACTTGAATCGAAACAGATAACCGTTGAGAAGAGTAGTCCGCGATGCACCAACAAACATGTCGCCTTCATACGCCGTCCCCAATCCCCTTCCCTTAACGAACCCGATGCCCGCTGGCGCCAGGGCATACTTCCAACTGAATTCGGGATCGTTATAGTGCGAGCCGGGCAACACATAGAGACTTGCCAGAGCGGCAGCAGTGGTGTCAGCTATCAGGGAAGGCGCCCAGCGCAACTGTTGTAGATTCCCGGCGCCATAGGTTGATTCAATAGACTTGTACTCCGCAACGCGGCTTGCTGGTCCCATGATTTCAACCCAGCCGTTATTGGATCCCGGCGCTACGCGATTCATTTCGTCAAACGCGTCGTCGCCGTTCTCCTGGTCCCAAAGAATTCCCGACAGCGGATCGAAAGCCAAACCGAATCCGTTGCGCACGCCATAGGCGTAGACCTTCTTGATATTCGCCGCAGCCTGACCCGTTAGCGTCGTAGACGCGTTGAAGAAGGGATTGTCAGTTGGCGTGGATCCATCGTCGTTGAGTCGCAGGATAAAACCCGTCAGGTGAGCATCGTCCGGTTCCGGACCGCCATATTGATCGTCGGGAACGGGACCGAGTTGGTTGTTTTGCAAAAACCCTCGCCGGCCGTTGTCGCCCATCAGGATGTAGAGCTTTCCGTCAGGACCAAAGCGCAGAACGCCGCCGTTGTGATTACCGCGAAGCGGTTGATTGGCATCAGCCTGGTACGCGCGCAGCTGGATAAGGTTGCGATCGAAAGTTAAGGCGGAGCCGTTCCAGATGTAACGGTCAACGCGATTTCCGAGCAGCGCCACGTCCGCAAGGTTTGTTGAGTCGTTTCCGGTGCTGCTTTCCGTCCAGTAAAGATAGACGAAATGATTGGACGCAAAGTTCGGATGCAAGGCGATACCCAGTAGGCCTCGTTCTGAGGCGCTGTTAACCGCCAGGTCGAGAGCTGTCGATTGCACTATTCCGTCTTGGAAGAACTTAACTCTGCCGGTGGCCTTCTCGATAACAAACAAATCGTTCGTACCGGGAAACGCGAGGCCCGTGGGCTGGTCAAGGCCGGAGACCAGGGTGCTAACAGTCAGATTCGCATCAAGCATTGATGGCGCCACTGCAGCCGGCTGAATCTCCGTCGTAACCATGCCGGTGTTGTTGCTGGCATCGTTGTCGGTTTCGCTCGCGCTAGCGGTCGCTGAATTGACAATCTGGCCCTGCGTCGTCGGTGTCACCGCAATTGTGATAACTGCCGAGTCCTCAAGCGGCAAACTTCCAATCACGCACGTTACAGGACCTGTGCCGCTGCAGGAGCCAACCGTGGAAGTCGCTGAGCCAAATGTCACGCCAGATGGTAAGGCGTCGGTGAGGCTGACATTTGTTGCAGTTGCAGGTCCATTATTTGTAACCGTAATTCGATAGCTTAAGCTCAACCCAACCTGTCCGGGATTCGGCGAAACAGTTTTGGTGACCGCAAGGTCAATGCTTGAAGGACTGATTACCTTCAAGGTCACCTGCTTGCTGTGCATGAGGCTGCCTGAAGATCCGGTTACAGTTATTGGATAGTCGCCCAGGGGAGTTCCTGAGTCGGTCGTGATCGTTAACGTCGAAGACTTCGCCGAGGCGTCAGTGATGTTAATTGAAGTCGGATTGAAGTTTGCGGAAGCGCCGGAAGGCAATCCGGTGGTTCCCAGATTTACCATGCCGCTGAAACCCGCTGATGGGGTAATCGTGATCGTGTACTGAGCGCTTGAGTTGGGGACAACCGCTCGGAGTGACGGCGCAACGCCAACATCAAAGTCGGGTGTCGCCGAAAATGGCGCAACAGACACAAAGGTTTTATAGATGTAATCGCCTGAGGTGTTGCCATCGTTATTCGCCTGATTGCCGGCCGTGTAAAAAGTCACTACACCAATGTCGGTGGCGGGCGCTGTCCAATTAAACGTCCAGCTTGCGGTGTTTTGTTGGCCGATGAAGGTTCCGGCAGCAGTGTGTTCGATGTATTGACGCGCGCCACCAGGTCCCGCGTTGTTCAATACTTGTGTCAGTCCATCAAGGCTCTGCAAATTCCCCGCAGCTTCATCTGACGTGTCGAGCACGGTCAGCTCAAAGCCCCAACGGATTCTGCTGGGATCAGGATTCGTATTGGTAACCGTAATCGGGTAGGTCTGACCAGGCACATAAGTCTGTGGTGCATTGATTGAGATGTGCCCGGTTCCGGCATCGGCAGGCACATGGCATTCGGCACAGGCTTCGGGTTCTTCTCCTGGCGCCCCGGTATAACCTGCCGGCGGGCCGGACGAGAAAGCATTCACCGGGCGGGTCATACTATTGCTGGATAACAGAAATCCGAGCAGCGCAGCCAGCAGGGACGGAAATACTATCAGCCGTATTTTTTCTGCTCTACCGATTTTGACCTTGTCAGTCATCACGCTGATTCTATTTCAAGACGGGCTATCCTGGTTGAAAAATAGCCTAGCGAGGTCGCTAGGCTATTTTGACGATCCAAAACTGACTAAGCGCCGAATCCCTACGCCAGGAAACCCAGATTCGAACTAGAGAAGTGTCCAATCAACGGAAACACCGCCGTCAGATCAGCCGAAGACAATCCATACCACGAGGCCAGAGTTGCCGCGTATTGTTCGATTGAAGTAGTCGGAATCCAACGACCGCGCGGACTGGTCCCTCCGTCAGTATCGTCTGGTCCTCCAGGAGTGATGTTTGGATAAGTTCCATAAAGCGTGTGGCCCTGCACGGCACCGCCTAGAATCATCTGGTGATTTCCCCACGCATGGTCGCTGCCTACCTGCGCCGCGCCGGTTCCTGATGGCTGAAGCGTCCGGCTGAAGTCAGACATCGTGAACAGCGTAATCTTATCCTGCAAGCCAAGTTCGATGGTTGCATTGAAGAAGGCGCTAATTGCCTGACTCAGTTGCTGGAGCAACGTACCCTGACCATTCAGCTGAGCGGAATGGGTGTCGAAGCCGCCAATCTGCACAAAAAAGATCTGTCGCTTCATGTTGATTCCGGCTACCGGATCCGTGCAGGCCTTGATCATGCGAGCAACCTGCAGAAGCTGCCGGCTGATTGACGTACTCGGGCTTGGAAATGGAGTGGTAAGTACTGGATTTACGGTGGACAGCGCGTTATCTGTTTGAATCGAACTCGAGCGAATATCGCTGGCCGCTTTGATGAGCTTGAAGTTGTTGTCGAAGTTCCGCAGCTCATTAAAGGACGTCATCCGGGAACTTATTTCGCTCGCGCTGGCTCCAGGTGCGTTGTTAAGTTGCAGGACGTTTGCTAACGACGTGTTGGCATCAGCCACCGCCAACTGCCTGGTATCGACTCCGGTGAGATAGAGATTTACGCCGGCTATTGAAACGTTGTTGGGAAAGGTTGCAGCCCCGTTTAAGCCAAGCGTTTTGTCCGCTAGGCGGCCACCCCAGCCTGTCTGACTCACCGAGTTGGCAATCGCAGTCTGGTAAAGGCCAACCTGATCAGAGTGAGAAAAGAGTTGAAGGGGCTTCTTGCCAGTCCCGTTCTGATAGGTGGTGCGCGTCAGCGGTTCAACCAATGGCCCGTTGTTACAAAGCACCGCCAGCTTTCCCTGGTTGAAGAGATTCTGCATCTCCGGCATGTTCGGGTGGAAACCAAAAGAGCCTCCGCTGGCGGGCGCTACAGAAAGAAAATTCGCTTGCGGAATCGCCAACTGCGCGGTATTGCGTGCTGTGGAATACTGGGCATACTGGTTGAGGTCGAGGAACATGTTGTTCCCGTCGTTGCCTCCGTTTAGAAAGACGCACACGAGCGCCCGGTAATCAGGCGCAGCCTGTGGTGTCAGCGCATGAACAATGCCGAAGGTGTCCAAACTCGAGGCCATTGCCAAGCCGCCCAGCGCGCATGCGCTTGTCCGTAGAAAATCTCTGCGTGTGTTTGCCATGGTGGTTATCTCTGTATGTCGTACTGCGAAGAAGTTGCCGCAAGGTAAACAGCAACGCGCGCGCGTTTTTGATTACGAGTGGCGATGGTAGCGTCGTTGATCGCATTCATCGCGGTGATAAGCGACGTGCGCACCTCTGTTGACATCGTTCCGTGGAACAGCAGCGCGTTGAGCGCGTCCGCGATGTCGCCAGGGTTGGCTGCCAGCGCTTCAAGGTTTGCGATGTCGATTGAAGTGCCGCGCGGACGATCGGGACTGGCTGCTGTGGGAGTGGTATTGGAACTAACTCCAGTGTAAACGAGCGTGTTGATATCGTTCGCTCTTCGTAGTGTGGTCGAAGTTGAAAGGATACCAAAGGCTGGCCCGAGTATCTTTGTACCTGGCACTTCGTAACCCGGCTGGTAATAGCTGAACACAGTTGTCGGCTGGAAAATCGGCTGGTCGAGCGTCCCGGAGAAATCGGTCGTCGAGCGGCTGCCCAACACGCCATCGCTGGTAGAAAGCTTGTCGAACGACTTCACGTTGAAGGCTCGCAGGAAGTTGTTAATGTACTGGGCAGGTTCGCGAAGTTTTCCGTAGTTTGGATCGGTCTTCACATCACCGCGTGCTTCAGGATCAAGCAAAATCGCCTGGACAACGGCCTTCAGGTTACCGCGTGCGCTTGTGCAACCGGCGATTGGATGGAGCCCGGCGCAGTCGTTGTTGAAGACGGCTGCGACTCGTTGCACATAGGCGCCACTCGGATTGCTCGTCACCAGATGTTGAATCAGTTGCTTGCCGAGGAACGGGCCAACATTTTGATGGTTGAAAATGTTGTCGAGCGCAAGCGTCAGATCTGCCTGCGCACACGCTATGTTCGCAGCTCCGCTTGCGCTGGAGCAGGCGGGAGTAACCTGACCGTTAAAAAGAGTCTTTGAGTTGAAGTCGTGATTCGTGCCGCCTCGGGGAATCATGGGGTCACGCCAATTGGTGATGCCGGCGCCAAGTATCGACGGGTTAAGATTCCAACCGGTGAAGACGCGGGTGAATTCGTTGACCTGAGTTTGGGAGTACGAAGCGACCGGCATTCCCTGAGCGTCCATCTGCGCACTGCCGTCAGCATTAAGAACCGCGGTGCCGACCGAGAAGAGTTGCAGGACTTCTCGCCCAAAATTCTCATTCGGATTTGTACGCGTACTCAACCTCATGTCGAGGTATTCGCCCATCGCCGGAGTTAGGGTTATCTCCTGCAATAAAGTTCGGTAGTTTCCGAAAGCATTCCGGTCAAGCGCCTGCAGATAAATCGTCAGCCAGCTCGGCCGGTTTACCTCGCTTGCGCCGGACACCACCAGAATCTGATGCAACGCAAAGGCAACGCGCTGACGCAGCTGGTCTGGTCCGTACAGGGAATTGCTATAGAAGTTTCGCTGAAGGGGATAGATCGAGAAGTTGTCTCGATTGCAAACTGTCTGATTGTAATTAGGATCACCGGTACTACTCGGACACGCTGTTGGCTGGTCATCAAGCGGAAACGGGAGGTCCGGATAGTTTGAACCCTTTGCCACATTTGTAACCGGAGCGCTGAATTGCTCATTCAAATACGCCACGAAACCGATGCTCTTGACGTGAGCAACGTCAGCAGGTGTCGGACCCCAGCTGGTTTGTTCCAGAAAGCGCACCGCGTCAGCGTCGGTTGCCGGGCCTGTATATGAATCCGGAACTAATGGCGGGTCAGCCGGAGGCGGGGTGACGGGGGCTGGCGTAGCAACAGCACCGGCATCGTCGGCGGGTCCACCACCGACATGGCCAATACCAATTCGTACTCTATTACTCGCCATGCCATGCAGATTCAATCGCAGTAAAACATCACCCACGTCGCCGATGTCATCGGCAAGCCTGACAATGAACATAGTGATGCCGGGAAAGGCCGGCACCTGGCCCATGAATTCGACCCGCAGCGGATATAGCTTACCGCTCGAATCCTGCACGTCGGCGGTAAAGGCGTTTGCTCCTTCACCCGGCAGGAGTTCGAGATCCATCGCGAATATACAAATGCGCGTTCTTGTGTCTGTGCTGAAAGGAACAGTGGCAGTCAGAGGGAAAGGCTCACCCTTGAAGATTACTGATTCAAAAGCGACAGCCCTGGTCGAAGTAGACTCGCTAATCAACGTCGGCGGCTTCAGGTTTGCGGCCTGGGCCGCGACGCCTCCCGCGACAATTATTAAAAGAGCAAAAGATATAAACCTGGCGGTGTGCTTCAGGGAATAAAGCAGGGGGCTGGTTATCATAGGACAGGCTCTCCAACAGCAGGTTTCTGCTAAGTGAAAACGCAAGTCGGGCAAAACAATGAGGCTGTACCAATTGGATTGGTGGAGGGGCCACCCGGCCAATAACCCAGGGCTAAAGCAATATATCACTTGCACAGGACACCGGGTCAACAAATTAGACGACCGCGATGTGAATAAAGCCGAGAAAGTTTTTGTCAACTACAGGCGACAAACTGAGATGAAGTTAGGAAGATTACAGATCGGCTTTGGCGACAGTTTGACAGTGGATAATAGCTTCCCTATTATCCATCTACTTGTCGGGGCGTGGCTCAGCCTGGTAGAGCGCTCGGTTCGGGACCGAGAGGTCGGAGGTTCGAATCCTCTCGCCCCGACCACTATTGTTAAGGAAGTGGACCACTCGCCAGAGTGGTCTTCGTGTTTGTGACGTGGTTGGTAACATAACCAAACGAATCTCGGTGTGAGTTTTCATTAGATCGCGATTGTCATCGAGCGCTGGCAATCCAACCCGAAGAACACAGAAGGGTCCGCAACCAGATGCCTGCATCCATAGAACTCGAACGACGTTTGCGCTGGGCCGATTCGGACGCAGCCGGGCGTCTCCACTTTCCCCGCATCTTCGAACTCGTGGAAGAAGCGGAGAGCGAACTCGTGCGCAGTATAGAATGGCCAATGAACCGGAGCATGGGTTACGATTTTCCACGCGTGCATGTAGAGTGTCGATTTATTCGCGTGATCGAACTCGACGCGCAGTTCCGGCTCCGCTTTGCCGTCGGGAAACTGGGCCGCACGTCGATTCGTTACGACTATCAGGTCTTCGCTGCCGACGATGAACTGGCGATTGAGGGAACCATGACTGTGGTCGTCCTGCAGAACGGCAAGCCAACCGAGATTCCGGAGACACTGCGTGCCGCGCTTGCGGGCGATGCTGTCACCAATCCAGTTTAGTTATCTTTTGAAACCTGCTCTGGTATTTTTACGTTGCTATTTGAAGACGCGGTCTATTCGGTACTTTTCGAAAATCTATGTCTATCGCTGAAGTAGCGTTACCAACAAAAATAAAGTCAACACAGGAAGCTCTGGACGCGTGGGTTCGTGAGGTTGTGCAATGGCATTTCGACCCCGCGACTGGC
>JBOGOP010000097.1:0-17356 GCA_050747225.1 Pyrinomonadaceae bacterium
CACCTTTCGAAGTGAATCTAAGCATCGCCTCCGCGCCTTTGTGCACCACGGGTTCGGGAGGCCTTGCACAAAAAGTCGGAATATCGAAGTTCCATTGTTGTGATTCAAGCAAAGCAACGGCTTTGCCGTCTTCTTAGATGTGCGGAAGCGGCTCTGCCCTTCCGCACTAGCATGTAAGCGTTTGGGCTACGCCCTTTTTTGGGGCCTAGCCCCGGGAGACGAACTGAGCGTTTACGGTGGGGCAGAGCCACCACCGCACATCGGATGGCGAAGCCATTTCGTCATTATGTTTGGCTTTTTTATGCCCGCCTGGCTCGGGAATTGAGCGTTCCCAGCGAGGCTACAAGTTCACATCCCCGCGCCTTTCAAGTGATAGCGCTCGGTATCGTAAAATCGTGCCACATCCACTGTGTCGATCTTTCCCAGCACTGTCGAGATGTCTACCAGCGATAATTCGCAAGCCGGTGCGATCCCACGGGATGACACCATCTTGCCGAAATTACCCTCGGCCACGGCATCCGCCGCGCGGGCTCCAAAAAGTAATCCCATAATTCGATCCACCGGAGATGGCGGCCCGCCACGCTGCGGGTGGCCGACAACTACCGAACGCGCCTCATAAGGCGTATCAGCCATAATTCTGCGTGCCAAAACCTCCGCGATGCCGCCAAGCCGGGCGTGGCCAAAGGCATCATGCCGATCATCTATTATGATCAACTCACCATCTTCGGCATAAGCACCTTCGGCGACAACAATCACCGAGTAACGCGGGTGATGCGGATCGCGTGGATGCGCTGTTGAGTCTCCAAGATGAGCACTCAAGTGCCGGTAGACCTTCTCGTAGCGAAATGGATGTTCCGGGATCAGGATCAAGTCTGCCTGACCTGCCACCCCAGACCAAAGAGCGAGATGTCCCGAGTGACGACCCATAACTTCGATCACCTGAACCCAGCCATGTGAACCTGCGGGCGTGCGCGAACGCTCGATGACCTCAGTTACGTTTCTCAACGCCGAGTCGAAACCCAGCGTGTAATCCGTTCCCGCCAGGTCTTTGTCGATCGTCTTGGGAATTCCTACGACAGGCACGCCCTTCTCCGACAGGCGCGCGGCAACGCCAAGCGTATCCTCACCGCCGCAAACCACGACCGCGTCAAGCTTGAGCTTCTCGATGTTAGCGATGACTTCAGACGATTTGTCGATCCGTTCGCCTAACTCATTGGGCGTCTGGAAAGGATTGGTCCGCGACGAACCAAGGTTAGTGCCGCCATCTCGATCCCAGCGTCGCACGCTGGAACGGCCAAGTGGGACGACGTCAAACGGCGGGTTGAGCAAACTCAGCCAACCATCGCTAAGGCCGACTGTTTGTATACCGAGCTCGGAGGCCCGATAAACCAAACCCTTGATTGCGGGATTGAGTCCCGGTGCGTCACCGCCCCCGGTTAACACTCCAATGCGTTTTACTTCAGTCACAGAATCTAGAGTTCTCCTCAAGAAATAGTTCTCACAAGCCGACCCACACCCCCACTAACTTGACAACAAAACTTTCGCATTTATAGTCGAGGCAGTCTTTCCTGAACGGCGATTTATTCCTTGGGCATAGCTTAGCGTAAGTGATTTAGTATGTCTCTCTAATCTTTCGATAGCCAACAAAATGGAACACATCAGATACTCAGTGGCCGCGTGTCAGACAGATCTGCCAAACCCTGTGGAGCGGCGCGCAATGCGCGCGAATACAGACCGCATGCTCTCAATGATCGATTCGGCCGTTGCGGGCGCCGCGCCCTTCCTCCCCATGCGACTGGTAGTGTTTCCTGAGTTCGCACACGCAGCGCCTGTTTTTGTCACAGCCGGCGAACTAATCGACAAACTCGCAATACCGATCCCAAACGAGCACACCGAACGACTCGAACAGAAAGCTAAGGAACACGATATTTACATTCAGAGTGGTTCAATGCTCGAGGTCGACCAGAAATGGCCGGGCCATGTCTTCAACACCACCTGCCTGATTGGCCCGGAAGGGATCCTCTACAAATACCGCAAGGTTAATACCTGGATCCCTTATGAGGTACACACCAGCCCGCACGATCTGGATGGATATGACGAGCCGCTTTTTCCGGTAGCGGACACACCGATTGGCCGTCTTGGTTGCGCCATTTGTTACGATTGGTTATTTCCCGAAGCGATGAGGCAATTGACGGCGAATGGGGCCGAAGTTTTGATACGTGTCTCGGCCTATATGGATCCATGGGGTGCGACGGAGCCGATGTCGTGGTGGACCATCGTGAATCGTTGCCGCGCGCTCGAGAATACAGCTTACGTTGTCGCAGCGAACCAGGGCGCGAGTCTGAAACACTACCCTCCCTATTCCTGGCCTGGTGGCAGTCAAGTAGTTGACTTCGATGGCCGTATGTTGGCTGAGGCGTCACCTGGCCCCGGTGAAAGAATCGTGGTTGCGCCGGTGGATATTTCAGCGCTGCGACACGAGCGCGGAGTTCGCCGCGGCCATCACATGCTGGCGCACCTGCGTACGGAGGCGTACCCGATTTATCAGCGGCATCAGTATCCCCCACCGTTGGCACATCAGGAGGGAGCTGAACTCAGCTACGAGCGGAATAATGACTTGATTGACGAAGCAAAACGGAGCCTTGTATCTTCTCTGACCGATCGGGCAAGGTGAAATCAATAATTTGTGATTGGTGAGCGCGTATACCTGCATCTGCTGAGGAGGAACGTCTATGATCAGAATTCTTTTCCGCCCAACATTACTAGTGACTACGATTGTTCTGGTTGCCGGCTTTGCAGGTGCCCAGTCAAAGGATAGCGCGAAGGCATCTGAATCCGACGCCTCCAAGCTCGTGTATGCCGACTTTCAGAACTTGCAAAACGGCCGACCGGTGAGCAAACAAGGCGGGGCAACGCGGCTGAACAGGTATTCCGAAAATCCTGGCAATCCGCCGCAGTATCGCGGAATGGAAAACGCCAATCCGCCAGCGCCCGCTGCTGCGCGCGTGACGGCGGATGATTTTGCGGCAGCCTTTGAATATGAACTGCGTATACCGAACGAGTGGGAGGGAGTAAATATTGAGATCTTCGGACATCCGGAGAAAGACGGCAAACTCGTGCCGGATGACGTCAGCGGTTACAAATTCATCACTATGAGACTGTTTGCAAAGGGTCCTCAGAATATTCGTCTGGAACTTTTCACTCGCGGCCAGGGTTACAACCTTGAGAATGGGTATCCGTTCTTGATCTTCCGAGTGTCACCGGGTTTCAACAATTACAAAATGAAACTGGCTGACTTCAGTCAACCGTCGTGGGCGACTCAGCTCGACTTCAAAAACGACGTCCTCAAGAAGTTGACCTCAATCACGGTGGGAGTCTCCTGCGACAAATGCAAGCTGGAGAGTGGCACAGTAGTAGTCGACAATATCGCTTTCGAGAAGTGAAAACAATTCTGCCGTAGACAGCCTGCAGAGAATGCTTGAGAGAACGTTACCGCGAAGCGGTTATGTAACAAAGCCCAGGGTTGCCGCGCGGCGCGGCTACCCTGGGAAAAGGTTACTTTAGGATCCCCGACCCTGAAAGGGTTGCGTCCTAAGCGAAAGACACAACCCCGGTGTGGGGTTGGCAATGTTTCACCAATTCTTGCCCAGGGTAGTCGCGCAACGCGACAACCCTGGGCTTTACCGCTTTGCGGTAAAGAGTCGGAGGTTCCCGTAAAGCCACCGGGCAGAATTTTGTCTTAGACGCTCACCAGCCGGTCAGTAGAGTTCGCCAGAGCCTCCGGCCCATCGACAAGAATTCCCTTCTCCAGATGCTTTTCATGAGTCGCATGTCTGGCGGCCTGCGGATCGTGCGTGACCATGACAATTGTTTTGTGCATTTCCCGATTGAGCGTTGAGAGGATGTTGAGAATCTCTTCACCGGAACGTGCGTCGAGGTTACCGGTCGGTTCGTCCGCCAGAATCAAGTCGGGATCAGTCACGATGGCCCGCGCAATCGCGACACGTTGTTCCTGACCTCCAGACAACTGCTTCGGCAAGTGCCTCAGGCGATCGGAAAGCCCTACCAGCTCGAGCGCCGTTTCCACGTTCTTCCGTCGTGTAGCCTTCGGCAATTTGGTCAACAACAATGGCAGTTCGACGTTTTCAAACGCCGTCAATACGGGAACCAGGTTGAACGTCTGAAAGATGTAGCCGATGTGGCGGTTACGCCACGCGGCCAACTGGCTTTCGTTCAGCCGGGCGAGGTTGGTTCCCAATACATCTACTTCACCTTCAGTGCAACGATCGATTCCCGCCAGCAGGTTGAGCAGCGTCGATTTCCCGGAGCCGCTGGGTCCCATCAAGGCAAAAAAATCGCCCGACTCGATATCCAGATTGATGCTATCGAGGGCCACAATTTCAAATCCCTCACGCGAGAAGCGCTTGCTGACGTTACGAATTCGCACTACCGGTTCTGCCATAGGATTCTCCAAAAGATTGATCTTTGGTCTTTCGTTCTTGGGTCTTGGGACTTTGGTCTTTGGTCTTTGGGTTTGGAAATCGTAAGTTTTGCCGGGAGCGAAAAACCAAAGACCAAAGGCCCAAGACCAAAGACCCAAGCCCAAGGCCCATCATCCCGTGATCTTCACGCGATCACCATCACGCAATTTATCGGCGCCCGCAACCGCCGTTGACTCTCCACCGCTCAGTCCTTCGAGGACAACGTAAAATTCTCCGGTCTGTTCACCAAGTCGTATGACACGCTGCTCGACGCGGCCACCTTTAATCACAAAGACAAAGTCGCCTCCGTCCTGATGCTGAACGGCGGCTTTCGGCACGAGCACGCGAGCAACACTCTTAGTTTCCTTGCCCGGCGCGTCGGCGAGAAAGTTGACCCGAACATTCATCTCAGGACGCAATTGCTCGTCAGGATTCTCAACTTTCACCTTTACCTGTACTGTCGCCTTTGCGCGATTTGCCTCGGGCGCGATCTCGGCGATAAATCCGGTGTACTTAAGATTGGGAAATGCTTCCGGAATGATCTCCGCCCGCTGATCCATTTTCAGGAGGGCAAAATCCGCCTGGCTGATGTCCAACTCGATCTGCAAGTCGCTTAGGTCAGCGAGCGAGACGACTGAAGTCCGCGCGCCTGATTCGCCAACCGCCGAAGGAGTCACCATCACCCCACGCTCTACAATCCGTTGCAACACGGTCCCGGAAACCGGCGCTCTGATTTCAGTGCTGGCAAGTTGAGTGCGGGCATAATCAAGCGCGGCCTGCATTTGCCGAACCTGCGCCACCGCGCCGCGAATTTCTTCGACCCGGGGACCGATATTGGTCATCTCGCTCGACTGGCGTGCAGCTTCAACCTGAGCGCGGGCGCCATCTCGCTGCATCAGCGCGCGATCAACATCCGCCTTTGAAACAACCCCGGCGGGATACAGCCGGGCGACACGTTCGTACTCGGCTTCAGCGTTACGCAGATTGGCCTCAGCCTGCAGCACGGCGGCTTTGTCTTTCAATTTTTCCTGAGGTCGCGAACCCGAATGCAACTGGTCGACTCGCGCCTGGGCCACAGCGACGTTAGCCTGCGCTTGATTCACCTGCGCGCGAAACTCCTGATCTTCGAGGCGCACGAGCACCTGGCCCTGCTGCACCTTGTCTCCCTTTTCAACGCCGATCCAGGCAACACGGCCCATTACCTTGGCGCCCACATCGATCTTGTGATGTGCCACTACGTATCCGGAAACTGTGAGCACGGTGCCTGCCGAAGTTCCGGCGCCGCTATCAACCCTTACCTCAGCGGCAGAAACTGTCTTTACTGCGTTCAAGAAATACAGATAGCCGGCAAACACAACAGCTATCAACACTGCAATAGCCAGCAGCAGTTTCTTCGGCACACGGTTCTGCACTTGAGGCAAAGGGGCCGGCGTACGGTCAATCTTCAGGCTCCTCAATCGCTCGTTGAGATTCTGCTGCTCTTCTTCTGTTTTCTGATTAGTAACCATGCAGATGCTAGTTTTTCGACGCGTAGCGTCGAGATGATTTTAGCCCGGCGTTTCAACGCCGGGAGAACAAGGCTAAAACTCCGCGCGTCGCGTAGCGACGATTGAATCGAGAGTGCCCAATTTCAGGCGTCGCTAAGCGACGCAAACACGAGGTTGACTTTTCCCGGCCTTCAAAGGCCGGGCTAAACTCATACCGACGCTACGCGTCGCACGCTCATGCAGCCCGAAGCGCATCCACTATCTTGAAGCGCGCCGCTCGAATTGAGGGCAGCAATGAACCCAGCAGTCCGATCACGGTGCCGAAGACCAGGGCATATAACATCAGTTTCGGCGTGACGCGAAAGTTAAATGCGATCTCGCTGAATGTCACAAAGTTCGCCGTACCCGTTGAGACAAAATTCAAGGGCAGTGCTATCAGGATTCCAATCGTGGCGCCAACGATCGAGATTGCTATTGACTCCAAAACGAATGCCGCAAGAATGCTCCGCCGCCTGAAGCCCAACACTCGCAGCGTTCCGATTTCTTTGGTCCGTCGGGCGACAGCCGCGTACATTGTGTTCATACCGGCAAAGGCAGCTCCTATCGCCATGATGAAGCCGATGAAAATGGCGAGCCCTTTGAGAACTGTCGAGACTGCGCCCTGCTGGTCTTCGTAGAACTGTCTTTCCGGCAGAGCTTTTAATTGCAGTCGCTGATCATCCGAGATGCGTTTCGCGAGCGCGTTTAGGTTCTCCGAATTGTTCACGCGTAAAAGAACAGAAGAAGAGCCGTCGGTTCGTTTGGTAGCGCTGGCGAGCGAGTTGAAATCAACCCAAATCTCAGATTCAAAGGCCTTGCCTCCGGCGTCAAACAGACCGGTGATTGTGTAATCGGTCGCCTGCACGCGAAACTTGTCGCCAATTGCCATTCCCTGAAAACGTTCCGCTATTCGGCGCGAAACAATAGCTTCGGCAAGTCCCGGTTGGAAATTGCGCCCGGCAACCATTTGGAAACCCGAGCGTAGCTTGGTGGACATCGGCCCGACACCCCGGATCTGAATGTTCGACCCCTGCGTCATTCCTTTGCGGGCTTTGTAAATCAAGGTGATCAACTCGGGAGCGGCCAACGGTGTGTCGCCTTCACGCGCGACTCCATCGAGATACATCAGGTTCCGAAGATTCTCATGTGTTAGGAAGCTGTTCAGTTCGGCGGTACTGCCGCTGCGTAACACGATCAAATTCAGCGGCTCTCCGCTGCTGGCGAGAGTTTGATCAATTCCATAGGCGAGTGCCATCACCAAAACAAAGACCGCTACAGTCAAACCGATCGTGAACGCCGTCGTCAGCGTGCTCGATATGCGCACCACCAGGTTGCGAAGATTGTATTTTAGCGGCAAGGCCATTATTCGGTACTCCTGAGTGCTTCAGCTATCGTCATACCGGAAACACGATAGGCCGAGTAGGCTACACTTATCAGACCAACCAATACTGAGACCAGGAGCGCGGTCACGAGGGTCGGCGCAGTCGGGACGAAGGACTGGAAGTTTGGAATAACTAAACTAAGATCAAATGTTTTATAGATCAGCATGGTGCCCCCAATGCCGATCACTCCGCCGATGATGGCCACCACCAGCGCCTCAGTGACAAAGAGACGGGCAATCGTACCTCTTTGAAAACCGAGTGCTTTAAGTGTACCCACTTCCTTCGTTCGCTCACGCACGCTCATCGCCATTGTGTTTCCCATCACCAGCAACAAGGAAAACGTGATAGCCCCAATTATTCCGTACATGAACTGTTTGACGCCCCCCATCATCGTTTCAAAACTCATGGCGAATTCACGTTCACTTTCAGTCTTTGTGGGGGCGTCTGTGTTGATGAAGGTTTGATCCACCTGCTGCGCGATTTTCGGAACGTCGCCGGGCGAATTTGCCAGGATACTAAACGTGCTAACCTGGTCCTTAGCCCAGGCCGGCACCATTTCGTTTAGATACTCGTGATGGAAGTAGAGCGTTTTCTCATCCGCTCCGTGGTAAATTCCGCGAACGATAAACTCCACAGTCTGGTTATAGATTGGACTTCGCAAAGTGACGCGCTGCCCCGGTGTGAATCCGTAGAGCTTCACCAGCTTCGCGCCGACGATGGCCCCTTGCCGGTCACTGACAAACGCCTGCCACTCGGCATCGGACATCTTCAATTCCGAGAGGATCTCTCGCAATCGGTCCGCGTCCACCGCGAAATTGGCGAAGAAGTTCTTCTCATCCTTGTAGATGCCACCGAACCAGCTGAAGGTCATGACGTTTTTCACGCCAGGTACCGCGGCGATGCGCTCTCGCTGAGAAATGGGAAGCGTGAAACCCAAAGAGACAGCGTGGCGAGTGACCAGTCGCAGCGGATTAGACTCTTCCCTGCCTCGCGTTAATTCTGTCAGGATCGTTGCCAGCGTGATTATCAAAAAAAGAGAGACAACGAGGCTCGAAATAGTTAGTAACGTGCGTCGCTTGTTGCGCAGGATATTTTTTAAGATGAGCCTGCTGAATTTCATAAGTGCTCCTTAGCGTTCCCAACGAATTACTCTCACAAAGAGTTCGGTCTTAATGGTAGTAACGGGTTCGGCTGGCAAAAGGTTACGCGCGCGACGCCGCTGCAATGGTCTGGCTTTCGGTCTTCCGAGTGGCGAATCATATCAGAAACGGTTCGGATCGGCAGGGAAACCATCCCAGCACGAACTCAGCGCCAAGGGCGCGAAATGCAAAAGCCTGGGGCAGCGCCCCAGGGACAGACGGTAATTATGTTAAAGCGCTGAAAGCGCGGAAATAGTTTTTCGTAAGTGCTATAGGGTCCCATAATTATGCCGCGCCTTCAGCGCTGGATCTCTATGTCACCGCAGTCCTGGGGCGGTGCCCCAGGCTTTTACATTTCGCGCCGTTGGCGCTGGCTTGAACTATTGGTATGTCGAATAGCGAACCCCAAAATCGACAACCTTAGTGTTCTTTTTTGCAGGCAGCGGTCAAGAAGTTCAGAGTTCAACCTTTAGGTTGCGCCTACGCTGCGAAAGACAAGCTAAAGCTTGAACTCTGAACTGCTTGAACCTAAACAAGGCCGCCGTTGCATTGCATCTTCAGTCTGTTAACCCGACAATGCGATTGAATCAATGCGCCCCTCAAGCTACGTAAACAAGTTGGCGTCTCGACGTTCTAATCTCGTCTTTCTTCTGCTGCTTGTCTGGAGCGGCAGCGCACTCGCTCTTGATTCGCGGAGAGAGCTAGCCCAACTCAGCCATGAAGTATGGCTTACCGAAAACGGTCTGCCACAAAACACCGTTCATTCAATCGCGCAAACCCCTGACGGCTATGTCTGGATTGGAACCGAGGAGGGGTTGGCTCGATTTGATGGGGTTCGATTTACGATTTTCGATAAGCAGAAAACTCCGGAACTCAAAAGCAATTACATTCGCGCTCTGTTAGTTGATAGACAAGGAGCACTTTGGATTGGAACCGCTGAAGGTTTGGTGCGAATGCAGGAGGGGAAATTCACAACATTTACTACCAGCGAGGGACTACCAAGCAATACCATTCAGGCAATCTGTGAAAATCGGAAAGGAGACATCTGGATCGCTACAGCTAATGGTCTGGGCCTCTTCAAAGAAGGCGCGGTCGCGCCCTTCACAACCAAACAGAAGTGGATCGGCGGCAGTATCCAGGCGCTTTTCGAAGATGCCAACAGCGCTCTTTGGATTGCGACTCCGTATGGACTCGTTAAACTCAAAGACGATAAGTCTACGAACTACACCGTTCGCGACGGACTTCCCAGCAACAGTGTTAGATCTATTCAGCAGGATCAGGCCGGTCGCCTGTGGTTTGGAACGCTTGGCGGCCTGACCTCGTTTGACGGCCAGCGCTTCACCAACTATACGACGCGCGATGGATTGCCAAACGACCGGATCATCTCGTTGCACGCCGAGAAAGATGGCGATCTCCTCATCGGCACCGCAGGCGGTCTTTGCCGTCTCAGGGGCCAAACGTTCTCAGGTTTCAACGCCGCTGATGGACTTTCAACCAGCACTATCCTGGCCCTCCTCGAAGATCTTGAAGGCAACATCTGGGTAGGCACCGAGTCTGGCGGGCTCAGTTTGCTCAAAGACACAAAATTCACGACCTACACTACGAGAAACGGGCTGTCGAACGACCTGGTCAAGGCGGTCTATCAGGACCGCGCCGGCAAGACTTGGATCGGCACTGACGGCGGCGGCTTGAATCTGCTGAAGGACGGGAAGATAACTGCCTACACGACCCGAGACGGCTTGTCGAGTAATGTGGTGGTCGCTCTGTGCGGCGACGCCGGCGGTGACCTCTGGGCCGGTACACCCGAAGGTCTGAATCGATTTAGTCAGGGCAAGTTTACTGTCTACACCGCAGCCGATGGATTGGCGAACAACGATGTCAGATCGATTTTTTCAGATCATAACGGCAATCTCTGGATTGGCACGCGTGGCGGTTTGACGCGTATGAAAAACGGCGTCTTCAAAACCTATACTGAGGTGGACGGTCTTCCCAATGATCTGGTCGCGACCATTTATGAAGATTCAAAAGGGAGCTTATGGATCGGCACGTTTGGAGGCTTGACCAGATTCAGCAACGAAGAGTTTTCGTCACTGACTTCAAAGGACGGACTCTTAGCCGATGTCGTGATCT
This sequence comes from Pyrinomonadaceae bacterium, assembly GCA_050747225.1. Classification (GTDB taxonomy): domain Bacteria; phylum Acidobacteriota; class Blastocatellia; order Pyrinomonadales; family Pyrinomonadaceae; genus PSRF01. Next base: position 10,659 of record JBOGOP010000097.1, read on the forward strand.
CACTCTTCGAAGATCGCGCGGGCACGCTTTGGATTGGCACGAACGGCGGCGGTTTGAATCGCCTTAAAGACGGACGACTGACCGCGTATAACACGAGCAATGGTTTGCTTGACGACGTCGTCTATCGAATCATGGAAGACGACCGGAATAATCTCTGGTTAAGTTGTCGTAAAGGCGTATTTCACACCAGCAAGAAGGAACTCGACGATTTTGCCAATGGGAACCTCGCCACCATCGCGCCGGTTGCTTACGGTACAGCGGATGGCATGATGACTCGCGAGTGTAGCGGCGGCGGCGATCCCGCTGGCTGGCGTGGCAGCGATGGCACTCTCTGGTTTCCTACGATCAAAGGCGTTGCGGTGATCGACCCGCAAAAAATCAAAACGAATGCTCAGCCTCCGCCGGTGACGATCGAGGAGGTTCGCGTTGATGAACAGTCGATAGCGCCACGCGGGAAGGTAGAGTTACCACCAGGCAACAGCCGGTTAGAGTTTTACTACACGGCTCCGAGTTTCGTGGCTCCCGAGAAAGTTCGTTTCAGATACAAGTTGGAAGGCTTCGATCGCGACTGGGTTGAGGGCGACAACAGGCGGGTTGCTTACTATACGAATCTGCGACCCGGGAGTTACACCTTCCGGGTAATTGCCTCGAACAACGATGGCGTGTGGAACGAAACCGGTGCTGCCTTTGGTTTCTATTTGAAGCCTTACTTCTATCAGACCTATTGGTTCTACGCGCTCTGCCTTTTGGCGTTGGCGCTGCTGGCCTGGCAACTCTATCGGCTTCGCGTTCGCGGCATGAAAGCGCAGTTTGCCGCCGTACTGGGCGAGCGGACACGCATAGCTCGAGAGATTCACGATAATCTGGCGCAGGAAATGGCGGGGATATCGGTGCAGTTGGAAGTGGTTGCGCGCACGATGCCACCAGGCGCGGAAAGAGCCAAGGCGCAACTGGATCGCGTCCGCATGCTGGTGCGTCACGGGATAGCAGAGGCGCGCCGTTACGTTTGGGAGTTGCGATCGCCGGCTCTGGAGCATAACGATTTGCCCACTGCTTTGAGTGAAACGGCGCGACGGTTGACCGCCGAGACCGATGTCGAAGCTCAAGTGCAGGTGAGCGGTACCTTCCGGCCTTTGCCGCAGTTGGTGGAGGACAATCTGCTGCGTATTGGTCAGGAAGCAATTAATAATGCGGTAAAGCATGCCGAGGCGAAGCAAATCTTTGTGAGCCTCGTGTTTGATGCTCGGTACGTGCAGTTGCGAGTGCGAGACGACGGCTGTGGTTTTGATGGTCAAGTGGCTGACAACGGGGCCAGCGGTCATTTTGGGTTTGTCGGCATGCGCGAGCGCGCGGAACAGATTGGTGGTACCTTGTCGATCCAAAGCCGAAGCGGTTCGGGAACCGAGATCGTCGTTGACGTGCCGATCAGTGGTTGAGGTCGACTGCGGCAGTAATGAGGTCAGTACCACATGACCCGTATGAGTAACTCTAGAAACGAATTGAACCTCGAGAGTGTCATTAGACGTATGCTGAACTACGTAATTCGCTATTAGGAGTCTTGTATGTTCTGTCCCCGGTGTGGCTCTAATCAAAGTGAAGACCTGAGGTTCTGCAAAGTGTGTGGCACAAACCTGTATGCCGTAATGCAGGTAGTTGATGGGCGAGAAGCGGGTGAGAAATTCGATTGGAACAAGACCTGGCTTACCGAGATGTTCCTCTCTCAGGAGGAAAAGAAGCGAAGGAAAGAGGAGCTGCAACGTCAGCGGGGCGTCACACCTGAGGTTAGGCGTTACAACGAAATCAAAGCCGGCGTAATTGTCGGGAGCGTCGGCATAGCCCTCATGATTTTCCTGTTTGTGTTTATGGGGGGCCTTATCGCCAGCGGGAAAGTGACGCCCGAGGCCGCCGAGATTCTTAGTCGTCTTTGGATAGCTGGCGTGATCCCTCTCTTTGTTGGGTTGGCTCTTACAATAAACGGCGTTGTCGTTAGCAAGAAACTCGTAGAAGCTTTGAATCGGGGCTCACAGTCGGAACCAGCGGGTTTGGAAAGTGATTCGAATGCTCGCTCGCTTCGCCCTGCCGACACTAGTGAATTCCTTTCTGCACCTTTCAGCGTCACGGAACAGACGACGAAACATTTGGGCGGTTCCGGTAAGGAATAGAGAAATAAGAACGCGACAATTGTGAATCTGCAAAAGATCAGAATCATGGTCATTGACGATCAGGCGATCGTGCGGCAGGGTTTTGTTGCCCTGATTAATACGGTGGCGGATATGGAGGTGATCGCTGAGGGGATCAACGGGCAGCAGGCCATAGATTTATTTCGCCAGCACAAACCGGACGTCACGTTAATCGATTTGCGCATGCCCGTCATCGGCGGAGTGGAAGCAATAACCGCTATCAGGCGCGAATTCCCGGAGGCTCGGCTAATCGTCCTGACCACCTATGACGGTGATGAAGATATCTACCGATCGTTGCAGGCTGGTGCAAAGGGCTATCTCTTAAAGGATGTATTCTTCGAGGAGCTGGAAACGGCGATCCGGACCGTGCATGCCGGCTCGCGGCGGATTCCCCCAGCCATAGCCGAACGGCTGGCTGAGAGAATGGCAAGTTCCGACCTTACTAACAGAGAGATGGAAGTGCTCGAGCTGATCGTGCGCGGGCAAAGCAACAAGGAGATAGGGTCGAGCTTAAGTATTAGCGAAGCCACGGTGAAAAGTCACATCAACAATATCCTCAGCAAACTTGGTGTGACTGATAGAACTCAAGCTGCCACGACGGCGTTGCAACGCGGGCTGGTGCATTTGCGATGATCTCGACGGTGGCAATCATGTAACCACCGCGAAGCGGTTCTTGTTCAGCAAACCCGCGGAGCGGGCGGGTGTCCTTTATTCACTGCGGTCCTGGGGTTCCGCTGCGCCACACCCCAGGCTTTACGCTCTCGCCACGCTTCGCGGGCTGGATTCTTGTTCGTGGTTCTGGGTCCTGGGGTGCCGCTTCGCTTCAGCCTCAGACTTTACTTCTGCAAGCTTATTCCACTCTCCAACTAAAGGTTGACCCAACTCCCCACCTTCCGGGTCATGACACGGTCGCCCGCCGCTGTTAATCTTCGCCTCGTTAGACACCAATTTCCCAGTCCGGGTTCTGAAGCAGCGAACGTGTAGTTTCCTTCCTACTTGTTGCACACATTCAGGGGCGGTCGCTGTTTCAATAAATTCTGAGCCCGGGCTGGGCTCACCAAAAGCAGACGAGCAGTGAATTTAGGGCCGGCCCCGAACGGCTTTCTCTTGACTGAGATGAGCGTCTCGAACATCCAACCCGCGTCTGAGCCTCCCAGACCTTCCCCGACAATCGATACAAACTTGACTCGAAGCGCCATGAGAGGAGCGTTATTGTGATTTGCAAGAAGAGCCTTATGCTTTCGGTCTGCGTGTTGGTTTTTGGTTTCCTATCTTTAAAGGCCTCGGCACAGCAGAGTGCAACCGCCACTCTGACCGGCGCCGTTAAGGATCAGAATGGCGCCTTTGTAGCCGGAGCCCAAATAACCCTTAGCCAGAAAACTACCAACATCGGTCGCGATGCCGTCAGCAACGGCGATGGATTCTTCGTGATAACAACCCTGGCGACCGGGACCTATGAATTGAAAGTAAAAGCTAAGGGGTTTGCTGAAAAGATAATTCCCAGCGTCGAGCTTCAAGTCGGGCAAACACTCAATCTGGAAGTGCCGTTGTCTGTCACGGTACAGGAAACGGTGACCTTGGATGATCGGTTTAACTATGAACTGGTCAACACCTCAACCGCCGTAGTTGACGGAGTCATACGTAATTTCGAAATTGATAACCTGCCGCTAAACGGCCGCAACTTTCTTGAATTGGCACTGCTTGTTCCCGGCAACTCGCCCGCTCCGAATTTTGATCCGACCAAGAGCAATACCGTGGTGGTTTCCTCGGCAGGCCAACTGGGCCGCGGCGGCAACGTTACCGTCGACGGCGCAGACGATAATGACGACGTAGTCGGAGGCCAAGTACAAAACATTTCGCAGGAGGCTGTGCAGGAGTTTCAGATTGCGACTAACCGCTTCTCAGCTCAGTCAGGCCGATCAGGTTCTTCCGTCATCAACATCGTAACTAAGTCGGGTACAAACGAATATCACGGTTCTGGTTCCTTTTACTTTCGTGACAAAGCATTGCAGGGCCTTCCCGCGACGTTGGACCGCGGCTTGGGCGAAACTCCGCCGTTTGACAGGGAACAATACGCTTTCACGCTGGGTGGCCCGATTCAAAAGGATCGAGCCTGGTTCTTCGGTTCGGTTGAATACCGCAACCAGGACGGCGCTGCTTTGGTAGGCGTAAGAGATCTGGCGACGCGTACCATCAGACGCACATTTGCCGGAGCGCCGCTGAATGATTTGTTAAGCACCGAGCGAGTCGACTGGCAGCCGAGTGCCAACGACCATTTGTTCTTTCGCTATTCGCTGCAACGCGAAGACGACCTGTCTCCAAGCACTCTTGATCGGGCGATCGGCTCTGCTTCTCAGCGCCAGGCAAGCACCAACAACACACATTCCTTCCTTGCTAACTACACGCGCGTGTTGAATGCTCGCAACGTTAATAGTTTCAATTTTAGTTACAGTACTTTCTTTAACGACATTGAACCTGTCACTCCGGGACCACAGCTTACGTTTCCCAGCATTCAGGACGGCGCATCGTTTCGAGTGCCGCAGGGAACCAAACAACGGCGGCTGCAGTTTAGCGATACGTTTTCGGCGGTCGTGGGCAATCACACCTTGAACGTTGGCGGCGAGATTCAACGCGTTGACGCCGATTTTGATTTGCGCGTTTTCCAATCAGGGCGCATCGAAATGATCGAAGACTTTCCGGATTTCGATCGCAATGGTGACGGCAGGGTTGACGATAACGATCTGCTCTTCGCCGTTACCCTGCGCAGCGGCAAGCCCACTGAGCCACTCCTGATTCCCAACGCCGATAGCACTTATATAGCCGCCTTCATACAGGACGACTGGCGCCTTAGCCCGCGGTTAACTCTGAATCTCGGCTTGAGGTACGAAATCGACACCGACGTCAAGAATCTCAGCCGCACCAGTCAGCTCAATCCTATTATCCTGCCTTTCCTGCACGGCAAGCGAGGTAGAGACAGTAACAACTTCGGCCCACGAGTTGGTATCAATTACGCAACCAAAGACGGTCGGACGAGCCTCCACGCGGGTTATGGAATCTATTACGATCGCATCACTCTCGAAATACAGTCGCTGGAGCGCGGTCTGGATGGGCGAGCGCTACCGATTGAGGTAAAGGCCGGTCCGGTCTTTGTTATTCCGCCGCAGTTTTTGTTCGATCCGGTTAATGGCACTTTCCCACCAGGAGCACCAACGCTGGCCAATCCGTTTTCGGGTTTTATCCTGACTGGTGCAGGCGCCGCGGGCATCAACATCATCGACAACACCATGCAGAATCCCATGGTGCAGCAAATGAATGTCGGCATTCAGAGGGAGTTTGGTCACGACTATGTTTTGCGTGCGGACTATCTTCATAACTTCGGCACGCACTTCATCATTGGCCGAACGATTGGCAGCGTATTCAATCCGATTGTGGGTGGACCCGACGCAGTTACAAATCTGGAGTCGAGTGTGAAGACAAAGTATGACGGACTGCTGGTGAGCGTCGAGAAACGATTGTCGCATCACTATCAGTTTCGCGCGGCTTACACGCTGTCCAAAGCATTCAACTATGCTAACGACGATCAGATTCCGTTTTCCAATGGCCCGTTAAATCCCAACAACTTGCAGTTGGAATACGGGCCGACGCCCAACGATCAGCGGCACCGCTTCTCGTTTTCCGGAGTTCTCGATTTGCCCGCAGGCTTTCGTTTGTCTCCTATCCTTACGCTGGCGTCGGGCGTGCCGATGGACATTCTTGTGCCCGGAGGCGGGCAACGGGTTCCACAGCTGCAACGCAATGCGGGCGGCCGGCTCTTCCATACCGGCGCGGAGTTGAACGACTTCATAAAACAGATCAATGCGGCTGGTGGGTTTGGCGGACAGCCCCTGCCACTCGTCTCAGACAGCGCTCGTTTCAGTGACAACTTTAGTTCCCTGGATCTGCGCCTCTCGAAAGTTTTCCGGATTGGCGAGCGAGTGAAGATCGAGCCGCTGATCGAAGCGTTCAATCTCTTCAATACCACTAACGTGTTGGGTTTCTCCAAGTCGAATTACTCTGGGTTTGCCAACGTGTTGGTGCGAGACAGTAATGATCCATCCAGCGCCGGCTTTCTGCGTTCATCGAGCTTCGGCCGGCCCGTTACTACAGCGGGAGGTGTTTTCGGTTCTGGTGGTCCGCGGGCGTTTCAGCTTGCAGCGCGAGTTACGTTCTGACTCAACTGATCGCCAGAGCTGCAAGAAGGTGCTGGACTCTCCCAGTCCGCAGAGCGGACGACTGTTTCTAAGCGCCAAAGGCGCGAAATGTAAAAGCCCAGGGCAACGCCCTGGGTCAGAAGCCTTATCAGTTTTGAAGCGCTGAAAGCGCGAAATACAAACATTTATCCAAGATCACTCCGCGCCTTCAGCGCTTGGGGCAGGGGCTGACTCTCATCCTGGGCCGCTGGCCCAGGCTATTACATTTCGCGCCATTGGCGCTTAGAACCTGTCGTCCGCTACGCGGACTGGGCAAACCAAACCACTC
>JBOGOP010000098.1:0-17271 GCA_050747225.1 Pyrinomonadaceae bacterium
CCGCGCAGCTGGGCGGAGCGGGCGTATCCCAAACTGATCCACTACAACAAGCTCGACAAAGGCGGGCACTTTGCGGCCTGGGAACAGCCGGAGCTTTTCTGTCAGGAGGTTCGCGCTGGCTTCAGATCACTGCGCTAGTAGGTGGGGATAGGATGTTCTGCTGCCTTCACGTTTTGACCGCATCCCGCGATCCTTACCGGTTGCGTGGTCATCTGGAGTGGTAAGCTTCCTTGAAGGCAGCACGGAGGTCGAGCACTTCACGCAAGTTCGTTGCGAAGATTGTCCAGTGTGGGAGCCAACCTATCAAATACCTGGGGAGGTTTGCAGCCTCCCCAATTTTTCTCAATACTCGCTTTGATATCCGCCCCGGCTGTCAAAACGTTCCGAAAGACCGAACGAAGTTAGCCATCAACCGCTGTCAAGCGCCCTCAGTTTTTAGCAACCCGCAATCACGGAGTGGGAAGTTGGGTAAACGATTTTATGGATGCGTTTTGCCATCATATCATAAGGCCGTCTGACCAATCGTCGCGGCCAGTTCATCACAATCCGGTTGTCCCCGCCGCCGCAATGCCTTAAAAGTGCCCTTCGCCCATCTCCTGGCTGTCCTTACTGTGCGTTGCGAAGCGGAGGCGTGGGCAGACGCTGTGAACATTGCGAAATCTGAGTCCAGTCCCGCACCGGCCCTTCAGTCTGGTTCAGGAATTCAAGGAATACCGTCTGTGTTCTAAACGACCTGTGGGTTGCTGCTCCGGTTTGCTTTCCCCTGCCCCCAAAAGGTCTACTATTAACCATGACGCACTTTGGTCAATCGCCGTCATCGTCTGTTCGGTTAGAGGTTCGGCGCTTTGCACAAAAAAGTCCGCGAGAGCGGACTTTGTACAAAGCTGATCGTGGCAAAGGATCGCCACTGATATTTTCGACGCATGACTGACAACGCTTTTAGAGACCTCGAGAGCAAAGGCTCCATAAAGATCCGGCGACGGCCCTGGGTCCGCCTTGCGGCCATCTGGGGAATCTGGACCTTCATCGGCCTGGTCTTTACGCTCCAGGGTTACTTCACCTCTTACCGCTCCGAGCGTCCCATGCTTTTCACCGACTCGCTCTACCTCCAGATGACCTGGGCGTACGTTTGGGCTCTGGCGACTCCGCTGGTGCTTTGGGCGGCTGCCCGGCTACCAATTGAGAGAACTAACTGGATCCGCAGCGCTCTGTTGCACATTCCGATAAGTATTCTACTAAGCGTGGTCCTAACGGCGCTGGCGCGCGTGGTCATCTGGTTAAGGTGGAGCTATCCTGAGGGCAAGCCGCTGACCTTTGAAAGCATTTCCAATTTTGTGATCGGCAATTTCAGCGAAGGCATAGGCATCTATCTGCTGATCGCGCTGATGAGTTATGCCTACAGTTACTATCGTCGTTTTCGCGAGGGTCAACTAATCGCGCTGCAGCTCGAAGCCCAGTTGTCGCAGGCCCAACTGCAGGCGTTGAAAATGCAGCTCCATCCTCATTTCCTCTTCAACACGCTCCATTCAATCTCAGCCTTACTGAACAAAGACATCGAGGCGGCGCGCAAAATGATCACGCGCCTGGGAGACTTCCTTCGTCTCACCCTGGAAAACTCCGGCTCTCAAGAGGTGACCCTCAAGCAGGAGATGGAGTTTCTCAGTTGTTACCTCGAGATCGAACGCATCCGTTTCCAAAACCGTCTGGTGACTCGCATGGATCTGGGTGATCAGACCCTTGATGCAAAAGTACCGAACCTCATCCTGCAACCAATAGTTGAGAATGCTATTCGCCACGGAATTGCCCCTCGTTCCACACCGGGTTTGCTCGAAATCGAAGCGAAACAACTCAATGGCCGACTTCGTATTCAAGTTCGAGACAACGGCCCGGGCCTTCCCGAACATCGGACATCTCAGAATCTTTTTAAGAAGGGTCTGGGGTTGGCCAATACCGAGACTCGGCTGAAACAGATGTATGGAGCGGATCATCTCTTTGACCTAAGCAACGATCCAGCGGGCGGGTTGGTAGTAACTTTAGAAATTCCCTTTCATAAAGACGGCTCCGCTCCCAGCCACTCGGAAACCGCCTGACTTCAGGTAGTTTGGTCATTCCGGGCCTCGGCCAGCAACAAGCAAGCGAAACAAGGAATCCTTTGCTAATTACAGGTCCGCTGTATAAGTTGGCTCATGGCAAACCGAGGCCCTCTTGACCGCGATCGCCCCTGGTGAAGAAATGACTGACGCCCCTTCGATCCGCGTGCTATTGGTCGACGACGAGCCGCTCGCTCGTGAGATGCTGCGCGAGATGCTGCAGGGCGATCCAGACGTTGAGATCGTTGGCGAGTCCTGCAACGGCCGCGATGCATTGGAAGCCATTCGCAATGAATCGCCGGATCTGATTTTCCTTGACGTGCAAATGCCCGAAGTCGGCGGCTTCGAAGTGCTGGCATCTCTCCAAAAAGAAAGAATGCCCTACGTCATATTCGTTACTGCTTACGATCAATATGCGGTTCGTGCGTTTGAGGTCCAGGCACTTGACTACTTACTAAAACCATTCGACCAGGAACGGTTTGATGTTTCCTGGCAACGCGCCAAGGCTCAACTTCTACGCGACCGAAACGGCGGCATGGATGAGCGGATCCTGGCCCTGCTGGAAGAGCTTAAAGCCGGTAAGAATTATCTCGAGCGCCTTGTTATCAAAGCTGCCGGGCGTATCTATTTCCTTGAAACAAACGAAATCGATTGGATCGAAGCCGAGGGCAACTACGTGTCCGTGCATAGCGCAAAGAGGACCCACTTGCTTCGCGAGACAATCAGCAGTCTTGAGTCGCAACTCGATCCAAAGAAGTTTGTGCGCATCCATCGGTCTTCGATAATTCGCCTCGATTTTATTCAGGAGCTACAGCCGTGGTTTCACGGGGAATATCGCGTTATCCTCAAAGACGGCACGCAACTAACCCTCTCTCGCAACCATCGCGACAAACTGCAGGAAGCCCTCGGTAAACTGCCCTGAAAGGTCTTTGGTCTTGGGCCTTTGAACTTTGTTTTTTGGGCTTGGTTCTTTGCGGTCGAAGACTAAGGAGCCACCTATAAAATTCTATGCACAAGGCTCAAAAGTCCAAAGACCCAAGACCAAAGATCTGCTTTTCTTCTCAGCTATCCCAACTTCAAGCCCATTAGTCACAGGCGTCTGCCCTTCCGTCACAAAACCAATCCGCCTCTAAATGATTCGAGGGTATAACTTGCCCCAGTAAATTCGGCCTTGAAAGCTCGAAACCGACACAGGGAGAAGAGTATGAACTCAACTGCAAGCTGGCAAAGCGAAGAACTGGAAATGCCTGCCCTTCCGGACGAAAGCCGCGAGTCGACCACCTCTCGAAACAACCTCGCGACCTTGCAGGAGCTGGTCCTGCGGCTTCTCTGCGAGGTGCAGTGTATTAACGAGGTCAATCCGCTAACCATCGAAAGCGGTTTCGACTTTTACGAAGAAGTAAGTCGTTTTGAGATTGATCTAATCCGGCGGGCGTTGCTGCAGACCGGCGGCCATCAGGTGCAAGCTGCGAGACTCCTGAACCTGAAGGTGACCACGCTCAATTCCAAGATCAAGCACTACAACATTAATCCGTCAACACTCGGCAACGTTTATCCACTGGTGGAACCCAGCCATCACGAAGAACTCCAGCATGCGTGAGATCTGAGATCTCAGATTTGAGATCTCAGATGGAAGATTCCAAGTCACCCAGTCCAACCAGGCTGGGTGATTTCTCTGTCTCGAATCTTTGCTAACCGCACTATTTCATTAGATCGCTGATCAAAATCACATCGCTGGATCCAGTGCCGCGAGCGAGGGCAAGTTGTTTGCCATCTGGCGACCAATCAAAGGCGACAATTAAATTAGATTTGAAGTCGGTTAACTGCTTTGGTGGGCCGCCGTCAAGTGGCTGGCTCCAGATGTTGGAAACGCCGGCGCAGTTGACAATATAGTTCAGCTCTCTTCCGTTTGGCGACCAGCAAAAACTCGGGCGCACCCCTGGCGGAATGTCAAACTTCTTTATCGGCTTCCCTCCGGCCACCGGTATTACGGCAGCTACCATTTTCACCGGCTTTTGCTGCTCATCAAGATGAGCGCAGGATATTTGCGTTCCGTCCGGAGAGATAAGCGGTCTGAACGAATGATAGTCGGTCAGTTGTGTGGGATTGCCACCATCAATCGGCAGGCGCCATAGCGTCTGGATGCCGTTGTAATTGGATGTGTAAACTACCCACTGGCTGTCAGGCGAGCAATCCGGCTGCGTATCGCGCTTACCGCTCGTCAGTTGTTTTGGATTACCACCGTCAAGGTCGATCCGCCAGATATTCTCAGTGCCGGCCCTGTCTGACCCAAACAAAACATAGCGCCCATCAGCACAGATTGCGGGGCTGTGGTGGCTATGAGGATCAGTAGTGAGTTGTGTTCGAGCCGTTCCGTCCGGATTCGTAATCCAGAGATTCAGCGCGCCGTTTGTTCTGGACGTGTAAACGACCCGCCCATCCGGAGCAAAGGCGACGCCGTCTAAACCGTCATACTTGTTCGAAGTGATTTGCGCGGCCTGCTGCGCATCTCCGGATGGCGCAACCCAAATACTAGCAGTGCGGTCTGTCTGAAGTGTCACTAAAGCCCGCGAGTCCGCGGTGACGCTGATGCCGCGATAATCGTTCAGGTCATTAGTTAGCCTGCGCGCCTCGCCGGCGGGATATGACAAATACCAGATTTGTTGGGGTGATCCTAGCTGGTCCGAAGCCGTGAAAACCAGTCCGCTGCCATCGTTAAGCCACGCAAACTGTCCGAGAGACGACCATCTCTGAGAGCTGATTGGCGTTGTCGCTCCATCCTTTGTTCTGACAGTGAGTATCTGCCTGTATTTACCAGCAGCATCAACAGCCGGAATGCCGATTACAATGATCTCTTCATTGGGAGACCAGGCCGGATCCATGATGTTGCGGCCGCCGGAGAAAAAATCGGCTATGTCGAAAGTGTCAAGCTTTCGTTCTTCAGAGCCGTCCGCGTTGGCCACGATCAATTCGACAATTCCTCGCTGCGGATAACCGCGGATGAAGGCGAGCTGTTTATCATCGGGAGAAAGCGTGACTCTGGAGTCTGTATCGCCGTCGATAATCTTTGTCGCAGCGCCGCCGAGCACGGGCACCCGATAAAGCATAGTCGGCGTGTTGGGTAAGAAACTGCCATAGTATACATAACTGCCATCGTGAGTGAAAACCGGGCAACAGTAATTGCCACCGCTCGGCGGAACTATCTCTTTGTCGCTGCCCGAATCGATATGCTTGAGCCAGATACTTGTCTGACCCTCACCGCCCCTCACATAAGCAACATATCTCCCGTCAGGAGAGATTGCGGCCAGGCCAACTTTGCCAGTGGTCGTAAGCCGGGTCAGCTTAATCTTGCTGAAAGGAGTCGGTTCTCTGAGTAAGAAGAAACCACCCACGACCGCCACGACTGCGAGCAACGTTCCAGCCAGAAGCAACGGCAGGCGCAAACTCCTCGATTGCTGAGTGACCGCTGTCTCTTCTTCGATGATGACCCTCTCGCGCGTGCGCTCGTGCATGATGAGTTCGACGTTGTCTGCAGGTACGGCTTTGACTCCGGCAACGAAACGATAGCCCCGGCGAGGCACCGTTTCGATAAAGTGATTAGCGCCATTGTTATCTTCCAGAGCCTTCCTCAGCATCGATACAGTCACCTTCAAATTGCCTTCTTCGACGAAGCTCCCCGCCCACACGCGGTTCATTAATTCGTCCTTCTCGACGATGTGCCCGCTGCTTTCGACCAGCAACAACAGCACCTCGAAAGCCTTCAAGGTGAGCGGCACCGGCTGACCATCACGCAGCAGGACTCGCTCTGCGCTATCCAGCCGGAAGGGGCCAAACTCGAATATTTGTTTCGCGGGTGCGGTCATAGGCCGTCTGACTACTCTTTAACTTCTAATTAACCGCCCTTAAAGGACTCTTTAACCAGGCGGAGCGTAACGTCCGGCACACGGTAGGGTGAAAAGTAGATGTTTCGAACTCAGGAGCCCGAATGATCTTGATCAGGAAGCTAGCTCCAAAGCGCTTGATGCGGGCCATTGTAACGCTGGCGGCTAAGAGCGGCAACAAACTGGGTGGCAACAAACTGGTCAAGAGCAGGAACAACGACCAGACGCCGGGAGCGGCTCGCGGCGAAGAATTCAGTCACGCCGTCGAAGACCGTGGGAGCCGCATGATGCTAAGCCAGCGCACCACAATCACTGTCGAAACAGAACGACTGCTGATTGTAAGACGATCGTCCTTAGCTCCGGAGGAGCCGGATGTTTATAGCTCCGGCAAGAAATAATGAACCCAAGCTCCGTAGGAGCGACAGGTCGAACATTCCGCTCCTACGGAGCTGAAAGAAAGGGTCGGTCGCGTGACTATAAACGTTTCGCTCCTCCAGAGCGAGACCTTGGATGAATTTCAAACTGCGCCTCCGTTCGAGGCGCAACCTCGCCGGTCCTGGAACAGTCTCGAGAATTAGAGTCGTGAATCCAACTGACTCACGCAGGCATTAAACATCTGCAAACCAAAGGAGAAGGAAAATGAAAAAGTACATGAGGTTGAGTTTAGCTCTCGTTATTGCGCTGGTAGCGCTTACTGCTTCGCTGCCAAATGCAGTCGCTTCTTCAAGAAATTTACCGGCGATCATTTGCGCTACGACCATCACCTCAGCACATCTTCCCGCTAAGTTTCCAGCAAAGGCCGCTCTGATACCGGTGGGTTCAGCAGCCCGGGAACAAGGGAACGAAGGATCACCTAAGAAGAAGGCGATCATCGGCAGCTGGATGGAAACGGTGACGATCTCAGTCCCGGGCAATCCGTCGTTCAAGTCTCTCAGCACCTTTACTGCCGACGGAGGGCTGACTGTGGCAGACCAGGGGAATGTCAATCTCGCAACCGATACACTTTATAGCGCGGGACACGGCAGCTGGGTAAACCTGGAAGGGAGCACAATCGCGTGGACTGTTTTGGAACTTGTGTCCGACCTCAACGGGAATCCAATGGGAGTACTGAAGGTCAGTGGAGAGTATACCGTAGACGAGTCAGGGGACTCATACACTGGGCACTTCAAAGCCGATCAAGTAGATACTAATGGTACCTTGGTCTTCTCGGTGGAGGGAACGAATGAGGGTCATCGCATCAAAGTTGAACCCTTGCCATGACCGTTCCTTTTAGGCAATGGAAACCACCGCGTGGTTCGTCACCTCGTTCTGCGGATTCAGTCGCGAGCGTAGCGAGTGGATGCAAGAGTCAATGGTGAATTTGAGTTGTGGCTAACGCCGCGCTTAATCTAGTTTCATGCTTGCATGCGGTCGTTATCGCTCGCGGTTCTGCGGTTCGTGGCCAACGACTAATGATACCGTCAGTGGGGACGAGAAGAGCTGTGCTCCACGCGTATTATACAAAACCACACAACCGACATTTCGTGTTAGTTCGTGTCCTTTCGTGGACTGTACTCCCGGTTTTTCACCGGCCGGCTGATTCGTTTGTAATGCAACCCTTTAGTTTGCGTAGCCGCTTCCTCATTCCAATTTGTCCAGCCCTCGCGGCGTAGCAGCTCAACAAGTCGCAAACTAACAGTTGGCGTTACAGAGAACATTCAAAACGAAAAAATGAAGAGTACCAGGTTGAGCTGAAAGTCTTCCACGCCAATAATCCAGGAACCGCAATCAACCCTTCCCATGAATCCAAATTCCACAAGACTAGTTAGAGACCGCTGTTGCGACTTGGCCCAGACGAGTGACGGACTGGCTTATTAAGCACAGGTGTCGAGAGGCACGATCGTTGCCCTTCTGAATCTCCAGACTGTTAGGCGGCCTTCCGAGTTCTCGGAGACCGGGCTCGTTGATTCACCGCTCAAACTCCCCAAGCAATCGCGGCCCGCGGCGGCCTGAAGAGCAGAAAGTTGGGAAGCTCCCCTTCTTCGCGAGAGCACGCAAGTGGACTCGCGATCACACGGCAGTTCTCTTTCAAGGGACACAGGTTAAGAAAGGAATTGGATATGAGTAAGACCAAACTAAGACAATCGGCCGCGACTGGCGCACTCGGATTTTTGTCAGTCGTGTTTGCTGTTGCCATGATGGCCGGCGCGGCGTTTGCCCAGAGCGCAACCGGCCAAATCAACGGGAAGGTGACCGATCCGAATGGCGCGCTTGTGGCCAACGCAAATGTCACCGTGAAGTCGGTTGATACCGGCCGCGAAACCACGGCGATTTCGGATAACGACGGTACCTACACCATCACCGCCCTCCAGCCCGGGCTCTACGACGTGACCGTGCAAGGGGGCAACTTCAAGGCGAGTAATCAGCGTGTACAAGTGACGATTGGATCGAAAGTATCGGTCGACACGCAGCTCGCGCTGACCGAGGTCACCGGCGAAACCGTCAGCGTGATCGCCAGCGAAGGCGTGGAGGTCAACACGCAAACCGCTGAAGTTTCCAACATCGTTACCGGCACGCAGATTCGCGAGCTGCCGACGTTGACCAGAAATCCGTACGATCTGATCGGGCTAGCCAATAACGTTGCGAGTGACGATCCGGGACCGGCCGTGCCGGGCGTTGGCGTTTCCGGACGCGGCGCCGGGTTCAACATTAACGGCCTGCGCGCAGCCAGCACTAACGTGCTACTCGACGGCGTTGACAACAACAATGTCTACTACGCGGCGCTGGGCCAGAATATTCCGCTGGATGCGGTCGGCGAATTCCGAGTCGTCACCAGCAATTTTTCGGCGGAGTATGGACGCGCTTCCGGTGGCATCATCAACGTCATGACCCGCAACGGTTCCAATGCGTTTCATGGATCAGGCTTCGGGTTTAATCGTATCTCACGATTGGCTTCGAACGGCTTTAACAACAATGCCAATGGGATTGCGCGCGGGGTTTTCACACGGAACCAGTTTGGCTACACGTTTGGCGGCCCAGCCATCAAGGACAAACTGTTCTTCTTCAATAGCACTGAATGGACCCGCGTCCGCAGTGCCGGCGATGTTTTGTCAGTAGTCCCAACGGCGGCCCTCATCAACGCCTCCGCTGCGACTACGCGAAACTACTTTGCAGGATATTCGTTGCAAAGTACGCCGACTGGAACCAGCTTTACCGTCGGACAATTGGTTAACACGTTCAATCTTCCGGCGGGTAATGCTTTCGCGGCGCTACCGGCGGATCTCCAGGCCTTCCAGTTGGTACGTTTCACCGAGCCGACAAACCTGGGCGGCGGAATTCCACAAGACACCTACTCGACGGCTGCTCGCATTGACTTCAACATGAGCAGCAACACTCTGCTTTACTTCCGCTATGCCCGCGAGAACAAAAACTTCTTCAACGGCACTTCGGCGTTTAGTCCCTATACCGGGTTTGATACTCCGGCGACTACATTGAACAACAACTTTCTCGTTTCGTTGACGCACACGTTTTCACCGCGTCTCCTTTCGGAAAGTAAGATCGCATTCAATCGCCTGAACAATAATCAGCCTTACGGCGCCAATCCAGTGGGGCCGGGTCTTTTCATGTTCCCGGGAGCTACCGGAACGATTGGCGGCAATGCCATCGCGATGCCGGGCTACTGGCCCTACAACGCGGCGGCTTCGCCGGCGGGCTTCGGCGGACCGCAGAACCTCGGGCAGTTGTATGAAGACGTGAGCTACACGCTTGGTCGTCACCAACTTAAGTTTGGTGGTCAGTACATCTACATCCAGAACACGAACACGTTCGGCGCCTATGAGAACGCCGTCGAAAGCCTCGGCCCGCAAGGTGACTACGCGGAGGCGCTGGGCAATTTCGTAACCGGCAACATCAATCAATTTCAGGCGGCCGTTTTCCCGCAGGGGAAATTCCCCGGTGAGAGTGTGAACTTGCCCGTCGGTCCGCCAGACTTCACTCGTAGCAACCGCTACAACGAGTGGGCTGCTTACGTGAACGATTCGTTCCGCGTGAGACCAAACCTCGTGCTGAATCTCGGCGTGCGCTATGAATACTACGGCGTACAACACAACAAGAACCCGGAACTGGATTCCAACTTTTACTTTGGTCCGGGCGCCACGCTGCAGGAGCAGATCCGCAACGGTAGTGTTCAGATTGCCGGGAATAGTCCGGTGGGCGGCCTATGGAAACCAGACAAGAACAACTTCGCGCCGCGCATCGGTTTCGCCTGGGACCTCTTTGGTGACGGCAAAACCAGTCTTCGTGGCGGCTATGGCCTGGCCTACGAACGCAACTTCGGCAACGTCACGTTCAACGTGATTCAGAATCCACCGAATTACGCCGTGATGTCGCTCTTCAACAACGTAGACGTAACTGATCTACAGATCACGACGGATAACGCGGGACCTCTCGCCGGCACTTCGCCACCGACAAAGATCCTGCCTGCAACCAGTCTTCGTCACGTGCGCGAAGACATCGTCAACGCGTATGCCCACTTCTACAGTTTCGCGCTCCAACGCGAAATCAGCAGAGGGAACGTTTTGTCAGTTGAGTATTCAGGCTCGCGCGGTGAAAAGCTCTATTCGATCTCGCCCTTGAACATTACGGGTTCGGGAGCTTTCTATCTTGGAGACGCTAATCCAAATTCGCGACTCAATAATGTTTACTCAAACATCAACACGCGCGGCAATGAAGGCTACTCGCGTTACAACGCCTTGATTGTGGCCCTTGACGGAAACAACTTCCGCAACAGCGGCATGCAGTTTACGCTGCACTACACGTTCGCCAAGGCGAATGACAACCTCAGTTCCACCTTCAGTGAAGGAGCTTTCAACAGCAACCTGGGACTGACTAACCCTTACGATCCGAGTTTCGACTACGGTCCGGCAGACTTTGATGTCAGGCATCGTTTTGTGGGCAGCTTGATCTGGCAGATACCCTTCGCCAAGAACACGACTGGTGTCACGAAGGCTTTGCTCGACGGCTGGTCGGTAACGGGAATTTTTAACGCCCGCACCGGCACGCCCTTCACCATCTTTGACGGAAGCAACGCCAATCTTTCAAGTCCGAGATTGGTAGCGAACGGACCGCTGCGAGTCAACGTCACGGATACTGGCAACGCCAACTTCTTCAACTACATTGACCTGACCGGTCAGCCAGTGGGAGCGTTTGGCAATGCAGTGTGCGGTGGCTGTTCCGACTTTGGTCCGTATCCGGCAAACATGACCAGGCGCAACCAGTTTCGTGGTCCCGGCCTGTGGAATCTGGATGCCGGCGTGAGTCGAAACGTGAAGTTGAATGAGCGGTATAGCCTTCAGCTTCGCGCGGAACTCTTCAACGCACTTAACCACGCGAACCTTTACATCGCGCCGGGAACCCAGGACGTCACCAGCGGGTTCGTCGGAGCCGTTAAAGGCGTAACGCCAAACGGAAACATCGAGCGCCGCAATGTGCAATTGGCGTTGAAGTTTATCTTCTAACCCAGCGGACCCGATCGGCAGCGGGAGCGGTTGACTCTCCTGTCGAATTAGCCAATGCGACCCTGGAGGATCGAGTGATCGATTTTTCCAGGGTCGTGTTGTGTCTGTTCCAAATGTCTTGACTGCCCGTAGGAATGAGAATAGTCTCCCGCTGTCCAGAGGAGTAGAAACGCACGACGTTGAACTCCCTGTCGCTCGACAGCCATCGGAACCAGTTCAAGAAGGGCGTATTCATGCGCACAGCCTTTCTAATCGACCGGTACCACACCTGATCACAATCGGGACCACGATCGCTTTTAGGCGTTTCAAGCCGCACCCAGCTTAGAGGCGCACTAGGAGGAACGAAATGAAATCGAGGAAGTCACAAAGAATTCACCGGTTGGTTGTTTTCTTTTGCCTGGTTGGGTTCCTGGCCATTCTCATGTCGATGCCTGGCTTGCCGTTGGCCGGCGCTAGGTCTTTACAGCGAACTACGATAAATCTGCCAGCGCCACAGCCACGAGGTTTGCTGAAGAATTACCAGGGTTTGGGTACCACACGTTGGGCGTCGGAGAAGTATTCGAATCTATTCGGAAGGACCGGTAGCTTAGAAAATCAGAGCGGTAGCCAGGAAACAAGGATCATCAAGCCCGGCACATCGCAGGTTAATTCTCCGAGTGCCGGGGGCGTCTGCAACGCGTGCGCGGGGGGATCGATTACGTGCACGGGCACGATTGATGCGACCGATCCGGACAAAGGTGGCCGCCTTAGCGTCGCCGGAGCCGTCAGTACATGTGCCTCCCCCACATCGTGCCCGGGAACCGTCGCTGGGATCTTCCGTTATGACAGCTACGTCTTTACAAACACTACGGGAGCCACGGCATGCTTTACAGTAACCATCACGAATAACTGTGGAGACAGTCTTTTCAGTGCGGCATACTCGCCTGGCTACCAGCCAGCGAACTTTTGTACAAACTACCTGGCGGACATTGGTTTCCCAGTGACCAGTGGCGGCGGACCGTTCGCTTACTCATTCAACCTGACAAATACTCAGCGGGTCGTAGTCGTCGTTCATAATCGCAATACGAACCTTCTTTGTACGGGCGGGACCTACACGCTAAATATCAGTCCCTGCCCGCCCGCAACTCCAACCGCTTCTAATGGCGGTGTTGCAGGGCAGGTTACGACTAGTGATGGGACGCCTGTGGCTGGCACCGTCGTCAACTTGAGCGGCACCCAGAACCGCAAGACAATCACGGACGCGAACGGCAACTACCGTTTCGACAATGTTGAGACCAATGGCTTCTACACGGTCAGACCTTCGCGTGCGAATTATTCGTTCAGTCCGGCTGAACGATCCTTTAGTCAGCTCGGCAGCAGCACGGAGGCCGCGTTTACCGGTTCGCCAACAGCCGCCAGCGCAAATCCTCTGGACACTCCGGAGTACTTCGTGCGCCAGCACTATCTTGATTTCCTTGGTCGTGAACCCGATGAAAGCGGCTTTAACTTCTGGAGCGACCAGATACTCGGGTGCGGCTCTGACGTTGGGTGCATCGAGCGCAGAACGATCAACGTCTCGGCAGCCTACTTCCTCTCGATAGAGTTTCAGCAAACGGGCGGACTGGTGGATGCACTGTATCGCGCGAGTTACGGCCGAGCACCGATGTATGACCAGTTTATGCCCGACACCGGCACAATTGCGCGAGACGTCATTGTGGGCCACAGCGGCTGGGAGCAGCAGTTGGCGACAAACAAACAGGCTTTTGTTGATGCGTGGGTGCAGCGGCCGGAGTTTCATGCAGCTTACGATCTGCTCACCAACGATCGCTATGTTGATTCATTAATTGCGCACACCGGAGTGAACTTCACGCAAGGCGAACGTGATTCGCTGGTGAACGGCTTAACGTTTGGCACGCTCACACGCGCCGACGCGTTGCGGAGTATTGCGGAGAACGACCGTTTCGTAGACGCCAAGCGTAACGAGATGTTTGTGATGATGCAATACTACGGCTACCTGCAGCGTGATCCTGATGCAAGCGGCTATGCATTCTGGCTGAACAAGCTAAATGAGTTCAACGGCAACTTTGAACAGGCGGAAATGGTTAAGGCGTTCATCGTCAGTGGTGAATACCGCGACCGCTTCCCGCGGTAAGAAGCAGAAGATGATAAGCGTCAAGTGATTGTCTGGGAGCGCGGGCGTCTCGCCCGCCCGCGTCCGCCAGGCGCAATGATCGAAAACTAGAGTGGCGACCGTATCTTGAGGCGGGCGAGACGCCCGCGCTCCCAGCAAATCGCTTGACCGTTACGGCCGACCGTCGGTCCCCCTGCTTCCTGCCTCCCGGTCTGGAAACAGCACCTGATTGGCCGTCTGCTTAGGTCTCAAGCGAATAAATTTTCGACGGAAGCGCAGGATAGCCCGCAGCGTTGTGGGATTAGTGTGTATGAAATCGAGCCCCAAGTTTAACCTCTCTCTTGCCGCAGTTCTCTTTCTAATTTGCACGACCGCTGCAGCCGTATTTGCTGAACCGTCCGCCCAAACCATCGATCAGGTCAAACGCGGCGTGGTCAGCATTGCGACGTTTGACGCCGCCGGTAAGCCCCTTCTAATCGGCGGCGGTTTCTTTGTTCAACCCGATCGGCTCGTCACCAATATCCATGTCCTCAAAGGCGCGAGCCGTGCCACCATCCGGACCTTCGATGGCCAGAGCTACTGCGTCGAGGGCATCCTGGCTCTCAACGAGGACAACGACCTCGCCCTGCTGCAAACCACAACCGCAACGAATGTTTCTCCTTTGTCGCTTGCGGGAAACGTCGAGTCGGAAGGCGAGAAGGTCACCTTGATAAGCGCTTTGGATGACACTTCGTGGAAAGTCTCGACTGGGGTTACCAGCAATCTCTGGTATATCCAGGGCGCAGGCGAATACCTGCGCATCACCGCGGAAGTCCGTCACGGCAACAGCGGCTCACCTATCGTTAACGATAGGGGCGAAGTCGTCGCCGTTGCTGCGCTCCACATCGAAGGTAGCGATGAACTCAGCTTCGCAGTGCCCGGAGAGATCCTTAGGTCGTTGCTTACCTTCAGTCAGCAGCCAACGCCCAGCCTGACACTCTTGAGCAGTGGTAAAAAGCAGTAGGGAGAAGGCAGAAGACAGAAGACCAAACGAAAAGGGCACTGGCGAGTTTCATCGCGTGCCCTTTTTTTCTGCCTCCTGCCTCCTGCCTCCTGCTTTCTGCTTTCTGCTTTCTCACGTCTCTAGCCGTTGGTTCTTAAGCGCTTCAGCGACCGCTCGAAATTCATCCTCAAATTTAAGCAGTAGAGTCAGTTCGGCGGTGGTAGTTCCCTCTAATGCTTCTAATTCCTTGCAAAGCTGCGTCAGGCGGGTGGCGCCGATATTAGCGCTACTGCCTTTCATGAGGTGAGCCAATCGTTGAACTTCAGGCAGATCGTTATTTGCTACCGCTACCCGCAGGAACTCAAACTGCAACGCGGCTTCACTAAGGAACAGGTCAATTAACTCCGTGACAAAGTCAGGCTCGCCTGGTTGCTGCAGTTTACTCAAACCGTCCAGCACGCTCAGATCGATCACGCCAGTTGCCGCGGTGGTGCGCCTTTCATTTAGTTTCGGCTTATCCATTTTCTACTTAATTCCAGCCGCCGTTTGGTCAAACACTCTGTTGGGATCGATTCGCAATTGGACGCGCGCCGCAAGTGGCGGCAGACCCGTATTGCCTCGATAAAACTCCAGATGGGAATGTCTATACAAACCGGCTGAGCCGCCAGGGCCGCCGGTGCTTCCGATGCGGACGCGTTCACCCTCGTAACTGAGCTGGAAGTTTCGGACATGAAAAACGGCCAGCGTCACGTCCGTCAGATTGCCCAGCTGCGGATAGTAAAACGTCATCACCGCATCAGTCGGACTCGGCTTGTCGCTGTGCGCTGTGAAGCCAATCGGAATGAAGAGCTCCGTTTCACCCGTGCCATCCACACTACCGTAAAGATGCATCGCGAAGGAGAGGTGCCCGCGCAGGATTCGACCGTCGTCGCCAATCAAGTCGCCTCGATAAAGTGGATACTGATGGTCCAGGCCAGCCGGCTCGTAACCATTGGCTGCGGCAACAGCGCCGGGCCCGCCAAAAATAGCTGCAAGCACTGAGTCGGATGCGGCCATCGCCCGAGTGTAGTTCGCTTTGATAGCGTTCAAAGGGATGTGCTTCGCGAGTGCCGGAGCTCCGCGCGAGGCGAAAGTTGAAGTAGTTGGGGCGGCAACAGCGTGCGCAAATCTGACTTCGTCTGCAATCGCCCAGCTCTTTCTTAAACGCTTCGCATTCCCGCCCCAGGTCTGCGTCACCGAACTGACATACTGATTCGTGTAGCTGAACGTGATTGTTCTGCCACGGTCATCACTAATGGTTTCGAGCGAAGCGTCGGTCGTGTACTTGAGATGTATTACTGCACCATGACGATCGTTTATCTCGCGACAATGAAGTTCGCCATCGGCTAAGACAGCAAAAGTAAACACTGTTCCATCGCCAGTGCTTAGCACCCTTGCGCCGCCTTTGTTTTCAAGCCGCAAACTCAGTTTTCCACTTGCAGCAAACTGGCCGCGATCGCCAGCTGGCGCAAGCTCGATTATTTCGGCGTGCCGATTCACCAGTGCTTGAGAAACCAGCTCCTCCTTCCGAATCAACATCAGAAGATATTTGCTGGCACGTTGGTTGTAATAGAGTGATTGAAAGAGAGGGAACTCAAACTGATCCATGGAATAGGTTAGAGACTGATCAAGACCACCGCCAATGCGATCAGGCAAACTAACCAGAGGCATAGCATCGTCATTCAGATTCCAACGGTAAGTCGAAACCGACTCCGGCGTTGCCGGCGATACTCGCTCCACACCATTTGCCGATACCACGTGAGAAGAGAAGGCTGCAGGGCCAATTTCCGCGAGCATTGTCGCGCCCGAAACTGACAGGGCAGAAATCAACACGCAACTTAAGCAGCGCGACAGCAAAGTTTGGAAACGGATGTTCACGAGATTTCCTCGGATTGAGTTGGCAGGAAAGGCATTTCTGCCTGTCACGAGTACTGTTAAGAGCAATGCAGAGTCTTTGTTCAAGGACAGACGGGAATGTCCGCCCCACAGAAGACACGAGTGAGTTCGCAACCACTGTGCCGCCCCGAGAGGAGAATCGACCGGGGCCAACATATGTTTCGCAAGCGCGTTTTAGCTCGCTGTCGGCATGGCACGATCTGTGCGGTTGTTAAGTGCCGGTGGACTTGAAGGGGCTATGACAGCCTTCGTGTGGCAAAAGTCCTCGCCGATCTACCCTTTGTGTCCTTTAACGACCTGGAGATCTTTCGATCTCAGACTCAGCGACCTCCGCGAAATCTCCTCCGGTCAAATCTTTGCCCGAACCCCTATGACGACTGAAGAAATCGCTCCCATCGCTACTGCGACGCTGCCAGTGAACTTTTACCCTTCGAGTTCGCGTGTGCCTCTCGGCTCAGTAGAACTTCAAGAGCAAGCTTCGGATCGCTGCATTCTCATCGTTGACGACGAGTCGGCCGTACGAGGTCTCTTTGCAAATTTTTTGAGTGAGAATTACGAGTGCGAAACCGCAGCATCGGCGGATGAAGCATTGGCGTTGCTCGCCGGCAAAACCTTTGCGCTGGTGATCTCTGACATGATGATGCCGGGCCGCAACGGCGTAGAGCTTTTACGCGAGGTCAAGGCGCGTTATCCCGAAACCGCGGTGATAATGATCTCCGGAGTGGATCGTCCGCAGCGAGTTCGCGACGCACTTCGAGTGGGAGCGTCCGACTATCTA
>JBOGOP010000099.1:0-17062 GCA_050747225.1 Pyrinomonadaceae bacterium
CGCGGGTAAGCTGCGTATAGTTCATTGTGTGCTTCTTTGACTTGGTCGTTGATAAAGCACGCTTACGCTATCGCAGCTTGCCCTTCAACTACTAGTTTTCAAAGTTGCACTTCAACTTGAATCCACCTTCTGATTAAGTGATGACTAAGACGACTCGATTGGACAAGTTCGCCATCGCGACTGCGCTCCAGGACATCGCCGCGCTGCTCGAGTTGAAGGGTGGCAAGGATCGCTTCAAAGCCCGCGCCTATCAAACCGGGGCGCGCATCATTGCCGGCCTGTCTGAAGATATTGGCGACGTAATACTGGGAGGCCGTTTGACTTCAATGCGCGGAATTGGTGATGCGCTGGCGTCGCAAATCGAGCAGCTTTACCTCACGGGCGAGTCGTCTGTCCTGAGCGGTCTGAAGCAGGAATTCCCGGCGGGCATCATCGAGCTTTCTGCCGTCCCGGGACTTTCGCTTAGCAAGATCAGATCTCTTCATGAGGCTCTGGGAATAAGCTCGATTGCCGAGCTGAAGGGCGCCGCCGAAGCGGGCAAGATAAGAACTCTTAAAGGCTTCGGTGCAAAAACCGAAGCGAGTTTGCTTGAGACGATTTCAAACCATCGTCAGCGCGGGAAGCAAGACGAGCGACTACATTTGCACCGCGCATTACAAACGGCGACGCAAGTTGTCGACTACCTACATACTGCGAGCGACGCCAGGGAGATCAGTTTTGCCGGTTCACTGCGACGCTGGAAAGAAACGGTCGGAATCATTCGCCTGGTTGCAAATACCAAGCGGCCGGCGACGTTGATTGAACACTTCCTTCGCTGCCCGCTCATTGTTGAAGTCATAGAGCAGATGGAGGAGGCGTGTGTAGTGCGATTGGCTGAGGGTGCCCGCGTTTCGCTGGTTGCGGCTCGCCCGGCAGAGTTTGCGCTGGCATTGTTGACCGAAACAGGATCAAAGGCACACGTCAATAAGCTTCAGCAGATCGCAAACGGTGAAGGTCCAAAATCAAATGGCAGGAAGAAGCAAACCAGGCGTACACCCCGGTCAGGTGGACTACAGCATGAGGAAGATATTTATGCGCAACTAGGAATGGAATACGTCCCGCCAGAGTTGCGTGAAGACGAAGGCGAGATTGAAGCGGCTCTCGCGGGAAAGCTGCCGGAAGATCTGCTCACGCTGGCAGACATTCGCGGGATGGTTCATTGCCACACGACGTACTCAGATGGCAAAAACTCGATTGCAGATATGGTGCGGGCGGCAGAGACGATGGGAATGAAGTACGTCACGATAACCGATCACTCACCCACCGCTTTCTATGCGGGCGGAGTTACTCTGGATCGTCTGAAACGGCAATGGGAAGAGATTGATGAAGTGCAGGAGCAGGTAAAGATCAAGATCCTGCGCGGCACGGAATCTGACATCGTTGCGGACGGGCGGCTGGATTATCCCGACAAAATCCTCGAACAGTTTGACGTGATCGTCGCCAGCATTCACTCGCGTTACAAGATGGATTCAGCAAAGATGACCAGGCGAATAGTGACGGCAATGCGCCAGCCGGTGTTTAAGATCTGGGGGCACGCGCTCGGTCGTAAACTTCTGAGCCGGCCGCCATTTGATTGTGATGTCGAGCAGATTTTGGATGTTATTGCCGAATCGCGGGCGGCGATTGAAGTCAACGCTAATCCCTATCGCCTGGAAATGGAGCCACGATGGATTCGCGAAGCGCGCAAGCGCAAGATCAAATGTGTGATCTCTGTGGATGCTCACGCAATCGCTGAGCTCAACTACTTGAAATATGGCGTTGCAACGGCGCGAAGAGGTTGGCTGAGAAAGGTTGACGTTTTGAACACGCTGGGCGCTAAAGCCTTTCAGAAGGCAGTTAAGCCGGCGTGATTACTAACAGAAAACTATTCCAGCTTTTGACGGACTTCGCGAGGCAGGTAAGTCCTGGTTACATAATCAGACTCTTTGTAGGAGACATGGCAGGTATTGCATCGCGCCAAACTCCCTCGTTCCTCAATCTTCAAACCGGAGCCGTCTGTAACCAAATACTCCCAGTCGCCGGTCTCGGAGTCATAACCCTGTTTATGCTTAACCATCACCGTCAACAGTTCCGGCGTCTTGGCAAACTGATTTACAAATTTCTCTTTGACAATTATCGAACCTTCCGGAAACACCGGAGTAAGGCGGTTCATCATAGATTCCTGACCCAGCCGGTTAACGTAGACGGAAATGTATCGCGTCGAATGAGGGTTCAGATCGGCGTCTGGTTTTAGAACTATTGCGCACGCGGCTGCGGCTCGTTGATCCATGATGACCGGAACTGGATTCACTAGAGCCCATTTCCGGTAACCCGCGAGCTGGGCCAGGATATTGTCGGGGTTAGCGCCGCCGGGCTTGGGTGTCGCCAATGATCTAAAAAATCCAGCCGACACCATGGCTAGACTGATCATAGTCAAGACTACTCCAACGATAGCTTTCCTTTTCATCTCTTGCCTCCTGATCTAAAGCGACAACACATTGCTAACCGTTAGCCTTGCGCAGGTCTTAGGATTCATCGGTTGATTCATGAGTTGGCTTCTAAAACAAAACGGGGCGGTTAGTCAATGTTTTGGGACACGTTGATGAAAGGTGTTTCTCGCTTGATGAGATTGTGAACTAGAATCATTCAACTTCCATGGCCTCTATTGCGCAGAGCTGCATTTTTTGCAAGGTCGTTAACGGCGAGATCCCTGCTAACCTCGTCTTTGAAGACGAGGTATCGATAGGTTTTCTCGATCACCGCCCACTCTTCCCCGGTCATTGTCTGCTTGTACCGAAGAATCACTTCGAAACGTTGAGCGATCTCCCAAGCGACTTGGTCGGGCCGTTCTTCAAGAATGTTCAACTGTTAACGCGCGCCGTTGAACTTGCCTTGTCTGCTGAGGGTTCCTTTGTGGCGATGAATAACCGTGTTAGCCAGAGTGTACCGCACCTGCATGTGCATATTGTGCCGCGCAAAAAGAAGGACGGTTTAAAAGGTTTTTTCTGGCCGCGCAATAAATATGAGGGCGAAGCGCAGATTGTCGAAGCGCAAAAGGCGATTCGGGCCGCAATTGCCACGATCCAAAAACATATTTAATGCGAGAACAGCAAGTTTAGGGGAGAGTTTCGGCAGTGATGTTTTTGGGTCTTCTAAACGATAGCCGTAGCCTTACTGGCGAATTTCCCAACGAATTACTCGCAGAAATTTCTGCAAACAAATTTTTCGACTCCTCCAAAAAATAAAACACACAAAAAGTTGATCTAAAAATTCGATAAGAGTATAACCCTCCCTGTCACGAGGGTCGCGGCCTTCGAGACCGACAAAGGGATCGGCAACCGATGTGGTGACACACGGAAGAGGGAATCAGCAACGGTCTGTTGATTCTATTGACGCCCTGAGCCGAAGCCGAAAGGCTTTGCTAGGGAAGGCTGAGAGGTTTTCTCAAGCCATTCGGATAAAAACGAGTGGCACCCTTTAGACGGACCCGCTGAAGGGGGCGAATGGCTCGGTGCAAGCTGAGCCGACGTTCTCGGATCGTAACCGAAGGTGGAGGAAAAGCCACCACAAAAAAAACCTAACGGCACCGCATTCGAAAGGATGCGAGGATTGTGAAAATGATTCGCGTGCTGACCGAGGATTAGCTGACCGACAGTTGGTCTTCGGGATACAAATCGGCAGCCTAGTGTGTACATGCGAAGCTGCCATCCTTTTAAAAGCTTCGGCGATTATTAGGAAACGGATGCGCTACTTTCGGCTTGCCGGAGGTGGCGTTTTCCGTTTTTGGCATATGCGAAGAAAACGTTTATCATGAAGGCTCTTCGTTAATCCTACTTTTTGACGTCGCGCGGGACGCTCGCGGTCTCTCCCTTGGTTCTGCGCGCTTAGGTTGTAAGGAGAAAGCTATGACTGAAGCGAGAATGCAGGAAAGTCCCAGCTACGCGCCTGGAACTTTTTGTTGGGTTGAACTGGGAACTACCGACAGCGAGTCGGCAAAGAAGTTTTACTCTGGATTGTTTGGCTGGACTCCCGATGACAAACCAGCCGGACCTGACATGGTCTACACGATGTTGAATCTTGGCGGCAAAAACGTCGGGGCGCTCTACCAGATGGAGTCGGAAAGAATAACTCAGGGTACGCCGCCACATTGGTTGTCATATGCCTTGGTCACGAGCGCCGATGAGACTGCGGCAAAAGCGAAGGAGCTCGGCGCTACAGTGCTCGCAGGACCCTTCGACGTCATGACGGTGGGCCGCATGGCTGTGGTTCAGGATCCAACTGGCGCTGTGTTTGCCCTATGGCAACCTAAGGATCACAAGGGCGCCGGTGTGGTGAACGTGCCAAATTCCTTTTGCTGGAATGAACTTATGACCAGCGACACGACCAAAGACGGAGAGTTTTACTCCGGACTTTTCGGTTGGGGGAAAGACACGCAGAATTTTGGGCCGCTGGAATACACGATGTTCTCCAATGGCGAGCGACCGGCGGGCGGCATGCTGAAGATAACGCCCGAAATGGGTCCTATCCCGCCAAACTGGTTGGTGTATTTTGCGGTTGACGATTGCGACGCCAAAACGCAGAAAGCAACCGAGCTGGGCGGCAGCGTGATGAAACAGCCTGATGACATTCCAGGTATTGGTCGCTTTTCGATTCTGACGGATCCTCAAGGCGCTGCGTTTGCGCTTATCAAGTTAGAGAATCCTGAAGCAGCTGCCGAGCGAAAAGCCTAGGTGGAAGCAATTTGATCTGAACACGAGCGTTGTGAGCGGGACCTGCCCGCTCGCCACGCTCGTTGTTCGATTAGCAGAGTGAGCCAACGGTAAACATGAAATCACGCTTGGTTTGGCTGCTCTTGTGTCTCATCTGGGGCTCTACCTGGCTCTTCATAAAACTTGGCCTCGACGACCTGCCGCCGTTTACCTTTGCCGGCATCAGGTTTGTAATCGCTTCCGCAATCCTCTTTGCGATTATCAAAGCTCGCCGGCTGTCTCTTCCGCGAACTCGCGCTGATTGGACCCTTCTTGCCGTCACCGGCGTCCTTTCCTTTAGTTTGAACTATGGCCTGCTCTTTTGGGGTGAGCAATACATCTCATCCGGGCTGGCCGCGCTGCTGCAGGCTACGATTCCTGCCTTCGGACTCGTCTTCGCTCACTTCTATCTTCCGGGTGAACGAATGACGCCCGCGAAGATCTTCGGAATAGTCATGGGAGTTGCCGGCGTGGGCGTGGTGTTTTCCAACCAATTGAGTGTTGCCGGTTCGCGCGCCCTGGCGGGATGCGCTGCTTTGGTTGTTGGCTCGGCCTGTGCCGCTGCGGCTAACGTTTTGGTGAAGAAACAGGGGGCGAAGTTGGATCCCGCAATTCTTGCGGGCGGACAAATGTTTTTCGGCTTAATACCGTTATTGGTTATCGGCATTCCGCTCGAAGGAAGTCCGCTGCATTTTCACTGGACGCGAATGGCGATCATCGCACTTTTCTATCTCGCGATCGTTGGTTCAGTTGCAGCTTTCCTGTTGTACTACTGGCTGGTGCAACACATGGACGTGACTAAGACGATGTTGGTGGCGCTGGTGACTCCGGTGATTGCAGTAGCTTTGGGCGTAATGGTTTTACATGAGGAATTGAATTGGCGCACGTTTGCGGGCGGCGCGATGATCATGTCGGGGATCGGTTTGATCGTGCTACGGAAAGCCCGAGGAACCACTGCGACGGTACTGTCCTCGGGAATTGATTAGGCATTGCCGGTTGCGCTCGTTCTTGCAAACGTACTCGCCTTCGAAGACAAGCAATCAGACTTCGCAATTGGAGGCCACTTAAGTTCTCCAGTTTGCGCCAGCAGGTAAGCCTCAACAGCCTGTCTGACAAAACTAATTTCATTCGCCGGATAGCAGTCTGGCAGGTTGCGCAATTGATCAACCTGATCCGGCTTTAGCCAGAAGCCACCTATCTCCACACCAAACAGATTTGGTACCGCCAACTCCAGAGCTGTCCGGTGCACCGCACGCAGGTATTTTGCTGCTTGCGTTTCGATATGGACGACGCAATCGGTCAGTGCAAAAGCACAGAGCTTCAGGTCGGATAGATTGTTTTGTAGCTCAAGATTTTCTCGAATGGTCATCGGCGCCGATTTCAAATCTGAGATCTCAGATTTAAGATCTCAGACGGAGCTCTGGTAGTTGCGAATGAGCCCGCGAACAACGCCCTGGATTTGCAGACGCTCGGGGGTCTTGATGAATATTGGTTTGAACTGCGGGTTGGCCGGCTCCAGCCGAATGAAATCCGGCTCGCGATAAAACTTCTTCACGGTCGCATAATTTCCATCGATCAATGCCACTACCATCTGGCCATTCTCCGCCGTCTGTTGAGAAGAAACGATGATGATGTCGTTGTCTTGAATGTTTTCTTCAATCATCGAATCCCCGCGCACGCGGAGGGCAAACATGCGGCCGCGGCCAATCATGCTTTTGGGAGCAGAGACAGTTTCATGAGCGAGGACCGCTTCTATTGGCTGGCCTGCCGCCACCAGTCCTAACAAAGGAACTTCAAATTCGTCGCCGCTGTCCTGCGTGTCTACTTTGACGAGCTCAATGCCGCGACTAACGTTGGGAATGCGTTTGATCAGCCCTTCGCGCTCGAGAGCGGACAGGATGCTGTGCACGCTTGCCGATGAAGTCATCTGGAATTGCCCGCCAATTTCGGCAATTGTGGGAGGCTGATTATTGGTTTCCAGGTAGCGGCGAATGAATTCATAGACCTGCCTCTGCCGTGCGGTTACGGGCATCTCAAATCCCTCCACAAAAGATCTTGCTTCAAATTAGGCCGTTGTGCTATTTTCGCCTTGTGGCGAAAATCAAGCGAATATTATCGAAGATATGGCGAGTCGTCAAGAGATAAAGTAGGACAGACTTTCCAGTCTGTCCCCTGGTTTGGGAGAAGAATTGATTGGTTTGGATGGACAGGCAGGAATGCCTGTCCTACTAAATATGAGAGCCGCATTTTCAAAAGCTGAAATTGAATCTCAGATTGCCTCGCGCTTTAGCTCTGCCTTTCAGTTGCATGAAAAAATGCCGGCTGAAGTTATCTCTACCGGCATTCCCGAAATCGATTCGTTTACCCTGGGCGGTCTTCCTCGCGGCGCCATAACTGAAATCTTCGGATCAGCATCGTCAGGCCGGACGAGCTTTATGTTTTCTGCTCTTGCCCACGCAACCAGGCATGAAGAAGTTTGCGCGGTGGTGGATACCAACAATTCATTCGATCCTAAATCCGCAACTCGAGCGGAAATAGATTGTGAACGATTACTCTGGATCCGTTGCGCCAATAATCTCGAGCACGCATTTAAAGCTACCGATCTATTGTTGCAAGGGGGCGGCTTTGGACTGGTGCTGCTCGATCTGGGAGACGTTCCTGCAAATTCTGCGAAACGAATTATTTCATCGTGGTGGTATCGCTTCCGCCGGACACTGGAACCCACGCCTACCGCGCTGGTGGTAATTGCAGAGGAAAGTTGCGTGCGATCGTGCGCGGCTCTGGCGTTGGAGTTAAGAGGAGAAGCAGGTCTTTGGTCGTCCAGCGAAGGACCGGTAAGCGAAGTCTTCACTAGGAACAATCCTCGCTCGCCGGCTTCATTATTAACATCAATTTCCACCTCAGCAACGGTTGATGCGCTTCGTCGCCCAGTGAATAAATGTTCACTGCCTCACTCAACCTTATTGAAGAGCCTGTCGTTTCAGGTGCAATGCCAGCGCCCGCTCTATCTAAATAGACGAGCGGGGGAAGTCGCAGTCAAAGCTAATTAAGGTTCAGTTTCAATCGCCCCCATGTTTTAGGTCCGAAGGACTGAAAGTTAGTAGCCCCGTCCGTGAGGGCGGGGACTTCACTCTACATATCTCAAGGCCCTGAGGGCCGACACAAATAGTGGCGCACCTTCGGCGCTCCAGTAACTAATCGTTGTATCGACCCCGCCCTAACGGACGGGGCTACTAACTTCCGGTCCTTCGGACCTGAGAATTCAAATTTGAACAGTATCTAGATAACCCGCCTTGACAATGTTCGCTGATTTTCGCTAATCTTCGCCTACCGTTGTTTTTATCTCAAAGCCCCTGAAAAGCACGATGTTTATCTGCATTCATGCTCAGTACATCCCGGCAGAGGTGTCTTTGTCAGATTTTGCCTATACCTTTTCACCGCTGGTGGAGGAAACGGCTCCAAACACGGTGGTAATTGACGTCGAAGGGTGTGCGCTGCGATTCGGGTCTCACTATGAACTCGCCAATGAGATTGCCAAAAAGGCCAAAGCGAAAACGCCTGCGGGATTAGGTTGCAAGGTGAATGTGGTGAATGTGGCACTGGCTGCAAACCCTGATGCCGCCATACACGCCGCCAGGTACTTCAAAGGCATAACCTTCATTTCTCCCGGAGAAGAACTCAATGCGTTGGGGGAACTACCCATCGAAAATCTAATAAGTCCAAAGTCCAAAGTCCAAGGTCCAAAGTCTAAAAGCAAAGATCCAATGTCGCAGAGAGAGACTTTGGACTTTGGACTTTGGACTTTGGACGAGCGGAAGCTAGATGAAATTCTCGAAACGCTCCGGCTTTGGGGTGTGCGTACCTTTAAAGAATTTGCCGCCCTGCCGGTGGCGGGAGTTTCAGAGCGATTGGGCCAGGACGGATTAAAGTTACGCGAGCTGGCGAGCGGAAAAACCATGCGTCACTTAAAACTCCGGCAAGCGGCGCCTGAGTTCCGGAACGCAATCGAGCTCGAGTATCCCATTGCCGAACTGGAACCGCTGTCGTTCATCCTGGCGCGACTCCTCAACCAGATCTGCGCGAATCTAAATGCCTATGCGCTCGCCACAAATGCGTTGCAGGTGGAGATGAAACTGGAGCGCGGCGCTGCGCATGAAATCAAATTAAACCTGCCTTACCCGATGCGCGATCACAAAGTGTTTCTCAAACTGTTGCTGCTCGACACGGAAATGCATCCGCCGCCGGCAGCGGTTGTCGGCATCTCGATAAATTGTGAACCGGTAAAGCCGCGGGTGCTGCAAACGGGGCTGTTTATTCCGCTGGCGCCGGAGCCGGAGAAGTTGGAACTGATGCTGGCGCGACTCGCTAAGCTGGTGGGAGCGGAGAATATTGGTTCGCCGGAGTTGCTCGATACGCATCGCCCGGACGCCTTTCGTGTTAAGCGGTTTGTGTTGAAAGAGTCGAAGCGACGAAAGAAAACTAATCAGCAATCAGCAATCAGCAAGCAGCAATCGAGGTTGGGTTTCCGCGTTTTCAGGCCGCCGTTGCGCGCACTGGTGCAGGCGGAAGGAGGCTGTCCGCGAGAGATTAGCGCCTGGAACAAAAACAAAAGTGTCCATGGAAAAGTGGTGTGCGTAGCTGGCCCCTGGCGCACGTCGGGAGAATGGTGGCGTGCTGATACGTGGGCGCGGGATGAATGGGACGTGGCTATCGCTTCTGGAGGACAGAGGTCAGAGGTCGGAGGTCAGAAGTCGAGTGAATACAGAGGTCCTTTACAGGTTCTTTATCGCATTTATCGTGAGCTACCTAATGGTTCATGGTTTGTTGAAGGGGTTTATGACTGAAAAAGAAAGTGAGCAGTGAGCGAAAAGAAAGTGAGCAGTGGGCAGTGAGCAGTGAGCAGCAGGAAAAAGAATCCCCGAAGAAGATAAGATCAGCGCAAGTTGCTCAGCTGCCCACTGCCCACTGCCCACTGCCCACTGGTTCTCGCTCACTGCCCACTGAATACGTTGAGCTACACGCCCGCTCCGCGTTTAGCTTTTTGGAAGGAGCATCGGTTCCTGAAGAACTAATCGCAGCAGGTAAAGCGCTGGAGATGGAGGCCATGGCTTTGCTGGACCGCGACGGTGTGTATGGCAGTCCGCGCTTTCATCTGGCGGCGCAGAAGATTGGGATCAAAGCGCATATTGGGGCCGAAATAACGGTCCAAAGCCCAATGTCCAAGGTCCAAAGTCAGAAGAAAGATGGGGCAGCGGACGTTGGAAGTTGGACGTTGGACTTTGGACAAACACACTCAGCCACCGCGAAAGAGACATTCTCGCTTCCGCTCCTGGTCAGCAGTCGTACCGGTTATCAAAATCTTTGCCGGCTAATAACGTTGATGAAATTGCGCGTGCCGAAACATGCGAAGCCGGGGGAGTGCGCGGTTACGCCTGATGAGTTAGCTGAATATGCACAAGGATTAATTTGTTTGACCGGCAGTCACGATGGGCCGCTGGCAAAGGCGCTTAACCACAGAGACGCAGAAAACACAGAGGAGGCACAGAGAAGAGCTGAATGGTTAGTCGATGTCTTTGGCAAGGGAAATGTTTATGCCGAACTGCAACGTCATTTCAATCGTGAAGAGGAGGCGCGGAACCAGGCGGTAAAGGAAATTGCCCGGCGCATTGATTTACCCTTGTTGGCCACGAACGGCGTTTGTCACGCGACTCGAGCGCAACGCGAAGTGACAGACGTGTTCACCTGCATTCGCAATCACGTGCGACTGGAAACTGCCGGCCGCTTACTGGCGACAAATTCCGAGCGCTATCTAAAATCCGCCAGGGTCATGTCGCAGCTCTTTGCCGATCTGCCTGAAGCTATTCACAACACAACTGAGCTCTCCTCTCGTCTGCAATTCACGCTGACAGATCTGGGTTATGAGTTTCCGAAGTATGCCGTACCTGCGGGGGAAACAATGTCTTCGTTTTTGCGGCAGCGCACGGAAGAGGGCGCTCGGCGGCGTTATAACGGCCAGCTAGGCAAGCCTTCATATGAAAAAGCCCGCCTGCAGATCGAGCATGAACTGCGGCTGATCGAAAAACTCAAGCTCGAAGGTTACTTCCTGATCGTTTGGGACATCGTTGAGTTTTGTAAGGCCCAGGGAATTCTGATTCAGGGACGCGGCTCGGCTGCAAACAGCGCCGTTTGCTACAGCCTCGGTATCACCGCAGTCGATCCGGTGGGTATGGAGTTGTTGTTTGAGCGCTTTCTTTCCGAAGAACGCGGCGAGTGGCCGGACATTGATCTCGATCTGCCGAGTGGCGACCAGCGCGAGCGCGCAATTCAATATGTCTACGAGCGCTACGGAAAACTCGGCGCCGCGATGACGGCAAACGTCATCACTTATCGTGGCCGTTCAGCTGCGCGCGAAGTTGGCAAAGCACTCGACTTTGACGATGAAACACTCGGCCGGCTTGCCGGGCTGGTGCATACCTGGGAATGGAAGGATCCCAAGGATTCAACCGAGCGGCAATTTCGTGATGCCGGACTCGATTTAAGAAATCCGCGGATTAGAAAATTCTTTGAACTTTACGAGCGGGTGCAGGATCTGCCGCGCCATCTGGGCCAGCACTCCGGCGGCATGGTGATTTGTCAGGGGCAACTCCATTCCGTTGTGCCGCTCGAGCCTGCGGCAATGCCTGGCCGCGTTGTGGTGCAGTGGGACAAAGAGGATTGCGCGGACCTGGGTCTAATCAAGGTTGATCTATTGGGGCTTGGAATGATGGCCGCACTTGAAGAGTCGATCCAGTTGATTCGCGACGCTTACCACCAAGAAGTTGATCTGGCACAGCTTCCTCAGGACGATCCCGCAGTCTATGCGGCCCTGCAGAAAGCCGACACGATTGGCTTGTTTCAGGTCGAGAGTCGCGCGCAGATGTCTTGTCTGCCACGGCTGCGGCCGGAAAAGTTTTACGACATCGTAGTGCAGGTGGCGATCATCCGGCCCGGCCCGATTGTCGGCAACATGGTTCACCCTTATTTGAAACGCCGTCAGGGCCGTGAAGCGGTTACTTATGCGCATCCATTGCTGGAGCCGGTCTTGAAACGCACGCTCGGCGTGCCGTTGTTTCAGGAACAGTTGTTGAAGATAGCGATAGTCTGCGCAGACTTTTCCGGTGGCGAGGCGGAAGAACTAAGACGTGCCTTTGGTTTCAAACGTTCGGAAGCGCGCATGAAGGAGATAGAAGTGAAACTGCGCCGCGGCATGGCGCGCAATGGCATCACACAAAAATCGCAGGAGGAGATCGTGCAGGCGATCACTTCGTTTGCGCTTTATGGTTTTCCTGAATCACACGCGGCCAGCTTCGCTTTGATTGCTTATGCCAGCGCTTATTTGAAGTGTCATTATCTGGCTGCCTTCACCGCGGCACTTCTTAATAACCAGCCGATGGGTTTCTATCAACCGTTTACGCTCGTCAAGGATGCGCAGCGACATGGATTGACAGTCAGACCGGTGGACGTAACCAGATCGGATTGGTTGTGCACGATCGAAGAGGAAGGAAGTCCGGACAACAAGTCCAAAGTCCAAAGTCCAAAGTCCAAAGTCAAAGACAAGACAGACCAGAGGACGTTGGACGTTGGACGTTCGACTTTCGACAATCTCGTTTTGCGTCTGGGATTACGTTACGTAAAAGGTTTGAGTGAACAATCAGGAAAGGCTATTGTGCGCGAGCGTGTGAAGCGCGCCTTCATAAGTATCGATGACTTACAAAACCGTGTGCCGGAATTGCGCAAGGATGAAATGAGAAAGCTGGCGGCGGTGGGTGCGTTGAATTTCATTAAAGTCTCAAGTCTCAAGTCTCACGTCTCACGTCTCAAACCATCCGAACCTGAGACTTTGGACTTGAGACTTGAGACCGTCGTTAACCGGCGCGATGCGCTTTGGCAGGTTGAACGCGTCGCGCGGCCCGCAGGAGAACTTTACGCAGAACTTCATGAGGCAGATGGTAATTCCCCGTTGACACCCATGACCCGGCCGGAAAGAATGGACGCCGACTTTCGTGGCACCGGGCTGACGATCGGGCGGCATCCGGTTGCTTATCATCGCGCGGAGTTGGATAAACTAGGCGCTTGTCGCGCAATCGACATGCAGCAGCTGCGCCATGGCAGCTTGATCAGCGTGGCCGGCTGGGTGATTGTTCGGCAGCGTCCCGGCACCGCCAAAGGATTTGTATTTTTAACTCTCGAAGACGAGACCGGCGTCGCAAACGTGATTATCACGCCGCAGTTGTTCGATAAGTATCGTTTAGTTTTAGTCGACCACCCGTTTTTGCTGATCTCGGGCAAACTGCAAAATCAAGACAAGGTATTTTCTGTGAAAGCGAAAAGCGTCCGCGCGCTTTCATTTAAGGTGGCCGCCGCGCCGTCGCATGACTTTCATTGAACGAGGCCACAAACTCCTTGGAGTGCGGCGACCAGTCGCCGCTTTGGCCTGTGGCGGCTTGGCGCCACAGCAATCATGAATGAGTTCAATGATGGTCGCGATAGGTCGCGACGGGCCAAAGCGCTGACAGGTCAGCGCACTCCGAAAACGCAATTTTCGAGAAGCAGTACCTGGCTAAATGAGATAGTCTTGACAAACGTAGACCTCCGTTTAGTCAGTTTTCGCTAGCCCCCAACTAAGGAGAAAACAACATGAAGATCAAATACCCAGCCCTGCTCGTGGCGACGTTAGTCCATTTCATGCTCGGTGGCCTCTGGTACTCGCCACTCCTATTCGGCAACAAATTCATTCAGGTTATCGGCTGGTCCCCCGCCAAACTTGCCGAAATTGGAAACCAAAGCCACACGAAAGAATACATCCTCGCTTTTGCGTCGTCCGCGGTATTGGTTTTCATCCTGGCGCATTTCATTCAATACACGAAGGCCACCACCGCGATGGCCGGAGTTCAAACTGCTTTCTGGGCATGGTTAGGTTTCATCGCAACGACCAGCATAGCCACAGTCCTTTTTGAGCAACGCCCTCTTGGCCTCTACTTGATCAACGCCGGCTATCAGCTGGTTGGTTGTTCGCTCGCTGGTGCGATTCTCGCGATCTGGCGAACGCGGGAAGCAACAGAGACTGCAGCGCAAGCAGCCTAAGGCAGGAACGGCGAAGGGGTAAAGGGAAAGCGGGGAAGAGGGAAAAGGGGATCGCTCCTTACCCTTTTCCCTCTTCCCCATTTACCCCGTTTCCCCTTTTCTCCCATCCCTCTTGAAAGCTGATTAGAAAAGCGTAAACTCTGGCCTTAAATGTCGAAGTCGATCGGCGACCAGGTTTGGGCCGAGATGACCGAGGGCCAGAAGGTTGAAGCTGTCTTTGCGGGCCACGCGACACTGAAACAGATGAGCGAAGGCTTGCTTGACGGTCCGGACCAACTACGCAATGCGTGCCGCGAGTATCTGGCTGAAACCAGCGCCTCTTTTGAAAACCTGACTACGGATCTAATAGCTCCGGATGATCCAGACAAAGCGCTCGAGCTCTTGAGCAACTCACCAACCAGCAAATCTACCCCGCGGCGACTGGCAAAAACTCGTATTTCTCACGAGGCGCTCAAGCAACGATTTGGCCTGCCCGAAGGATTTGTGCCGCGCCTACAACGTTACGGCCGCAGTGTTCTGCTGGATCTCAATGTCTACCGGCTGCCAAATGGAGAAGAGTTCATACCCTGCCGTCCAAGCGGCACGCTCGGCGCCAGTCGGCACCTGTATGCGCTGCAAACCTGCGAACAATATTTGAATGGCAAGCGAGGCTCTGTTTATGTTCGCACTGATGGAAAAATCTTTGACTACAGCGTTGACAATAAGATTCCTTTAGGCGAGATCTTCGATACCGGTTATACAATAGCCGACCTTGAGCGCACCGGGCGTTATGCGCCTAAGCCGCGCCGTCAAAGGAAGAAGCGCCGCCTGGGGAAGAAGCAAATGACAGTTAAGCGAGCAGCGGCAGCCGGTTGATTCGCCTGCTTCATGCGAAGCGTGGATCTACAAGGAAGGGTTCAGAAATATGATTCGCAAATTGAAGTCAGGAAAGTATCGGCTCTACTCAAAGAAGCAGGACGCGAAAACGGGCAAGCGTAAAAACCTGGGCACCTTCAATACGCGAGCAGCGGCTGAGAAGCATGAACGGGCTGTACAATATTTCAAAAGACACTAAGGTAACGCAAAGTGTTAGGTTACGCCCGGATCCAATACGACGACGTGTGTTTAGTGCACACGAACGCAAACTAACAGTTTGGGTTACTACTAAATCCTGGGGGAGAGCCGAATGGGTGAAAAAGATTCTGATAGCTCGCCACGTTTCGACCAGAGACCGTGGGGAACGTTCACTGTACTTGATGAGGCCGATGGTTTTAAGGTCAAGCGAATCGAAGTATTACCCGGCAAGAGATTAAGTTATCAGAAGCACGCGCAGCGCGCCGAACACTGGGTGGTCGTTCAGGGGACTGCCAAAGTCACCCTCGATGACCGCGACATTCTCGTCGCCGCTGGCGAAGCGATTGACATTGCGATTGGCGCCGCGCATCGGGTCGAGAATCCCGGGCGCGAGACACTCGTCTTTATCGAGGTGCAGCGCGGCGGCTATCTCGGCGAGGATGATATCGTGCGTTTGCAGGATGACTTTGGCCGGGTCGTTTGAAAATTGACGAGGTAGTTTTGTGTGTTGAGTAAGGAAGAAGATCGCAGAGCGACAGACGACGGTGGACGGCCGACCGCACCGACGAATGGCGTTCTCGGTCGTCCGTCGTCGGTCGTCCGTCGTTCGTTTCAATGACAAATGGAAAATCTTTTTAATCTCAGTAACCCCTACAGATGCTTCCCGCGAACCTTTTCGAGTTAGTATTCCGTCCGGCAAACAACGACGACTGTGAAGGCGTGACCAAATTGGTGTCCGACGTCCTCGCTGAATTTGGTCTGGCGCCTGATCCGGACACCACCGACGCGGATCTAAAAGACATCGAAGCAAACTACCTGCAAAGAGGTGGTCTGTTTGAAGTCATTGAGGACGGCAACGCAGATCTGCTCGGAAGTTTCGGACTCTATCCAATTAACAAAACGACTTGCGAACTGCGGAAGATGTATCTCGTTCCAAGTGCCCGCGGCTCAGGTCTGGGGAAGCAGATTCTGGAGCGCGCGATCGCCAGCGCAAAAGAGTTGGGCTTCAAACAAATTGTGCTCGAAACATCCAGTAAACTGATCGCTGCCAACCGGCTCTATACAAAGTTTGGTTTCGAGCTGGCGACTTCGGATCATCTTGCGGCGAGAGCCGACCAGTTTTACAAGTTGGATTTGTAACCCGCCGTTCAGTTTTGCAAGATAAGAAAACTTTCCGAGGCGTTTCTTCGTTAGAATCAACTGCGCGAACGAGACTTATGGAGTGCGCCGTTGTCGCTACGCTCTGCCGGCGCACTCCAAAATAGAGAAGCACAATGCCAGACTCTGAAGACCTTTCAACAACAATTGAGGAAGCCGCTGTTGTCATTCCGCCTGACCAGCAAGGTTTTTGGAGCGCCATCCGCGAATCTTTGCGCGGCAGCCATCGCGATTACACCAGCGGCCCAATCGGACGAGCGATAATCCTACTCGCTATACCCATGGTGCTCGAGATGTGCATGGAGAGTATTTTCGTGGTCGTTGACATCAAGTGGGTTTCCTATCTTGGTGAGGACGAGATGGCCACGGTGGGTATTACCGAATCGCTGATGACTTTGGTTTACACGCTGGCGATCGGGCTGGGCATTGGGGCGATGGCAACTATCGCGCGGCGGATCGGCGAAAAGAATCCCGACGGCGCAGCCCGTGCGGCGGTGCAGGCAATCGCGCTGGCGCTAATAATTTCTATCGTAATTGCTCTTATCGGCGCACCACTCGCCCCACAATTGCTTGGGCTCATGGGCGCATCTCCCGGGGTTATTGCAAAAGGCTCTGGCTTTACCAGAGTGATGCTTGCCTGCAATGCGTCAGTCGTCCTGCTCTTCATGATCAACGCGGTCTTTCGTGGCGCTGGTGATGCGGCAATTGCGATGCGCGTTTTGTGGTTGGCAAACGCCATCAACATTCTGCTCGGCCCTTGTTTGATTTTCGGATTGGGACCATTTCCAAGAATGGGGATAGTGGGCGCAGCGGTTGCCACCAGCATCGGTCGCGGCACTGGCGCGCTGTATGCGTTTAGCCGGCTGATTCGTTCCGGCGGACGGTTTGATATCAAGCGTGATCACTTTCGCCTGGAGCCTGCGATCATGGCACGCCTGGTACGACTTTCCGGTACCGGGACC
>JBOGOP010000100.1:0-17020 GCA_050747225.1 Pyrinomonadaceae bacterium
CATTTATGGTTAGCGACCTCCGCGACGGCTCTGAAGGCTCGTTCCAAATCAAATTCTTGAAAGTCAGACTCGCGGAGTACCGGCTTCAGTTCGGGCTCAACCTGTTGCCGAAGCTTCCCCAAACGTGCGTCAGACACGTCCACAGCCTCGTTGCCGGGAACTGTGAGTTTCTGTCTGACAAGTTGGACCATGTTTTCGTCTCGCGGATCGAGCGCTAGTTTTCGAACAGCATAATCAATGTCGTAGAAGTCGCGAATCGCCGGCTCTCGCCGGGTTAGGGCCGCGCGAAATTTCTCGGCGAAGGCTTCCACCTTCGAAATGCAACGAACAGGCAGCGGCGGAACCATCGGTTCGTGTGAAATGGGATCAATGAGAATCGTCCTCGCGTTTTCATTCACTGTGGGGATAAGTAATGGCTCTCGCAAACTGACCTCGATCTTGATCGTCCCAGGATCACTGCTGAGAACCGAATCGTAAGCGAGCGCCCCAATATATTGTGTCGAATTGTTTGCGCCTATGAGTGCCTCAACTACGCTAACGCCCTTAAGACTGTTCGCCAATGCCTCAAAAGCCGTCTTGACAGGTTCGACGCGTTTCCGGCGTTCAGCCCGCGAAGCATCGGTGGCAACGGAAATCACAAAATCTAGGTCCTCGCTAAGTCGATAGAAATCCGCGTGCACCTTGGCGAGACAGGTTCCACCTTTGAAAACCAGTTCTTCACCAACGGTAGTGCCGAAGTGTGCAAGAAGCACTGTGCAGAAGTAATCCTTTTCGATCAGGCGGGCGGCAAACTTCGTCTCGGCTGCAGTGAGATTCACAGCCTCTCGAAAAAGATCAATATCTTCATGAATCCGAATGGCGGGTGGTTCAGTCGTCATTCAACACAACTCCCCAGCGGCGATTAGACGTTCCGCGCTTTGGCTTAGTAGGAATCCATGGAATGAAGCTGGTTGACGGAGGCGCGGCTTTCTCAAGATTCACTAGCAATGATTTCTTGATCCCTTCGCGTTCGAGCAACGCTCCCATTCGCCGAATCGTTCCCTTATCGCCATAGCGCAAGGTGGCCTTGATTAGTTCGCCTGGGTCAACTCGCTTCGTCTCGAGTTCCTGACGAATCCACCCGAACGCCCGGGGAAGGCTGTTGAACCGGGACCAGTCGTATACGGCATCAACTAACGTCCGCACGCGCGATGAATAGACGGCCGTCAATCCTTCCGCCGTTTTAACCTTCTCAGTGTTTCCGAGCCGGTTATCGTTGACCTTGATCAAAGTCAGCGCAACACTGCCGATCGTGCGCTCACGTGAGAGACGGTTGTTGTAAGCATAGACTCTGGTTGGCACTTGCTCATCAAAGCCATAACGGTTGAATGCGTTTGGTCCGCAGATCTGGTAGCGTCCGTCCTGATCTTCCATTAGCGTATTCAGAGCGAGGATTTCGTCCGGACTCCACTTTCCACCTAACGGAATTCGATCGGGTACGAGATAAAGACTGCGCCGCACTTGCGCTATCAGCCCTGCGCGGGTCAGGCGGCCGAAAAGTTCCCGCTCCTGTTTAGCGGAGATTCGCAACGGCCCCGTTAAATCGCCTGTGCGCAATACTCGGGCTCTTCGCATTTGTGTATATGCGAAGAGTTGCGTCTCAAGTGGGCCTAGTTCCTTCATGGTATCCTATTTCCCCCAAATTGCCTCGGAAGCAATTTGAGCAAAATAGAATACTACGCATCTTGGCCCTCTTGCTAGTATCAGTGTCGGGCCTAGCCCTTAGGTGTCCATTATTAATGGACGCATCGGATAAATGGACACTAACCGCATTGGGCTGGCTGGCAATGAGTCTTTTTATCCCTATAATGTCCAATCGTGAACAGCGAGAAATTGTTCTTTAAAAAAAAAAGGGCGGCATGAGCGACGACATCGAACAACAAGTGATACGAATTTGCGAACGAGCCAAGCATGAGCTGATTGCATTGCTTCTCAAGCTTCCGGCGACTGCGGAGCCGCCCGCGCCACCAATCCGGGAATGGATGACCGTCAAGCAATTGGCCCAGTATTGGCAGCTTCTCACCAATGACAACCAACCGAGAACTGCCGGCATAATGAAGTGGG
Source organism: Pyrinomonadaceae bacterium (assembly GCA_050747225.1). Classification (GTDB taxonomy): domain Bacteria; phylum Acidobacteriota; class Blastocatellia; order Pyrinomonadales; family Pyrinomonadaceae; genus PSRF01. The sequence continues at coordinate 2,104 of JBOGOP010000100.1, forward strand.
CAAATCGGCCGGCGGATCAATTCCCGCTTCCTCATGCCTCGCTGGGTGACCTCCTTCGATTCAGACGGGAAGATGTGGATCGCTGGGCGCACGAGGAGGCTGTACGACGCAGCGATTCAAAAATGGAACGGTTGAGGAATGAGACGGGGGCGATCTAGCGCCAAGACCTTCTCGCGCGCTTGGACCACAACTTCACTGCGCAATTTGTTTGGGTTTGGAGCCAACGTCGGCGTTAACATGGCCATGTTAATTATCATGTTAATTCGACGAGCTGCGGTAAAGAGGTTTATTAAAGCGCCCTTTAATAAGCGTCCCTTCGCCGCTCGCTTATTTTAGTTTTGGCCGATTCTCTAAAATAAGACTCGAATTCACTCTAACCCGAGCAGCTTTCTGTACCGCCGCTGGTCGGGCGTTAGGTCGGAGTTTGAACGAAGTGCTCGAAACGGATCAATCGTCGTCGGGCTTCGAGACGTTGCGATCCGTCTTTCAGTTTGTTTCTTGCTAAGGTTGTCCTTTTCGACCTCGACTTTGAAGTGCGCCAGCACCTCCAGCTCGTCGAACTTGATGAGGCGACCTACCCTATAGAATGGAATCCGTCTCTGCCGTACCCAGAGGTAAACGGTTTGACATCGAACTCCGAGTCGTTCTGCTAAATCGTCAGCGGTGATCAGACTAGTCTTCATTTTCAAATGAACCCAAGCGAATAGCCATTTTCAAGAGGTTTTATTGTTCATTTCCGACCTGGTCGCAGGTAATCCCCTTTTCTAGTTCAACAAAACGTCGGTAGTTATGAATAAGTACCGACGTTTAATTGAGGGTATCGGAATCTGTTGAACCAATGCGGACGTCAGGTGGTCCAAGAAAAAATGTCACCGATTCGTCACTCGACAAAACGAAAATCGATGAAAATCGATGACAAAAACTGCACGGAAATTTGCTCCTGTGATGGCTGCAACCTGTTGAAGAATAGTAAGTTATGTCACTGCATGTAACTGTATGTCAAAACCTGCAGTGAGCGTGTCTTTCCATTCGCAATGCGGAGGCCAGGAGTTCGACCCTCCTCTGCCTCCACCAATAATCCTCAACCCTTCAATCACTTGCACGCACAACTCCAAAAGACTCAATTTTACCGAGTGGCCAATACGTGGCCAGAAAAAACTGCATCGGATAGTAGAAAACGGTAGAGAATGGGAACCGACAGGAAAATACTAAATTGCGCGGTGATTCTAACTTCCTGAAAAGACAATCCTTAGGTTGTTACTGCGTAATGCGGAGGTCTGGTTCAAGAAAATCCAAAAAAGTTTGGATGCCAAGGCCCTGGTACTTTCATCGTCTGAGTAGCATGCGAAACTTCTTTCCCAGCGCTGGCCTCGTTGCCAGAAATGATACTCACACTCACATTGGCAAACCTTCGTATGGATACTGAATTGCAGTGCGAGTCGCGGTGCCTGCCGCTCGCTAGTTCGAGGAGTTAGCTTTGATCGCGAACACTTTGACGCTGGCCGCATACTCATTCACGTTGTACTTGCTAAGCAGGTCTCTTAAATCGCCGTGAAGCGTGTTCGCAGTGTCGTTCATTGCCGCGGTCTCGCAGCAGCCACTCGCCGCGATAGGCAGATTCTTCTCCTCAGTCGGTTTAGTAGTTAGCGGCGAGCAACATGCCGCCTGATTCTCAACTTTAGCATAGGCGTTCAGATCGGCCCGCGAATCGACGATTGTGACATCGCTGAAACCGGCGTCCAGCAAACCCTGCCGGTAGTCCGCAAACGAGATCGCGCCGGCGATACAGCCCACATAGGCGAGCACGTCTTCACTCAGTTCCGGGGGAAGGGGCCGCTTGAGCGCGATGTCACTAACAGCCAATCGACCGCCGGGTCTTAGCACACGAACTATCTCGCGAAATACGGCTTGCTTGTCTGGTGCGAGATTGATCACACAGTTGCTAATGACGCAATCCACAGTTTCATCTTCAAGTGGCAGCTTATCGATGGTCGCCAGGTGAAATTCGACGTTGAATGCACCGGGCTGTTTCATCGCGTTGCGTCGCGCAAGCTCAATCATCTCTGGGGTCATGTCGATGCCAATGGAGCGTCCTGTTGGGCCGACTTTCGCGGCGGCCAGGAAAACATCCAACCCGCCACCAGAACCAAGATCGACCACCGTCTCACCCACGCGGAGGTTAGCGATGGCCGTGGGGTTGCCGCAGGACAATCCCATGTTAGCCTCCGCCGGTATGGAAGCTAGTTCTTCCGGTGTGTAGCCAAACGCTTCGGCAACGGCACGGACTCCGCCCTGTCCGCTTGAGAGGCCGCTCCCTGCTACTTGTGCGTATCTCTCACGCACAGCATCAGTGATGGTTTCCCGCATAAACGATTCCTCCTCCGACATACCTATTCCTGTGTTGATCAATGGAAAGCAAAGACCTATTCGTTGGCGAAGTTGATCTCCGGCTCAAGCTTAGTTTCCGTTTTGATCGAGTTCGAAATCAGACAGTTTCTTTCTGCTTTCTCAAGGATGCGCCCCGCGCGTTCAGCATCGCGAGCGTGGCTAATAAGGAGTTTAGGACGCAGTATGACCTCGCTCATGATGAAACCCTGCCCCTCCCGCTTTTCTAACTTTCCTTTGGCGGCCGCGCTAAAGCTCTTAAATTCCAGTTTTGAGTTTTCAGCAATGGCCAGGAAGGTAGTCATAAAACACGAGTTTACCGCGGCCACAAAAAGATGCTCGGGTGTCCACACCCCTTCGTGCCCTTTGAACTCAGGCGGAGCATCGACTTGCACGTTTGGCAGCACAGGCGCGCGCAAATCTCCGTGACGCTCGCCGGTCCATTCAACTTCAGTTGTGTAAAAGTACTGGTTCTCCATGATAGCTCCTCGCTGTCTCCAGGTTTGTTAATGCATCAACCGGCTCGAATTGCGCGGTGAAGTGGCGCAGAAACTTTGGTTGGCTGATGATGTGGTAGCCGCCAATCGACTCACGCCGTTCATAGACCTGCAGGATCGCCTCGATTACATAATCAATATGACTCTGAGTATAGACGCGGTGCGGAATTGCGAGTCGGACCAACTCCATACTTGAAGGTGTCTCTTCGCCGTCATCGGAGTGCTTCGCCGCGTGCATCACCGAGCCGATCTCACAGGAACGAATGCCCGCCTCTCGGTAAAGCTCAACTGCCAGGGCCTGACCCGGATATTGAAGTGGTGGTATATGGGGCAGCATCGCACGAGCATCGATGTAGATAGCATGGCCGCCCGGTGGTTGCACGATGGGGACGCCTGCGCGCCAGATACGCTCGCCGAGATAGCGAATAGAAGCGAAGCGATACTGTAGATAGTCCTCGTGTAGAACCTCTTCAAGACCGACAGCTATGGCTTCGAGATCGCGACCTGCCAAACCGCCATACGTAGGAAAGCCTTCGGTGAGAATCAGAAGGTCCTTCTCCTGTTGGGCCAACTGATCGTCATTTGTGCAGAGGAAGCCGCCGATGTTTGCCAATCCGTCCTTCTTGGCGGACATGGTGCAGCCATCGGCATACGAGAACATCTCACGCGCGATCTCCTTCACCGATTTGTCGGCATAACCAGCTTCGCGCAGTTTGATGAAGTAGGCGTTCTCGGCGAAGCGACAAGCATCGAGATAAAGCGGGAGTCCATAGCGGGAACAGATCGCTTTCACCTCCTGTATGTTTGCCATAGAGACCGGCTGGCCGCCCCCCGAATTGTTCGTCACCGTCAGCATCACGAGCGGAATGCGCTCAGGCCGTACCCGCTTGATGAAGCGTTCGAGGCCCTCCGTGTCCATGTTGCCTTTGAAAGGATGATTGACGGCAGGTTGATAGAATTCCGGAATCGGCAAATCAACAGCTTCAGCCCCGAGGTATTCGATGTTAGCCCGTGTCGTATCGAAGTTTGTGTTATTCGGAACTATGCTCCCTCTCTTGCACATTACCGAGAAGAGGATGCGCTCGGCGGCGCGCCCCTGGTGCATCGGAATCACTTGCTTGAAACCAAAGATGTCGCGCACGACTTCTTCAAAGCGATAGAAGCTCTTGCTGCCCGCATAGGACTCGTCGCCACGCATGATCGCAGACCACTGCTCCGCGCTCATCGCCGCCGTGCCGCTATCAGTGAGCAAGTCAATGATGACGTCTTCCGCTTTGAGGAGGAATAGGTTATACGCAGCTTCCTTAAGATAGGCATCGCGCTCGGTGCGCGTCGTCATTTTGATGGGTTCAACTACTTTGACTCTGAAGGGTTCGATAATCGTCTTCATGATCTAATCTCGCCTCTCAAGGAGGAGTTTTTCTTTTGCGGTAATGGCTCATGTGATCAAGCGATGACTTTCCGCGATGTGAGCTTCAAGCACTTTGCGAATTAACTGACACGCTTGCTTCACCTCCGGCATCGCCAGAGAACAGTAGATTTGTTTGCCTTCCCGTCTTGTTGCCAGCACGCCTGCGGATTTCAAAACGGAAAGGTGTTGGGAAATACTCGTCTTCGAAATGCCTAACGCTTCCTGCAACTCGGAAACGCCTCGTTCACCCTGGCCCAGAAGGTCCAGAATCTGCAGACGCCCAGGATGAGCGAAGGCTTTGCAGATGCGGGCTTGCCGTTCAAATATTTCCATGTCAATGCTCTTCCTGGGCTTAGGCTTCCTCATTTTGTTCGGCTTTGGTCAGAACAGGGCGAGTCTTCTTCAGGCTCCTCCTGCCTCGGTGACGCTTCCTTTCTATTTGTTTGCAGCGGCTGGGACTTTCACCGGATTGCCGGGATAACCCAGGGATTTCCAATCGATTCGACCCTGAGCGCCGTGACAATCGGCACAACGCAGGGCTTTGGCCGCGGGCTGCACCCCGTGAAAGATACCAAGGTACCTTGTCGTGTCGGTCCAGGTGTATTGAGCGTCGTCAACGCCGTACATCTCTTTCGCGGCCAACTTCACGGCAGGATCAATCTTGCCATTCATGAAGAAATGCTCAACCGTGATGGGTACAATCCAGTTTCTTCCCGCAAGCAGCGGCAACCTCGCCCGGTGAACTTTGAAGGCAAATATCTTCGCTTTCGGATCATCTCGCGATCCCTGGGGCACCATCATACCAACTGATCCGTCGGGCATTCGCTGCGCCGGCTCTCCCGCCAATTGCGCTCTGGTCACGCCGTTGAACCACGCATAAACGGGGATGACGTCTTTCTGCAACGTGATCTTAGCGGTATATCTGTCTGTCTCCTGGTCATAAACAGCCGTTGACCAATCGCGCATCATATCGGTTGGCTCCTCGCGGGCGAAGCTGGGAATGTGACAGGTGGAGCAATTCACGCGCTTCGCATGACGATTGAGCACGGTCGACTTGTGCGGAGCTGACCCGTGACAACTACCGCTGTCGCAACTGAGCGGGTTATTGGGCATTTCGTTGCCGGTCAGATCGGCGCCTCGACCGCGAACGCGATGGTCATCTCCCGCATGACACGTTACGCACAGCATGTTCTTGCCGGTCGTGGCCATGTGTACGTCAAAGTCCCTATCGGGACCAGCCAATTTGTATTCAATATCACCGCGCTTGTAGTTTGCTCCGCCACCCGAAGCAGCATGACATCGCAAACACATCACTCGCGTCGGCATTGAGATTCGCTTCGCTACCGAATCGAGGCCTTCAAGGTTCTTCCAAAGGATCGGACGCCACTCAACCTGGGCCTTATCATTCTCGTAGAGGTCCCGCCGGTAACCGCTGGCGTGGCAGATCAGGCAGTCAATGTTTTCAAGTTGTGCCTGATCCATTTTTTCTGATGGCATTTTGCCGTTGCCAGCATGACAGGCCGAACAGCCGCGGCTGATCACATCACCGCGTGAATTTTTGACCAGCCCGATCCAGTTGCCGGTCGGGCTGGTGCAAAAATCATTAATCAGGTTCAGCTTGCCGAGTTGCTTTCCCCCTGCATTAACGATGTCGGGGGCCGGGCCTCGCCATTGGTAGTGGTGTGAGTGAAAGAACGTCTCGGCCTCTTTCTGGTGGCACTCCATGCAGGTCTTGGTTCCCTGATAGTGCTCAAAATACTCGCCATGCGAATACTTCTTCGCTTCTTGAGCTGCTGCCACACCAAGAACCAAACCCAGCAGTAACACGCTGAATGCAACCTTGTTTTTCATGCGCTCTCCTCAGAAGCGGACTATCGTGCTTAACGTAAACATCTGCGCCTTTTTGTAAGTCGGGAATCCAAGGATTGGATTCGAATCGAGCAACTTCGGTGCTCCAACGTGCCAACCTGATCCCGAGTAGTTGTAGGTATAGTTAATGTAGTCAGCCTTGACGATGAACCGGCCGTTGATGCGGTGCGTCAGATAAGTCTCAAGCACATTGCCGCGCGTGTTCGTCTTGGGAGCGATGATGTCATCCTCAGCTTGAGCGAAGTTGAACCAATACTTGCTGCCATGGTTAAACTCAAAGCCCGCCTTGGTGCGATCCTCGTTCTTGAAGCTGTAACGAGCGCCGACATACACCATGTAACCGTTGTGATTCTCCGGCACGTCGAAAGGATCAGAACCGAGCCCGCCAAACGGCGTTGTCAACCCGTTAGGTCTCAACCCAACATAGTTGAGGCTACCGTACACGTCCCACTGGCCAAACTTCCTCGTCAGGTTGATTCCCGCCAGATTAATGCTGCCGAGGTTCGCCGAAGGCGTGAACCGCATCACAACCGGCGCTCCGACAGAGTCACCAGTAAGTGGGTTGGACGGAAGCACAACCAGGCCGTTGAATCCATCAGTTACGTCGAACGCCCGGGCTACTGTTAGTTGAAGCAGAGTCCTTTCCGTGGTCCACAGGTCCAGGTTAACTCCTGCGAAATGGACGTCCTTCAAACGGTCTTCAGGTCGTTTGAGCTGGTCGGCATTGCCGAAGCCAGACTCGTAACCGAGTCCATAGCAGAAGCGGAACACGGAATGTTCGCCGAGGTGATAGCCAAACGTTAGACCGTCGAATTGATAGTTGATCAAAGCACCCGATGGCGTTCCTCCTCGTAGTTCATCTTCGCGATACTGCATCGGCGGTCCCTCAGTCGAAGGACGCCGGCCGATCGACAGGAAGAACTTCGACCCGGCAATCTTGTTCCAGGTAAAGTAAGCGCGCTCGACTCGCACAAAGTCGCCGCTGGGAACGCCCGCGGTGGTGCCGTCTACGTTCAGGCTCGTTGGTTGTCCGTTGAATACCTGCACTCCAGTCGAATCGCCGAACACTTTGTACATGCTCAGGCGCGCAGTCACGCTCACATTCTCAGAGACCGGTGCGTCGAGATTCAGGCGCAAGCGATTTGTGTAGAGAATCTTATTGTTCGCTTTGTATTCGGGGACAAAAGTCGTTGGCATCAACATTCCAAACAACTGTTGTTGCAGTTCCGGAGGAAACTGGCCCATCGCCTGCTTGAGTTTGTCGAACGTCAGATTCTGAGTGAAGTATTGATAGTCGCCGAAGTGCGCGGCGACTGTTTGGTTAATCTCGTCAACGCTTGTCGGCGGCCGTCCGATCGTGTTCATTGTGAACATGCTCCTAACGACCAGGTTCTGCAGCATCATGCCGTCGAAGTGCGCGGGGATGGTACCGCGGATTGAATGCGCTTCGAATCGATAGTCGCCGCCGATACGCACGCGCTGTAGCGCGTTGTCTCGCTCCGTCCTGGTCACGCGCCGATCCAGTTCTTTGACTGCGGTCTGCGTGTCGGGCTGATCGGCCTGGGGTTGTTGTTTCTTTTCCTGGGCAGCCAGGCGCTCTTCCATTGCGGATAGCGTTTTCTTTAGCTGCTCTACTTCGGTGCGGAGGCGTTCAGTTTCGGACTGCGGTTGTTGAACGGCCTGGTTTGATTCGTCTGACTTTGAGGGTTGTGTGGCTTGACTCTGAGCCCGGGCCGCTGGCCCGGAGATCAGTAAAACTGCGAATAAACAATAAATAAACCTATGCATGGATTCCTCCCAAAATAAAAGATCGACTAAGGGAGGGCCCGGAACTAATCACCACTACAAGTTTGTGGTTGTTCCGAGTCCGCCGCATGATCGATGCAGAATTTTTCGATTGCCTTGAGTTGCTCAGACGTCAATGCGTCGAGCAACTTCGTTTCCTGACTCGGCATTCGCACTTCCTTATGTTTCTGAATGAGCTTGTTTTTGTAGAAGCTCGTCCACTGATCCTGGGTCAAACTCATCGGGGTGTATTCACCGTTCGCTGAGTTCTTTTCATGGCAGACGCGACAGTTCTGTTTGTATAGATCTTTGCCGCTTTTGCTCTGCGCGCCGACGCTTGGTTCGGCACCGAGCATGAATACCAGCAGTGGGAATGCAAAAAGGAAGGCGAAAGCGATCGATAACATCAGTCTTGGCATTGCTGATTTCATGGCTTACTCCTCTTGCTGTGGACTAACACTTCGCGGTTCGGTAGACCGCGGCCGTCCTTAGGGCAATTGCGAGGCCATCGAAACTCGGCTCTTCATAAGACGGAGAGAAAGTCGGGAACGATAAGCCGGGAGCCCAGCTTTTTCGCAGGATATGCATCAGCCCTAGACGGCGACGGGCTCCTTTCCCAGTTTCCAAGCGATCATTAAAACCGCTTTGCGGAGAGTAAAAACCCCCAATCACACTCCAACAGTTGCGGAAATTTGCAACTGTGCAACTTTGAAATTAAGGCAGGTCGAGGAATTCAACCGGGAACGACTGTTGCTTAAGTACCAACGAGGAATGACCGAGTTCGTGCTCCGCCTACTTAAGGAGAATGAAATGTCTATCGAAAGGTACCTGAGATTAATTGCCGGTAGTTTTGTACTTGCAAGCTTGCTACTTGGCTACTTTCATAGTCCGTACTGGTTCCTGTTTACCGGCTTTGTCGGTCTGAACTTGATTCAATCGGCGTTTACGAACTGGTGCCTGATGATCAGTTTCCTTCGTTGGCTCGGTGCCAGGAGCGACGCCACGCCACTTGCCAGAAGCTCGGAAGCGTAACCTTACATGTTCTTGCACACTTGGCTGAAAAAAGTAGTGGCGTTGAGCCTTGGCCTCGCGCTGTTGAGTCTTAGTCTTACTCGTTCGGCACCGGCTCAGTCACAAACCGATCCGGTTGCGGTACCAATGGTCGTAACCGGATCTGGCGAATCGCTGACACTCTCTGAAGCTGTCGAGATCGCGCTTGCCAGGAACCCGTTGACGCGAGCTACCGCGGCGGGTCGTCAGCTTGCCGATGCGCAACTGAGCGCCGCCCGGGCGACCCGCTGGCCGATATTGCAGGCATCGGAATCCGTGACCACGAGCAACAACCCGGTTTTTGTATTTGGCTCACTCCTTGAACAGGGAAGGTTTGGAGCAAACAATTTTCTGATCGATTCACTTAACAACCCTGATGCTCTCACTAACTTTCGCGCCGGGTTGTCAGTTCGCGCGTCACTCTTTGATCAGAGACAGAGCAAAGCCCGAATTGACGTAGCCAAAGTTGGGCAGCAACAGGCTGACCAACAAACGGAGCTCGTCGCCCAACAGATTCGGTTCGAAGTACTCAAGTCTTATTACGGTGTGTTGCTGGCTCAGTCGAGAGTAGTAGTCGCTGATGAGGCTATTCAGATCGGTACCGCCGATCTCAAAAGGATAAAGGACAAATTCGAAACGGGATTCGTGGTCCGCTCGGATCTGCTCGCAGCCGAAGTTCAGTTGTCGGAATTCCGCCAGCAGAAGATCCAAGCTATAGGCGATCTCGCCACTGCTCAGGCGGCGTTAAATACCGCGTTGGGTCTGCCGGTACATTTGTCCCACTTGATCACTGATCAACTAAGTGAACGAATCTTCACGGTTGAGACCCCGGATGAACTCAATCGCCTCGCGCTTCAAAATCGCCCGGAGTATGTGCGTGCCATGATGGCGGTGCGCGTCAACGCACGCCAGTTGCGCGGAATTCGCGACGAGGCGCTCCCGCGGGTCGATGCCTTCTCCAGTGTCGGAGTGAGTGGCCGCAGTCCGGTGACGGGCAGTTCGGACTACGCTGTGGGCGCTTCGGTCACTCTCAATGTCTTTGATCCGGGACGCAAAGCCAAAATCAATCAAGCCCGCGCGGCTGAGTCTATCGCCCAGGCGGAACAAGAGCATTTGGCAAATCAGATCAGTTTTGAAGTCGTGGCTGGTTATCAGCAATTTGTTTCTGCGCGAGAGCGCTTGCTGGTAGTCGCTCAAAGTACCGCACAGGCCAGTGAAGTTCTACGCATCGTTCGGGATCGTTATCACGAAGGGCTCACAACTATTACCGAGGTGCTACGAGCTGAGTTGGCACTGGTACGTGCCCGCACCGATGTTCTGACGGCTCGCCACGACCATTACGTCGCCTATGCGAACGTCTTGTTGGCGACGGGAAGACTGAAAGATGTTAGGCCGTTCGTCTTGTGACATTTGTCGGCGCGCCAGGTGATATCCGGTGCGCGCAAAACCGAAGAGGATTCGATGAAATACCTGCTTACTTTCGCCGTCATCACTCTCGCTCTTGCTGGAGCCAGCGGATGCTCGAGCAAACAGGGACCCGCAACAACCCCGGCTCCGATTGTGCAGGGCGTAAGAATTGAGACTGTCTCACTGCAGTCAGTGGATGAGAGCTACGAGGCAGTCGGCACAGTTCGCGCAAAAAACAGCAGCATCGTTTCTTCGAAGGTAATGGGAAACATTGTGGCGATGAAGGTTCGTGAGGGCGACACGGTGCGTACGGGCCAGGTTCTCGTGGAAATCGACAGTCGGGAAGCCAGGGTTCAGACGCAGAAGTCGGGCGCCGGATTAGTCGAGACGAAGGCTGCCCTGGAGGAAGTGGATCGCAGTATCAAAGCCGCAGAGTCCAGCCAAACTGCCACTGAAGCCAATCGCCGGCTTGCCACATCTACCTTCCGCCGGTACCAACAGTTGCTCGCTCGACAATCAATCAGTCCGCAGGAATTTGACGAAGTACGAGCCAGGCATGAGATGGCCGATGCCGAAGCTGAAACTGCCGGGCGAATGCGGCAATCGCTGGAGGCGAAAAGGCGACAGGTGCTGGCTCGTATCGACCAGGCGAAGGCGGATGTCGCCGGCTCTCAGGTTTACTCAAGCTTCTCCCGAATTACAGCCCCCATTAACGGAATTGTTGTTTCCAGGCAAGCGGATGTCGGCTACATGGCCGCGCCCGGCGCGCCCTTGCTCACGATCGAAAGCGGTTCGGACTACCGGCTTGAAGCCGCCGTACAAGAATCCCAAATCAACAAAATTCATCTGCGAGATCAGGTCGGCGTGCAGATAGATGCTCTGGGTTCGCAAGAACTTGCGGGCACCGTAGTCGAGATCGTTCCGGCGTCAGATCCGGCGAGCAGAACTTACCTGGTCAAGATCAGCATCACGAAACCCAGCGGCAACCAGCAAATCATTCGCTCCGGCCTTTACGGTAAAGCCCGCTTTGTTACCGGCCAGACACAAGCCATCACGATTCCCAAAAAAGCTGTAGTCGAGAACGGTCAACTTACCAGCGTCTACGTGGTCGATCAGTCGGGCATAGCGCGCGTGAGATTGGTGAGGGTCGGCAAGACTTACGGTGAGCGGGTGGAAATGCTGTCGGGGCTAAAAGAGGGCGAGCAGATCGTGGTTGACGGCGTGGAAGCCGTGAATGATGGCAGAAGGGTGCAAGAAGCCGCGCCAGGTGTTTCACCCGCAGCGTCGAAATAGCCGAGGTGCAAGAGTGACCAGAGACAGACTTGGTCCCGCCGGAAAACTGGCGCAGGCCTTCATCAACTCCAAACTGACGCCGCTCGTAATCGTCGCCTCTATTCTGCTGGGCATCGGGGCAGTCCTCATGCTTCCCCGCGAAGAAGAGCCGCAGATCGTTGTTCCGATGATCGACGTCTTCGTGCAGATGCCGGGCGCATCCGCCAAAGAGGTTGAAGAGCGGGTGACGAAGCCGATGGAGAAACTGCTCTGGGAAGTTCCCGGCGTCGAGTACATCTATTCGACTTCCGCAGCCGGCTATTCAATGGCAGTCGTTCGCTTTTACGTCGGCCAGAATGAAGAGGCGAGCATCGTCCGGCTCAACCAGAAGATGTCCGCCAACTTTGATTTGATTCCGTCGGGCGCCAGCCCGCCGCTAATCAAGCCGCGTTCAATAGATGACGTGCCTGTTCTGGCCCTGACGCTGACCAGTGATCGTTATGACCATTTCACGCTTAGGCGGATTGCAGCGCAAGTCCACGATCAGATTAAAGAAGTCAGGGATGTTTCGGAAATCAAGATCATCGGTGGGCAGCGCCGTCAGATTCGTGTGCTGCTCGACGACGCGCGCATGGCCGCTTACAGCGTAGCCCCGGCGAGCATTGTCCCTATGCTCGAACAGGAGAACAAACAGTTGCAGTCGGGTAGCTTCTCATCCGGCAACCGCGAGTTTCTCGTTGAAACCGGAGGCTTCCTGCATTCCGCTGAAGAAGTTGGCGATGTGGTAATTGGTGTTTCCAACAGTCACCCGGTCTATCTCCGCGACGTAGCGCGAATTGAAGACGGCGCCGAAGAGCCGGCCGATTATGTTCTTTACGGAACCGGACCGGCCGAGCAGGGCAATACGCCTGTTTTGGTTCAAGCGACAGCAGAGCCGGGTGTTTTGCCGGCCGTCACAATCTCGGTCGCTAAGCGCAAAGGCACTAATGCGATCGCGATCGCCGATCAGGTGATTGAGAAGGTCAAGCTGTTGCAAGGCACGCTGATCCCAGGCGATGTCAATGTCGTAGTTACGCGCAATTACGGCGAGACGGCGAGCGAGAAGTCGAATGAGCTTCTACTTCACATGATGATTGCGATCATCTCTGTCTCGCTGCTGATCTGGATCGTCCTTGGTTTGCGGGAAGCTGGCATTGTCGCCACTGCGATTCCGGTGACATTGGCGCTCACCCTCGCGGTCTTCTACTTCTACGGTTACACGCTCAACCGAATCACGCTCTTCGCTTTGATCTTCTCGATCGGCATTCTGGTGGATGACGCCATTGTGGTGGTCGAGAATATGACGCGCCATTATCGCCTGCCTGAAAATCGTGGGCGCCCGGCCGTGGAAATTGCCCTGAAGGCAGTGAACGAAGTGGGCAACCCGACAATCCTGGCGACCTTCGCTGTGATTGCCGCAATTTTGCCGATGGCGTTTGTAAGCGGTTTGATGGGTCCATACATGAGGCCGATTCCCATCGGCGCCTCAGCGGCGATGGTCTTTTCACTGCTGGTGGCATTCGTAGTCACACCATGGGCCAGTCTGCGTCTGCTTAAGCGGAATAGCGGGCATAACCACTCACATGATCGAGAAGGATGGACGACGCGCAGTTATCGCCACGTGATGGGCGCGCTGATTCACGATCGCCGCTGGCGCTATACATTTCTCACGGGCGTGGCTCTATTGCTTGTGGGCGCGCTCTCACTTGTCGCCCTGAAACTTGTGCGGGTGAAGATGCTCCCATTCGATAACAAGAGCGAGTTTCAGGTCATCGTTGATATGCCGGAAGGTACGACGCTCGAAGGTACGGCGGCAGTGACGCGTGAGATCGGCGATTACATTCGTACCGTGCCGGAAGTGACCGACTATCAGATGTACGTCGGGACGGCTTCGCCCTACAACTTCAATGGGCTGGTGCGCCACTACTTTCTGCGACGCGGTGCTAACGTAGCGGATATACAAGTCAATCTGGTTTCGAAAAGCGAGCGTTCAGCGCAAAGCCATGACATCGCCAAACGTGTGCGCCCCGCAATTCAACAGATCGCCGAGAAATATCGCGCGCGCGTCAAAGTTTCCGAGACGCCACCCGGTCCGCCAGTTCTACAAACGCTGGTTGCCGAGGTCTACGGTCCAAACCACCAGCGCCAGATTGAAGTGGCCCGACAGATCGAAAATATTTTTGATAAGACTGAAGGTGTCGTTGATGTTGATTCGTATATCGAAGACCCGCAACCAAAATTCCGTTTCGTGGTGGACAAGGAGAAAGCAGCCCTAAACGGTGTCTCGGCCGAGCAGGTTGCCGCGACTCTACGCATTGCCATTGAAGGAATGAACGTTGGGCTGACGCACCAGCCTCAGGAAAAAGAGGATGTGGCGATTGTTCTTCGTCTGCCGCGAGCCGAGCGCTCGAGTGTTGACGACCTCAAGCAGATCAAAGTGATGGGGCAGCAGGGGAACCTGGTGTCTTTAGGTGAACTGGTGCGCGTTGAGGAACAGACCGCGGACCAGAGTATCTATCACAAGAATCTGATGCCGGTCGTTTACGTCACGGGCGATGTCGCGGGAAAAGTGGAGAGCCCTGTTTATGCCATCCTGCAACTCAACGAGGCGTTAGATCATTTGCAGCTCCCGGAAGGATATGGGCTCGAACGCTACGTCGCCAGCCAGCCTTTCAGCGCAGATAAGCTCGCGATGAAGTGGGACGGCGAGTGGCACATCACCTACGAAGTCTTTCGCGATCTGGGGTTGGCGTTCGCGGCGGTGCTGATACTGATTTACATTCTGGTCGTCGGCTGGTTTCAATCCTTCAAGACGCCGCTAACGATCATGGCGGCGATTCCATTCTCGCTGGTAGGCATTCTGCCCGCGCATGCCTTGATGGGTGCTTTCTTCACTGCAACCTCGATGATTGGCTTTATTGCGGGGGCAGGGATCGTCGTGCGCAATTCGATCATCCTCGTAGACTTCGTCGAACTGAGATTAAATCAGGGAATGTCACTGGCGGACGCTGTGGTGGATGCCGGAGCAGTTCGCTTCCGTCCAATGATGTTGACCGCGGCGGCGGTAATCGTCGGTTCCGGAGTGATTCTTTTCGATCCGATCTTCCAGGGGCTGGCAATCTCGCTCATGGCCGGAGAGGTCGCCTCGCTTTTGCTCTCTCGCATGACCGTGCCGGTTCTCTTTTATATGAGTGAGCGGAAG
>JBOGOP010000101.1:0-16987 GCA_050747225.1 Pyrinomonadaceae bacterium
GCCTGGTATCATAAGTTTGGGAAAGCAATCCAACGCGCTGGTTCACGCGCGGCGACGAAGATGAGCCGTCGCGTGCAACCGGCTAGCCTGCGGCCGGGCGGCCGCCGAAGGAGATGATGTAGCCATCGGGGTCCTCGACATAGAAGTCCTTCGTGCCCCACGCGGTGGCCGTGAGCGGCCTGATGATCGTTGCACCGTTGGCGACGCATCGCTCGTAGAACGCTTCGATGCCGTCGACGCCCGCTGCGGCGTCGAGATGCTCGTTGTCGCGCCGGTGCCGGCGCTCCACTTGGTCCCTGGGCGCTTCCTTCAAATGAAGTTCCAGTCCGTCCAGATAACCGATAGCGTAGAAACCCTCCCACGGCTCACCGAACGTGAAGCCGATCTTCTGGTAGTACGCGATCGACTGCTCGAGGTCGTCGACGAGGAACTGTGGAGCGAAGGATGTCAAACGCGGCTTCATCGTGGTCGTAGTCATCGACCCTCCTTTTTCAGCAGGCTAACTCTGCGCTTCAGCGACTCGCCACCGCCACTAACGCTAAAAGGCCACTCACTGGCGAGTCCGCTGCACGGGCTTGTTGGACTGCAGCTAACCAAAGATATTCTTACGATCGCTGAAAAACAGCAGCAAGAGAAATAGGATCACCAGGACTACCGTTCGAAGCGCAACAGTCCCGAATACAATCTGGGCAGGCGCGGGGGCATAAATTACACCCGCATTGAACAACGGCAATATGATACTTATGCCTGAATAGATCTGCCATGCAGCAAAAAGAGTCGCAATGGCCCACGCCCATCTATACATCATGTGGATGCCCCAAGCACTCACACAGGTAATTACGAACAGAAGGATAAAGTGAATAGGAAGACGGCGGTCTCCGGACAGGATGAGGTAAGCAACAGCAGAGGTGATGACCAGAATTCCGTACAACGCTAACAGGATTAGCGCTCGCTTCCTATTAAGCGGCGACAAAGGAAATGTAAGTGGAGGAAGCATGTCCTTAATGTTTTAGAGAGCGCGTGGATCCGCCGTCCCAGCCGGGGATGGAGGCCGCCTGCTTGATCCAGGTTGCCAGCTGCTTCTCGTCGAGATCGTCCTCGTGGATGTCGATCCAGCGCGCGTCCTTCCCCGTGCCTCCGGGTGGAACGGGTCGCAGCGACGTGCCTCGGAAGAAGGTCACCTTCACGTAGTGATTGAAGACGTGCAATCCCAGAAACCAGCCCTGGCCCTCGATGCCATAGAAGGGTGAGTTCCACCTCACGGCCTTGCGCACGTTCGGCACGTTGCGCACGATGAGCGCGTCGAGGCGACGGCCGAGGTCGCGTTTCCAGCCCGGCATGGCTGCAATGTAGGCCTGCACGGGGGCCTCGCCGTCGGCCTTCGCAATCTGAGGGTTGCCGCCTGCGAGGACGGCCGGCTTCCTGGCCGACGCCTTCGCGGACCTGGACGTCCTGGTCTTCGCCGCGGCCGGCTTCCTGGCGGACACCTTCGTGGACTTGCGGATAGAACGCATTGACGTGCTTCTCTGTCTGGTAACGCGCGTTATGGCAAATTCGGCTTCGCCTCAAAAGTAAACTGCGGACTCTTCGACGCGTTAGCGTCGGCGTGAGTTTAGCCCGGCCTTTCAAGGCCGGGCTAAACGAATAATTGCTTTCGAGTCGCGCTAGCGACGCGATGAACACTTACAGAGCTATCCCAGTTTCATTTCGTCGCTACGCGACGACACCAGCTTGTTTGTCCGATGCCCGGCCCGGCCTTAAAAGGGCCGGGCTAAACTCATTTCGACGCTACGCGTCGGATCATCCATTCCGCTTCCGTGATTTTTGAGGCAAAGCAGATAAACTCCGGTCGGCAAGGCTCACGCGGAGAGCCTACTCACTCCAGAGAGGGCGCGAATCCCGTGCCTATTTCGCTCGCCCTGGCTTTGCCTTTCCGCCGGATGTGTTGAGTGCGACTGCGGCACGGATCAGCGCCTTGAACGCGCCCGCGTCGACCTCCTCCCCCTCATGGATGTCAATCGCGCGCCTTGTGTTCCCTTCGAGGCTCGAGTTGAAGAGCTTGGCCGGGTCCTTCAACGACGCCCCCTTGGCGAAGGTCAACTTCACGATCGACTTGTAAGACTCGCCGGTGCAGATGATCCCATCGTGCGACCATGTGGGAACGCCCGGGTTCGTCGGCTTCATCCACTTCAACTCCTCGACGACGTCCGGGTCTGCCTCTTTGACGAGCTTGCGCATCCTGCTCAAGGTCTCCCCGCGCCAGTCTCCGAACTCGGCGATTCTTTTGTCAATCAGCTTAGACGCCGACTGGCCCTCGGTCGAACCCGACTTTTTCATGTTCTCCTCCTAAGACTTCCCGACTCTTCCAGAATGCCTAACGATAAAGATCAGCCACCGCTGGCCCGTGTAGCGGGCAGGCTGCACTGCATGGATAGGCCCGATCACTTTGAACGTCGCGCACGAATCACCAACCAGATCTTCCGCGCGATGAACAGCGCGACCTGACTCAGGATCGCCGCCCCAACTCCGGACAGGCGAATTGCACCGAGCCACACCGCAACGCCAATAATGGCGAAGACTGCGCCTGCATACATCCAATATCCCGCCAGGATAATTACCGGAACGAAGACAAACCGAACCGCGCCAGCGTACTGTTGAGCTTCCGCAGGTGGACTATAAATATAGCCGAGTATCGGAATGCCAAGGACCAGGTGAATCCAGCGAAGAATCGAACGTTTGGTGGCCTTACTAATCATTCAATCCCTTTCCGACGAGAATTGTTGCCTACATTTTCCAACGCAGCTTAAGGTCATTTCATCATCATCCGAAGCAACCGAACGTTGCGCTTCAGCGGCGAGCTCACGCAACTACCATAAAAGCCGCTCACCGGCGAGTCTGCTGCAAGAGCTTGTTCGGCGGGGCCTCCATTAGAAACTACTTCTTGCCGAAACGACTTTAAGAGTTCCCGCGATCTCAGCAATCTGCAAGTGAAATACAGGTACGTTGACCTCGAACATTCTTGTACCCTTCGGCAGACCCAGGCAATTCTCGCCACAGAATCGAATCTTGGGATCATATAGATGCCAATTCTCAAGCATCGCCTGATATTCCTGACTGTGTTCAGCCGCGACCTTTCGAACCTGCTTCCGCATTAGTGAACCGATCTTTTCGAGCAGATCAGTATAGCTCCGCAATCGCTCAACACTCCCAATACTCTCCGCGAGGAAATCGTAGTTGCCTTCGTGGGTTTTGTATTTGGCCGTATAGGGGTGATTTCTGACCAGCTCTAAAACATAGGGGGGTAATAACTTTTCGAAAGAAAGCGGCTCCTCAGAATCTAAAGGGAGCTGGCTGATGACGTACAATGAACTCAAATAACCAGCGTTCATCAACGCCACATAGAAGCGCTGAAGTTCCTGTGGGCTTACCTTAGCCGCCGTGTCTCGGCTCAGATTTACAAACCACTCGGCGCCCTTGTCGCCAAGATAACCATTCAAATATTTGGGCACGAAAAACTTCTCAATGACAGGCTTGAAGTCTTTCGCTTGTTCCAGATCCTTTGCGAAGGTGTGAGCAAACCGCGCTACCTTTTCCGTTAGCGCTTTGTCGGCGCCAGTAGCGGCTGGCTGAGTCTTCTTTTTAATTAGCTCACAACCCGGTAAAAACAGCTTCTCCATCATGCTCCCCAACGTCACTGCGCGCCATTCACCCGGTGAATCCTCGATGCGAACAATGTCTCCGTGCTCGTTATAGAATGTCAGGTGGTAGGGTCGATACTGATTTAGTGAGCAATTGAATTCCATCACCTCCAGCCTGCTCTTGTACTTTGATTCCGCCACTCCGGGTAATAGTTCCGGCTGGTCTAAAGTCCATCGGAACCTTACGCGGCTGACATCTTGACTGACTAATGTCACCAGAGACGTATTCATTTCGATCCTGCTTTCGTCAAAGGTGTAAACGCGGTACCACTCAGGTAGAGATTGAGCTGTGAGAACGAGCTGACAAGAAACGAAAAGAATAGTTAGCAGCGCTAATCGCATTTTTTGTACGCCTTACATTGAAACTTGAGACGAACGTTTGCCGCCGAACGTCTGAGTTCGCGCGGCGCGGCGCGGCGCGAATCAAAGCATCCTCCGCCGCACTTCATCCTTCATCCTTCATAGTTCACAAAGTTAAATATTTAAGTTGTTAACTCTTTATGTAAGACCTCAGCCGCAAAATCAACTTCAGCTTCAGTGTTGAAAATATGTAGAGAGAACCTGATCCCGTTAAATCCAAATTCTTTATGGGTGGGGCGTATGCTTAATCTATACTTATCAAGCAGCATTTTTACAAATGAAGTTTTCTCAAAGGTATCAGACAGGATGCCTGCAAGCATTGGGGAAGCAAGCGGTCCGCTGGCGGGACTCACAAGTTTTAAGTTCCTCAAATTCTTTAGCCGGTCATACAATCTATTTCGCAGAGACAAATTATGTTCTTCGATCTTACTGATACCAACCGATTCAAGATATTCAATCGCTTTACCCAAACCCAAAATACAGGCTAAGTTCACTACTCCGTTTCCATCATTGTAAGTATTGTAAGATTCCTCAAACTGCATCGGGCGAATTACGTTCTGGACATCTTTTGACAAATACAGAAGACCTGTCCCCTTCGGTCCCATTAACCACTTATGTCCACTGGTCGCATAAGCATCACATCCCAGCTCTTTTAGGTTGACTTTAATCGCGCCTGCTGCCTGTGCGCCATCAACGATAGACAAAATGCCTCTTGACCGGGCTAGTGAAGAGATCTCAGCAATGGGCATCCGCAGTCCTGTAGATGAGAGAACATGACTTACGCTGATGAGTTTGGTTTCCTTTCTGATGTTCTCCTTTACCCTCTTCAATATAGATTCAGCATTATTTTCACCCGGGGGAATAATTACCTTATCGATTATCGCTCCGTAATACCTGGCAAAATAATTCCAGCCCAGCAAACCTCCGCCATGCTCCTGGTCGGTGGTGAGAATACGGTCTCCTGATTTCAATCGTAACCCCTGAGCAACGGCATTCATTCCGTTCGTGGTGCTGTTTGTGATCAGCATTTCACTCAGATCGCAACCAAGAAACCTGGCAGCGATGGTTCTTGTTTTCTCAGCCAGTGATTCCGCGCCAAATTTTCCGTAAAACTTTACCGGGAATGATTCTAGTTCTTCCCATGCCTTCATTGATTCTTCGATGGTGTCTCTGCGGCTGGGACCGAGTGTTCCTGTATTTAAATAAGTAAGACCATTAGCAAAAAGGTATTCACTTTTGGGTTCTGGCCCGGA
Source organism: Pyrinomonadaceae bacterium (assembly GCA_050747225.1). Taxonomy (GTDB): domain Bacteria; phylum Acidobacteriota; class Blastocatellia; order Pyrinomonadales; family Pyrinomonadaceae; genus PSRF01. The sequence goes on from JBOGOP010000101.1 coordinate 5,312, forward strand.
AGGCAATGAATTTGTTCGAGCGTTAGCGGTAGAAAATGGAGAGATTGTGTTTATGAGAACACTTCCGGCAGTACTCGCCGCAATCGCGCCCAAAAACTTTCTTCTGTTACTGGTACTCGATTTCATAACTTCCACTCCTAGCGATTAAAGGTTGCGGATGTTTGCAATATAGCGCACGGCACTGAAACGCACGGATGAACGCCCAAGGATGAAGGTCACCGTGAAAAGTGAAAGGTGAAGGGTAAACAGTTTTTCCGATTCATCCTTCATCCCTCATCCTTCATCCTTTTCCCGGCCCCGCCAACTTCGTCAAATCTCTACCTCGCCTTCCAGGTAGAAGACGCAAGAGCCTTCCAACTCGACCCGTTCGCCAACCAGCCGACAGAGAATCTCTCCGCCACGGCTCGAAGCCTGAAAAGCTCGAAACATTGTTTTGTCGAGTCGCTTGGCCCAATACGGAACCAGCATACAATGCGCGCCCCCGGTCACGGGATCTTCCGGGATACCTTTGGATGGCGCGAAGTAGCGACTGACAAAGTCATAGCTTCGATCCCCCGGTGCGGTCACGATCACACCGCTCCGATCCATGCGTGCGAGGGCGGCTACGTCGGGGACAAGCTCACGCACAATTTGCGCCTTCTCGAGTAACGCCGTGTAGTTGAAAGCGTCAGCGAGAACCTCGATGGGAGCGACGCCGAGCGCGTTAGCCAGCCCGGGCGGTGTCGGGACCCGCTCCGCATCGCGAGCCGGAAAGTCCATAACATAACCCTTATCAGTTTGGTTTACTGCCAAAGGGCCACTCGCCGAGTTGAAGACCACCGTGCTGCGTCCAGGTTCCAGTCGCTCCATGACGACGGCTGCACTGGCCAGGGTGGCGTGACCGCAAAGTGGCACCTCTGTGGTCGGCGTGAACCAGCGGATGCTATAGTCGCCGCCTTTGGGAACTAGAAAGGCAGTCTCGGCCAAATTGTTTTCGGCTGCGATCGCCTGCAACACCTCGTCAGTCAAAAAACGATCCATCGGCATCACCGCAGCAGGATTTCCCGCGAATCGGCGGGTAGTGAAGGCGTCAATCTGGAATATCGCTATGCGCATAGAGGAATTCATGACTGGAAGATGCCGAACATCCGATTTCAGGTGGCCGGCTTGACTGAATTGTTTGGCTCAACTCTTTGATTCTTTCTTTGCGGCAATCTTAGCTTTGAGCCTTGCCTGGAACGCGCGTCGTTGCTTGGTGATCTCGTAAAGAACGATGCCAGATGTTGTGCCAAGATTTAGACTCTCGATAATTCCGAACATTGGGATATTCACGCACAGTTCGCTCCGCTCCAGTGCAAGACGACTTATGCCGGCACCTCGTTTCCAAACCAGACGGCCAGCTTTTTGTACTTGGTGTAGTCGGCTTCATGCAGAACGACGTTCTTGCAACCCTTAGTGTGGGGAGAGGTAACGACTGAAACGAAGCCGTTTTTCTCCAAGTGTGCCAGGCAGCTTTCCGTATCTTTGAATTTCCTTACGAAGCTCCACTTTATCGCAGAGGCCGAGGTAGCACTCAGCTTTGAGCGACCGCGCATCTCCTGCCAGTCGTCAGGTAGGGAGTTCCGATCGGTTACGACATACGCCTTCTCAACACCCAGGGCATTCACGTTTCTGATGATCGTCCCAATATTCCTCAGATCATCAGGCTGCTCGATTACTGCAATGAGATTCTTGCAGCGGAAATCCCTAACCTTGTCTGCCCTTGCGCGAAGCGATGGCTTTGACTTCTTTTTCTCTTCCATCGTCATCTTGTCCCTTGAAGGCGCGGCCTACGTTTGAGTTGACGCGGCGGCGCGAATCAAAGCAGCCTTCGCTGCACCAAGCTAGTTGAGAAAGACGCTACCGCGCCAGGGACGCTATCGCCGCGTCCGGTCGAATGACTTGTTAGGCTGCGTGCGCCATCTATTACTTCATATGCAGTTTGAACCACTCAATTATTCTTCTGTCGGCGTCCGCGCGATTAAACGGTACGCCATGAGCATCGTGAGCATAGATGATCAGTTCGTAAGTCTTCCCGTTGTCTTGCAGCTTTTGGGCTAAAGTTAATGCATCGCTTGCATTCACGCGCCAATCCGTTGTGCCGTGTAGCATCAAGACCGGCGTGTTGATTTTATCCGCCCAATATACGGCAGATCGCTCGCGTAGCAATTCCTCTCCACGTTTATCAAAGTCAGGAATCCGATTTTTGTAAACACCAACCATTCCAGGACGTTCTTTGCCGTTACTTATTAAATCAGTTACGCCACTGATTACTGCCGCAGCATTAACCGGAATATTATTCTTGAGCGCGAGAAATACCATCATCCCGCCCCGTGATGCCCCGAATATGAAGATGTTATTCATATCCACATAGCCAAGAGATTTAGCCAGCGGAATAACATTCATTACGTCATGCAGATCGGCGCCGCCGAACTCATCACTCCCCTCGCCGCCATCAACGCCGCGGTACTGTGGGCCGATGACCACAAAGCCGCTTGAGACGTAGCGGTAATAGCCGAACCGCACCCAGGGAGTCAGCTTGCCGAACTCACCATTGCCGCCATGATTGACGATGATGAGCGGCAACTTTTTGCCTTCCGTATTCTTCGGCTTCCAGATGAAGCCTACGACCTTCAAGCCGTCGCTCATGTATTTAATTCGCCGGCATTCAAATCCCGTATAAGCTGTTTGACGTTTAAACTCTTCTTTGCTCAGAAGGTGCGCCGTGAGATTGCCAGGCATCTCCGCGCGCAATCCCTCCCGCTTCGCGGCCTCGACTTCATCTGCGAAACTACGTTTAGACGATTCCAAATACTGCTCGTATTTGGATATGGTATTCGGCGCACAAGGTACTTGCTCGACAACCGCATCATCATTTTGAACAGTGCTTTGTGCAACGGTGCCGGAGGCAGACAAGAACAAAAACGCGACCATCAGCAAGAACTGTGCTCTCTGCATATAAGTTTCCTCTCTTGGAATATTCAATCAGCAGCCTAACGACAAAGTTGACCGGTCGGCGCTGAAAGCAAGGATGAAGGCGGAAGGATGAAGGATGATCTTTTCGTTCTTGTTCATCCTTCATCCCTCATCCTTCATCCTTTCCTCGACCCCGCCGCTCGAGGGCGTTAAAGCAACGTTCCTTATTTCTGCGGCTTACCCAGGCTCGCGAAATTGGATATAATCCCTTCGCTTGCCCTGACTTTTAAGAACGTTAGCGGCTGCTTCACACGTGTCTAAGCGCCCAGGAACTTTAGACTACAACTCTCAATGCTGTATAGATCGCGAACCCTTGTGGTAATTACGCTCGCCACTCTTGCTGCGTCCACGATGGGCGGCGCGATCGCATCTCGATTGCCGGCTTCGAATCGTAAAGCAAGCATACCCGTGGACTCGTCGCGTCCGACTGCCTTGACTTTCGAACAGCAGTTTGAGGCAAGCGATGACTCCAAGCCGAAGCAGCGTGAGCAGTTTACGATTTATAGAAACGCCAACGGTGAAATCGTTTGTCGTAGAGCCACCCCTGACGAAATACAGCGGATGAACGAGGTGGATTCCACGAAGCTGGGACTGCGCCAGATTAATCATCTCAACAAGAAGATCCCCACTCAACCAGGTGAGAATGATGGGACCGGTCTCAACATCATTCTACGGGCGACGGCACAGCTACAGCAGAATCCCACAGCCGTTAACGCTTTTACCATGGCCGCGCAAAATTGGGAAAACATAATCCTGTCGCCCATCACCATCTATATTGATGTTGATTACGGCCCAACTTACTTTGGTGAATCATGGCCGCCGGGCGTGCTTGGCGCTACGAGCGCACCGGCTCAGTCGTACCCATATCAATCTGTTCGCACGAATCTTATCGCCGAAGCAACGGACGAAGGGAATGTGACAAAGCAATCAATATTCAATGCGCTTCCTTCAACGACAGTGCCTACCGATTTAGGAAACGCTAGTGGAACTATTGTTTCAGATTCCACTGGTCGCGCAATCGGTCTATTGCCGGCAACAGCGCAGTCCACCGACCTGGCGGCGAGGATCGGATTTAATTCAAGTTTCTCGTTCGATTTTGAGCCAAGTGACGGCGTAACTCCCGGGCAGATTGATTTTGATGCGGTTGCCACGCACGAGATTGGTCACGCATTGGGATTTCATTCAGAGGCCGGTCTGAATCTTCCCAAACCATCAATCTGGGACCTCTATCGCTTTCGCACCGGCACGGACTCAAGCACTTTTTCGACAGCTCAACGCATCCTGACGATTGGTGGCTCTCCTGATCCTCTCCAGTATGATTTCATTCCGGGTAACCCTGAGCTGGGTCTTTCCACAGGTGGGCCAAATGGTTCCACAAACAACGGTGGGGATGGCTGGCAGTCGAGTCACTGGAAACACTCTTCGACGTGCTCCCCTTACATCGGCATCATGGATCCAGCTATTTCGTCCGGTTGTCGAAGAACGATCACCGGCAACGATATACTTGCGCTAACGTCATTCGGCTACAATTTGACTAATACCACTCCGCCGCCGCCACCGCCGCCAACACCTACGCCGCCAGCGAATGATAACTTCGCAAATCGGCAGGTATTCAGTGGTTGTTCCGGTAACTTGACGGGCACAACTTTCAGTGCGACTAGCGAGCCAGGAGAACCGAGTCACGATCCGAGCGATTCTAGTTCCGGCAGTCCCGGTCAAACCGTCTGGTACCAATGGCAAGCGCCTTCGTCGGTGTCGCTCAATACTAACATCACAACCGCCGGGAGTGACTTCGATACGATATTGGCTGTTTATACCGGCGCCAGTCTCGGATCTCTGACGAGAATTACATTTAATGATGACGCCACCCCGGGGAGCGTGTTAACGAGCAGTGTGACATTCAGTGCAACCGCCGGCACGACATATCAAATCGTTGTTGATGGATGGGGCGGCGATAGCGGAACGGTCAAACTTAATTGGAGCGGTTGCCCCGTGCCAACGCCGACGCCAACACCGACACCCACGCCAAGTCCTTCACCCGGAACTTGTCCCGGTCCGGCTGGTTACACCGTTAACGACAATGGTGATGCAAATGACGCTGCTCTCAGTGATGGCTTGTGCGCCACGGCGGGTGGTTCATGTACGTTGCGTGCGGCAATGCAGGAAGCAAATACAACGTCCGGTTGTGTAGTTAACATTAACCTTGGCAGTATTTCGGGTACGATTAATTTAGCCACGCCTTTACCAGACATAAATACTACTATCAATATCAATGGCCCCGGCGCGAATTCACTAACTGTACAGCGCAGCACCGCAGGTGGCACGCCAAACTTTCGGATTTTCTCGATCAATTCCGGCAAGACGGTCGCCATATCCGGGTTGACAATCTCTAACGGGCTGCTTCCCGGCGGCAACGGAGGCGGCGTGCTCAACAACGGCGGTACGCTGACGATGACGGATTGCAATATTTACGGAAACAGCGTCGGAACTTCGGAGGGTTCCGGAGCAGGTGGCGGCATATATAATTCGGGTTCACTTGGACATAATTCGGGTTCACTTGTCCTTAATAATTGCAGAATCGGAAGCACAATCGCGGGTCAGGCTAATACCAGCGGGGCCAACGGTGGGGGTATCAGTTCTGTAAGCACTTTCCAAATGAACGGCGGCTCTATTGGCGGGAATTCTGAAAGCGGGATCTACATAGGAGAAGGGCCGGCTACCCTGGTGGGCGTCACCGTGAGTAATAATTCAGCCCGCAACACCGGCGCAGGTATTCGCGTTGGTGGCACTGCAACTGTCGCGAACATTATCGGCTGTACTATCGCGAACAATGGAGCCACATATGGTGGCGCCGGCATCTACAACGGTGGGGCTACTGTGATGGTGATTAATAGCACGGTCTCGGGCAATATCAGTAATCAATTCGCTGGCGGTATTTATAGTTTTAATGCAACTAATACAACGTTGATAAATACCACAGTCACAAATAATCGCTCGACGAGCGGCAACGGCGGAGGCCTACAGAACTCAGGCGGAGTACTGTTGAAGAACAGCATCATCTCTGGCAATTTCATCGGCCCTGCCCCGGGTACCACGCCGGACGACCTTCGCGATCTCGTTAATACGACGAGTTCATCTAACCTGATCGGCACGTGTAACGGTTGTGGCCTGACCAACGGGGCCAACAACAATCAGCTTGGCGTTTCGAACCCTGGTCTGGGCCCACTCGCCAATAACGGTGGCCTGACAATGACCCACGCGCTCTTGGTTGGTGGCCCGGCGATCAATGCGGGCAGCAACGCATTGGCCCTGGATCAAAATGGAAATCCTTTGACAACGGATCAGCGCGGCGTGGGTTTTAGCCGAATCGTGAATGGCGCAGTGGATATCGGAGCCTTCGAATTTGGTCCACCGCAATTGTTCACTGACGCGAATAATCACGTTATCGCAATCGATTCGGTGATGTTCGTTCGTGAGCCTTTTTCAGTCGTCGGCTCGCACAATTTCAGTTCGGATCAACGAACGCGCGTGATGATATTCACTTCCCATCTCGGACTGAATCAGCCGAGCCCAGACCTCTCAGTGCAGGCGGGCGGCATTACACTCAGTGTCGAGGGCGTGGGCACGCTACCAGGAGTGCCGTCTACCTCTTACATTATTATTAAGCTCGACCCGCTGCTCATCGGCGACCTGCAACTGACCGTTACCTTCCAGGGCGTGACCAGCAACGCTGGCGTGATCAGCATCTCTCCTTGAGGGCAACCGATTTGTTCGCCGCACCCGTAACGTTACGGACGTTCGCGAATAACAATTCTTCCGTCAAGGATGTTCCCACCAACAGTCTGCGTCGCGTTAATGTTCCGCCGCTGATTTGAGTTGACGCGGCGGCGCGAATCAATCCCGATGTATCGGGACCGCCGCACCAAGCAAGTTGCGAAACGCGCTCCGCCGTTCGCGTCCAACGATTTGTTCGACAACGCATGAGTTAGAAAGACTACGCTGAGCTACGCGCCTTTCGCAGGCACAACGCCGCCAAAAGCAACATCACGACAGCAATAATGAGTTGCACCGGCAACAAGCCGGCACCAACGGCCAATCGTTCAACCGTTCGAAGTAGTGCCATTACACCTACTAGACCGAGGAACGCAGTGAGAAGGTACCAAAGGATTTTCATGCACTCTCCTTAAGCTTGCAAAAGCTGCCGAACGTTTGAGTTGGCACGGCGGCGCTGAAACGCAAGGATGAAGGCGGAAGGCTGAAGTATGAAAACTACGCCGATTCATCCTTCATAATTCATCCTTCATCCTTGCTTATGCTCCCGCCGCCTCGCGTCCAACGATTTGTTCGATGGCGGCTGTCATTACAGGCGTCGCCGCGTTTGCAATTTTACCCGAACAAAAGAACAAGGTAGTCAGTTAGGGAAGAAATGGTCATACGCGCGGCGCGCGACTTCGGCGATTGAGTGCTCTGACTCTGCCGCTAATGATTTCGAGCCTTTTATGAACACAACTATCGCAATATGCCCCGCACCGTTAGGTAGTGTGATAACGCCCACATCGTTAACGATGCCCATAGCGGTTCCCGTTTTGTGCGCCACCTCAGTTCCGGCCGGAAGCAGACCTTTCAATCGTGCCTCACCAGTTTGGCAGCGACGCATAATACCGACGAGCAACTTGGCCGTTTCCGGCTTAAGCAAATTTTTCCCCCAGACTTGAACCAGCAAGGATGCCATTGCATCAGGCGTTGAGGTGTCTCGCGAATCGCGCGCGTACTGCTTTGTGGCAGCGCGTTGTTTATTTGCCGGGACAGAAGTCAGCAGACTTACATACCTGCCCGGCCCCCAATCAGTTTCTGGTGGTAGCGGCAAGCCGAACATGTCGAAGATGTGTTCAATTGTGGAACGATCAATGGACATGTCCTCAATTCCGAGGGCACGCATGCGCGCAGTCACAACATGGGGGCCGCCGGCTAAACGCAAGATTAGATCTGAGGCGGTATTGTCACTAACTGTCAGCATCATCTCGAGGAGCTTACGTACTGATACAGATGACTCACCGAACTCGAAATTGTCAGTTAACGGCACGCCTCCCGGCCGAACATCTTTCGGTTCCATCCTAATCAGGTGGTCAAGCTCTACCCTTCCTTCGTCTACGAGCATCAACAAATGGACTGCTATAGGAAACTTGTATGCGCTAGCCATCGGGAAGCGCTCTGAAGCTTTCATACCGATGCGGCGACCGCTCTCAACGTGTATGGCCGTGAAACCCATTTCTCCGCTCGACGGTTTCGTGGGCTCAACGCGTTCCGGTTGAATGCACCTTTGGCTGCTTTGAGGTGCGCTAAGCATACGACTCAACTGTAGGTTGAAGTCCGGCGTTTTCCCAACCCGTGGACGAAGCCATCGAACGGTTGAGTTGACGCGGCGGCGCGAATTCATGAACGCATCGCGGACCAATCATCTTACGAAACACGCTCGCGCCGCTCGCGTCCAGCGATTTGTTCGGCGTCCGCTATTTCATCGCGGGGCCGCTTTGTACCAGCCCTCCCAGCATGACTTTTTCCGCCGAAGAATGAAAATCAACAAAGGATTTGTCCAGAACAGCGTGCGCCAAAGCCTCCACTGATCAAAGCGGCGAGTCGAAGGTACAACTCTTATGTCCCTGATAAAGACGACTGTGCCATTCTTCCTCTTCGCGAATCTCCTCAAACGCCAATAAAACTCTACATCCTCTCCCATGAACAGCGTTTCATCGTAGCCGCTGAGCGTCAAGAAAACGTTCTTGCGGCAAAACTGGGTCGCGCCCTGTGCCGTTCCGGTAACCTTACCGGCGAATCGCCAGAATTGCAGGTAAGCCTTGACCGTTAGTTTCATTGGCCGGTAATCCAGATCTACGGCCCCTCCAAAACACGGGTCGTCTGACATCGCTTCAACAACGCGAGATAAAAAGTTCTCGGGCACGACCGTGTCAGCGTCAACAAAAATAATCGTCTCACCGCTGGAGAACCTGGCTCCAGTATTGCGAACCTTCGCTATGTTGTGTTGCGCCTCTCTGACAACTAACGCACCCAGGTTGCGCGCGACCTCTGCGGTCAAATCATCGCTGTCGTTATCGACTACTATAATTTCCGCGTCGAGGTCGTTTTCCCGGCGCAGGAATGCTTTGGCTTTGTTGAGACTGCCGATTGTTTCAGCGAGATAATCCGCTTCATTGAAGGCAGGGACAACAATTGAGATCAACATTGGATGTCTTAACTACGCGTCATTGGAGCTAGGGTTGGCGCCGAACGGTTGAGTTGACACGGGCGGCGGCTGTAAGCAGGGATGAAGGCGGAAGGATGAGGGATGAAACGAACTCGTTTTCTTATTCATCCTTCATCCTTGCTTTCGCTCCCGCCGCTCGCGTCCAGCGATTTGTTAGCCGCCCGTTTCAGCAGATGAGCGCTGTGTTATCTGTTTCCAGTCTTTGTGACTCTTTCTTTCCAGTAATCGCGAAGTACGGTTCTCCGGACACACCTCGAATATTTTCCCCCAACTACATGAGCCTACTCGTAAAGCACAACTACAGGTTATGTGCCTACCGGACGAAAGGGGATCTCAATTTCTCTTGTTTGGGTGTCGAATTGAACACCTGTCTTGCTCATCATTAGCAACAAGAGTATGAACTCTTCCGCGTTATCAATAGGTACGGGTGCAGCCGGCCCTGTACCTATTTGAATGAACATCCTCCCTTGATTAGTTGTCGGATTCCAGCCTGCCGCGTAGGTGGTTACCGGAACTAAAGCCATAATCTTTCTCCTTTCAGTTTATGTATCGGTTGTAAACCTAGTTCTGAGGTCTAACGGTTGAGTTGACGTGGCAGCGCGATCAAAGCACCCTCCGCCGCACCGAGGAAGTTGAGAATACGCTCCCGCCGCCCGCGTCCGACGATCTGTTATACGTTGCGTTTTATGAGACGTTGCCATTCATCATTTCGAATTTTTCGATCAATCAATCGTTCAACCATTGATATTGCGTAATGTCTCCCGCCACCTTCGATTTCCCCGCGCACCGACTTGCATCTTTCGCAATAAAAAGACACTTTCGGCGCCTCTCCCCACACATTGGACTCGGAATGGACCAAGATAGTATCGCAGTAAGGGCAATAGGGAACGATCTGAATCGGATTGTTTCCCCAATCATATGACCACCTCCAAACCAGCCCCTCGAATGAGTCTTGAGTGTATATTCGAACTGTGGGTTCTTTGGTTCCGCGTCGAAGCAGTGGCACCACCAGCCGAACAACGGTTACCACCGCCAGGCATATAAGCAGTAAGAACAGCCATCGAGGGATTGATGTGAACGAAACAAGGTAATGCCAGATTGCTGCAACGACGTTCAATATCCAGCGAAGGACATTTGGCAAGAAAAGATAACATAACCGATAGCCGATAGAATCGCGCCACCAATTACAGTTCCAATAATCGTATTGCGAAGCGAATGGTTATCGTCTTTCGCCATGAGGACATCTTAGTTAGGAATCAGAACAAAGCAAGCGCATCAAGTTCACTGGTTGCGATCGTACTCCACTCGCCCTCGCGGCTACGACGGCGAAGGGAGTGTCCATCGACGATGGCGAGCGCGCCTCCATCTCGATCTGGCGCCAGGGCTCTGACTGAGCGCCCGGCAAGTTCCTGGCGTCGCGTTTCCGGAGTGAAGACGAACAACCCGTCGCTCCAGGTGGCCGCAAGTATGCTTGGCATCGTCATCTCAGGATCCTATTTCCGGCTCTCTTCGACCGCATAACGTCAGGGTTGACGCGGCGGCACAACTTCATTCAAGCTCCGCCGGACCAGTCAGGATGTCGAACGCGCTAGCGCCGCTCCGGTCTGCGCCTTTACCTTACCTGTTAACAAGACGTTCTCTTCGCTTCCAGAAGACTCCTGAAATTGATCAACTCTTCTTTAATATTAGGCTTAGCGCCTTCCTTCAAGACTTTCTGCAGATCCCAGATTTTACTCAAGGCAAAAGTGCTAAGGCTGACTCTACGGACGTAACCTTCTTCCGAGGAAGCACGCGATGTCTTCTCTGCCAGCGAGGCCAATTCGCGCTCTAACTTATTCAAGGATTTCATATCTTCAAACTCGGGCGAATCCAAAACCTTATTTACAACCGCCAGAAGTCTTTCATTAAGTTTCTTTTCTCCCCTACGCTCGGCCTCCTCTTTCTTGACCGTTTCAGGCTCTCCATCTATTGTGCAATCCACCAAAAAGGCGGCGAGGATAACCACCTCCCGTGTCACTCTGTCGGGGAACAGTAGGAAAGCCTCTTCGCGCGTGGCCCCGGGAGCAATCATTTCCTTCGAATTGGGGAATGACACCATGTTGGTCGAGCCCTTCTGCACAGATACGACTACTCCACTTACAGCTTGAGGGTAATTGTTCCTAAAGGTCAGAAGGAGGGAATCCTTAGCTCGCTCGACGCTTACGAGCTCGAGCGACCGAGTTCTGTTGATTATGGTGATACTACTGGTTGATAACTTTTGCTGCGCGTTACTCGACGGGAGGCCGTCAAATGAGTGCGCAAAGACGATAAGCGAGACGAGGCAAATGATTTGAAGGCCAGTCACAAGCTTTACCTTACCTTCAGTACTTACACTATTTAATGGCGGCGCCTTAGCAAGGATGAAGGCGGAAGGATGAAGG